>CAZMKZ010000005.1:0-58976 GCA_964567185.1 uncultured Thermodesulfobacteriota bacterium
TGAGGCTTTGTCCTCTCAAATTTGGCCTTGCTCATCTCTATACCTCCCGAAAAATTCTGTGTGCCGTCATTTTATATTAACTGGAGCCCATGAGCGGGATTGAACCGCTGACCTCTTCCTTACCAAGGAAGTGCTCTACCAACTGAGCTACATGGGCTTATCTTACAAGCCATGTGCTGAAGCAGGTGATGGTAATAACCTTCCTCTGCGAACCTGTCATGCTTGCGCCTGCCAACTGAGATACATGGGCTAATATTAAAACCCTGTACTGGAGCGGGTGATGGGGATCGAACCCACATGGCCAGCTTGGAAGGCTGGAGTTCTGCCATTGAACTACACCCGCCTGATAAAGCTCGCAAAAAACCCTGAAAAATCAGCCCATTGCAAAAACAGAAGCCCGCCGTCCCCAATCAAGCCCCTAACGGCGATAACCCCGGGCGTCCTTTTATTATTAATGAAGCCCTTATGCCCTTAATGTTAATGAGGCCATATTGTTAGTGAAGCCCTAACCCCCGATGAAACCCCTACGCCTCCAACCAGCCCCTTGCACCTGCAAAATCGCAACCCAATCACGCCCCCTGCGCCCCAATATCAATCAGCCCTCTGCGACCCAATCACGCCCCCTACGCCCTAATCATGCCCTAATCAAGCCCCTTGAATGGTGGAGAGGGGAGGATTCGAACCTCCGTAGGCTGAGCCAGCAGATTTACAGTCTGCCCCCTTTGGCCACTCGGGTACCCCTCCATGACATTACATATATTAAACGGCTTTACCGTGATTGCGCAGGGCCGGTAGTTTTACTCTTAAACATCCAATTTCCTGAGGTTTTTCGGTGATGAGGTCTTAAAAAACCACGAAGACATATGAACCGCCTGATTAGAATGCCTTGCACCTTAAGATTCAACTTAGAGGGGTAAAAGCGCCCTTAAAAGTCATAAAAGAACTTAAATGTACTGGAGCTGGCGATGGGATTCGAACCCGCAACCTGCTGATTACAAATCAGCTGCTCTACCGTTGAGCTACGCCAGCGTAGCGCTGTATGGCCTCTGGCCCCGGGCCGTAATAAAGACATACCGCTCCCTTTTAAGCTGGAAACAGAAACTTTATTTATAGACCAGAGAAGCGGCTTCTGTCAAGATTTATTTTATTTTATCTTGATAATATCCCGCTTAAAGGGAGGGGGCCGCCGCGGCGCGGGGCCTTTTACGGCATTAATATCTCCGTGAGGCCCGAAGATGGGGGGGGGGAGCAGGCTCAGACGCCCTCCTTATGCGCGGCGCTCTGGAGAAGAAATCCCTCTATAAAGCAGTCGATGTCCCCATCGAGGACCCTGTCCACGTTGCCCACGTCGATGCCTGTTCTGTGGTCTTTTACAAGCTGGTATGGCTGGAGCACATAGGAGCGTATCTGGCTTCCCCAGGCGATATCGCGTTTTTCCTTCTGGAAGGACTCCATTTTCGCCTCGTCTTCGGCGCGTTTTTTCTCATAGAGGCGCGCTTTCAGGACCTTAAGGGCCGTTGCCTTGTTCTTGTGCTGGCTACGCTGGCTCTGGCACTGGGTGACTATGCCTGTGGGAAGATGGGTTATCCTTATGGCCGAGTCGGTCTTGTTGACGTGCTGGCCTCCGGCGCCGCTGGCGCGAAAGGTGTCTATACGGAGTTCCGAGTCCAGTATCTCTATATCGATGTCCTCTTCTATGTCGGGGTATACGAGGACAGAGGCAAAGGACGTATGGCGGCGTTTTCCGGCGTCAAAGGGAGAGATACGCACAAGGCGGTGCACGCCGGACTCGGCCTTCATATAGCCGTAGGCAAACATACCGGAGAGCTCGAAGGTTACGCTCTTTACGCCGGCCTCCTCGCCGGGCTGATAATCGATGACCTCCAGATTAAAGCCCCTGGACTCGGCCCAGCGCTGGTACATGCGAAAGAGTATGCTCGCCCAGTCCATGGCCTCGGTGCCCCCGGCCCCGGGATGTATGGAGACTATGGCGTCGAGGGTATCGTTCTCGCCGCTGAGCATGCGCTTTATCTCTTCGGCCCTAAGGGCCCTGCGGGCCTCTTTGAGTTTCTGGTCGGCCTCAATGGCCGAGTCCTCATCGCCGGCCTCCTCGGCGAGCTCAAGGAGCACATCAGAGTCCTCAAGGAGCGTGGAGATTGCGTTAATGGTATCAAGCCTCGAAGTGATGGCCGATTTTTTCTTCATAAGCCCGTTGGTCACCGCGCGGTCTTCCCATGAATCAGGCTCTGCCAGGGCCTTCTCTATTTCGGCAAGCTCCTCTTTCATTCCAGCGAGGTCAAAGATACCCCCGTAGTTCTTCAAACTTGCCGGTGGTCTCTTTCAGCCCTGCCCTTATATCGTCGTACATGGATGTTCCTCCCTGTGAATCTCGCCAGATTATTTTATTTTCTTACCTTCCGGGCCGCGACAAGGACAAAAACCCCGGAAAAGAATAGGCAGATGTAGGCGAATACATCGCCGTAGGCCGTGTAGAAGGTCTCAAGGCCGGACTTCAGAGCCACATCAAGGACGACGAGGTCCTCTGTAAAAAGCTCTGTCTGTTTCTTTATTCTGCCCACGGGGTCTATGACGGCGCTTATGCCCGTATTGGCGGAGCGCAGAAGATAGACCCTGTTCTCCACGGCCCGCAGGAGCGCCATGTCAAGGTGCTGGTACGGCGCGGCGGTCTTGCCGAACCAGGCGTCATTGGTGATATTTACGAGGAGCACTGCCCCGGCCCTTACAGAGGCGCGCGCAAGGGCCGGGAATATGGCCTCATAGCATATGAGGACCCCCGCCTTGTAGCCGTTTATGTCAAGGGGCGCGGGACCCTTGCCCGAGGCAAAATCGCCCACACCAACGGTGAGTTTTTTTATAAAAGGCATGAAACGCTTGAGGGGAACGTACTCGCCGTAGGGCACAAGATGAACCTTGTCGTACCTGCCGGTTATCCGGCCCTTGCCGGAGATGACATAAGCGCTGTTATAAAGGCTCACTCCTTTGTTTTTCTTATTATAATCATAGGCGGGACTCCCGGTCAAGAGCCTCACCTTATTTTGCCTCGCAATGTCCGTCACAATCTTTTTGCCCGCCCTGTTCTTCTCAAGATAAAAGGGCACCGCCGTCTCTGGCCATACCACGAGCCCTGCCCCGGCGGCAGATGCCCGCTCTGTAAGGCGCCTGTATATACGCAGCGTCTCGGCCTGATATCTTTTGTCCCACTTTACGGACTGATCGATATTACCCTGAGCCAGGGCGGCCCGCACCGTGGTCCAGCCTTTAACGGCGCTCTCTACCTGCCTTATCCTGAAGGCTCCGTAACCCCCTGCCACCGTCAAAAGCAATACAGCGGCTACCACGGGGCCCACCGACCCCGGACTGCCCTTCATGCCGGAGACTATAAAGAGACAGAGGGCTACGTTCACAAAAATGACGAGAAAACAGAGGCCCCAGACGCCCGTAATATCGGCAACTTGAATAAGGACGATATTATGGACCAGCGAGTACCCCGAGAGCGCCCATGGGAAACCCGTAAAGAGATGTCCCCGCAGGTACTCCATGCTCACCCATAGAGAGGGCAAAAAGATAAGCGCCCCAAAACCCGAGGCGGGTGAGAGGCGTGAAAGCAAGGCAAAAAAACCGAAGAATAGAGCAAGATATGAAGATAGCAATAGCAGGACGGGAAGGCTCTGGCCAAAACCGAGGCCCCCGTAGTAATGCATTGAGTAGACCACCCAGTATACGGCGCCCATAAAAAAGACAAACCCCGTAATATAACCAAGGAGAAATGAGCGTCCTTTTCGTTGGCCCTCAAGGGATATGAGAAGCGGGACAAAGGCCGCAAAGGCAAGGGGCCAGAGCCCGAAAGGGGCGATGGAGAGGACAAGCAGGCCCCCTGAAGATATGGCGGCGAGGACCCTCTTTATCATGGCCCTGTATAGAGAAAAATCCTGTAGATGATAAGGGTAAGGCCCGTACCGAGCAGTGCGCCGAGAATTACCTCAAGCCTCGTGTGTATGCCTCCGAGGAGCCTTGAGTGGCTCACCATAATGGCCATGACAAAGGCCAGGACGGCGACTATCGGCGAGCCCGTAAGCAGGGTTATGGAAGTAAAAAGAGAGAATGCCACAGCGGCGTGTCCGCTTGGAAGCCCTCCGTGAAGGGGGCGGCCGCTATGGCCCATGGATTTACAAACCACCACGGCGATAAGGACCAGCAGAAGGGATATAACTGCAACATGGCCTGAAAAATCGTGCACACCCCGGAGACCCAGGGCCGCGGGTTCGGCCATGTACTTTGTAAAGAGCATATAGACCATTATGGCAACGCCGATAGCGGCTATGAGGACGGCTCCGGCAGAGACATCCTTGGCGTTCTTTGCCATTACGTGATGTTTATCTTCGATGAGATTAACGGTCTCTTCTATGGCGGTATTCAGCATCTCGGCGAAGAGCAGGATAATGATGGATATGGCAAAGAGGACAAATTCCAGGACAGGGAGCCTCAGCACGAGGCTCAGGATAAGGGCGGCCACGGCGATGAGGTAATGGAGCTTTATGTGTTTTTGCGTCTTAAAGGCGTATATAACGCCCTCTATGGCGCAGTTCAGGCTACCGAGCCATCCCTTTGGTTTAATAACCTTCTGTTGTTGCCTTTCCATCCCAACCCCTTGACCAGGCCCGGCCTCTCAGGCCCCATCAATCTTATGAAAGAACCCCTTTGCCTCCAGCGCCGAGAAGAGTTCCTCCTCCCTGCGCCTCATCTTGCCGGCCTGTCTGCCGCCGTGAATATGCTCGTATCCAAGAAGATGAAGAAGCCCGTGAATGCAGAGCCTCGCGAGCTCCATATCGTCCGTAATGCCCGCGTCAACGGCCTGTCTGTGAACCCTGTCCATGGAGATGGCGATATCGCCGAGAAGAAGCTCGTCGTCCATGGGAAAACTCAGCACGTCGGTGCTCTTGTCCTTACCGCGAAACCTCCGGTTGAGCTCCCTTATCTCTTCATCGCCGGTAAGGAGAAGGCTCAATTCCCTGCCTTCAACGCCAAGCACCGTCATGGCCGACTTTAATATGGCCCTTGCAATCATTACCCTGGCGCAACAGACCCTGTCCGTCACAAGGACCTTCGAAGAGGCCATGCCTATCCTCCCCTACTCTGATTTTTCTTCTTGCGAGGCCCCGGTCCTCACAGACCTCTTCGCTTCCATCTCATCAAAGGCGCGTATCACATCCTGCACGAGCGGATGACGCACCACGTCCACATCCGAGAAGGTTACGAACTCTATGCCCTCGACGTCTTTGAGTATGGCGCGCGTCTCGATAAGGCCGGAGGCCCTGGCCGAGGGAAGGTCTATCTGAGTAATATCGCCCGTTATGACGGCCTTTGAATCAAAACCAAGCCTTGTAAGAAACATCTTCATCTGCCGGGTGGTGGCGTTCTGCCCCTCATCGAGGATGATAAAGGAGTCGTTCAATGTCCTCCCCCTCATGAAGGCAAGGGGGGCCACCTCTATGATGCCCTTCTCCATGAGCTTTTCCGCCCTCTCGTACTCCAGAAAATCGTAAAGCGCGTCGTAGAGGGGCCGGAGATAAGGGTCCACCTTGGCCGCGAGATCGCCGGGAAGAAAACCAAGCCTCTCGCCTGCCTCAACGGCGGGTCTCGTAAGTATAATCCGCTCGACTTCCTTATTGACAAGGGCGCTGACGGCCATGGCCATGGCAAGGTATGTCTTTCCCGTCCCCGCAGGACCGATGGCAAAGACCATGTCAGCCCTTCTTATGGCGTCGATATATATCTTTTGCGCAACGCTCTTGGCGGCTATGACCTTTTTTTTGAAAGTGATGCAGGCCGTATTGAGGAATACGTCGGCCAGAGGCACGGGACTCTCCGTCATGGCCATGCGGATAGCGTAATCAATATCATGGGGGCCAAGCCTGTAACCCTTTTTGAGAAGGTCATACAGGTCAAGAAGAAGCCTCTTGACGCTCCCCACGCCGCTCACGCTCCCCCTTATGGTAACAAGCCCGCCGCGTGTGCTTATCGTAACGCCCGTCGTCTTTTGAATGGCCTTGAGATTAGACGCCGCCTCGCCGAAGAGGGCCATGGCGAGAGCATTGTCCTCAAGGGTTATCTGCTCTCTGCTCTCATCTCTCTTTATGCCGGAGGCAATAATCGTATTCATCTATCCCGTAATCTTATTCAACTTGCCCTGAGGTAGGAAAACCACCGAAAAACGACGTTATCTTAATAATAATTCTATCATAGCGGTATTTTTTTTACAATCAACGGGAAGGCGGAGATAAAGGGAGAGGAAAAAACCCGGGCTTGAGACAAAAAAAAAGCGGGTTAAATAACCCGGCTTCAAGCGGCCTAACGATAGATTATAAAATACCGGACCCCCCGAAGAACCGGGCGCCCATAGATGACAAAACAGGCTCAGAGGGCCACTGCCTCACGCCGGTAATTGTAGGCGCCTCTCGTCATTGCGCCCTGGTTCACCACGGCGCCCTGTCTGAGCTCCCACCTTGAGCGGAGCCTGACTATCTTCTGCAAAAGCCTGTGGTTAAGGGCATGACCGGACCTGTGGGCTATGAGCAGACCCCTTACGGGCGCTCCTACAAGCGCAAGGTCTCCGATAAGGTCAAGGGCCTTGTGCCTTACGAACTCGTCAGGATACCTGAGGCCGTCCTCATTAAGTATGTCACTCTCGCCGACGACTACGGCGTTGCTCAAGGACCCGCCCATGGCAAGGCCGTTGGCGCGAAGCATCTCTATGTCACTCAAAAAGCCGAAGGTCCTGGCGTTTCCTATCTCATTGATGAAGACCTCTTTTGTACAGCGCCTTGAGAATGTCTGCTTGGCGAGAAGGGTATGATTAAAATCAATGGAATAATCTATCCTTAAACCGGGCTCATCGGAGGGAAGCAGCATGAGATACTTATCTCCCGCCGATACCTTTATGGGCCTCTTGACTACAAGATACTTACGCGGCGCCATAAGGCTTTTGAACCCCGCGGCCTCTATCTTCCTTATGAACTCACCGGCGCTCCCATCAAGGATGGGTATCTCACTGCCATGCACCTCTACATCCACGTTGTCCACACCAAGCCCGTAGAGGGCCGCGAGGATGTGCTCCACCGTGGAGACGGTAACACCGCCCACCCCGAGGGTAGTAGCGTAGTTGGTATTTACGACGTTGGCCCCATCGGCCTTTATGGAAGGAAAACCAGGCAGATCTTTTCTGATAAACCTTACGCCGCTATCCTCTCCGGCCGGAACCAGCCGCACCATGACGTTGCGCCCTGTATGCAGGCCTACGCCGGAAAAAGATATCTCTTTTTTAATGGTCTTCTGCATCATTAACATATACAATATACAAAAAGCGTGCCAAGAATAAAAGTTCTTACAAATCCAATAGTTACCCATTAGAAGTTAAGTTTCTACTGTGTTAAAAAAACCACAGCTCACCATGGATTCTCTTTTTTGCAACATCATCGCCTTCCAAATAGATATATGAGAAGGGAGATAAGGGCGCTTATGATTATCGAGGTGGTAAGAGGAAAATAAAAGGAAAAATTGTCTTTCCTGAAGTAGAGGTCTCCGGGAAGCCTGCCGAGAAGGGGTATCTTTGGCGCCATGCCGAGGACGACGCCCGCGATTATGAAGATGACCCCGATGATAATAAACGTCCTTGCGTTCATTCCATATTATAACTTTTATCACCGGGGTATGTCAACGGCCCTGCCGCGTAAAAGCGGTGAAGAGAATCAGCCGGCCTTTATCATGGCTATGGATTTCTCCACGCTCCGGCCGCCGAAGTAGAAGATGATTACCGTCTGCATAATGGATTTATGCACCTCGGTAAGGGGTATCTGCGGATATCCCAGATACGGGGCGAGTATGGTCCAGCTGAATATGGCCAGCATGATAAAAGACCACAATGGGCGATGGGTCACCTTCAGGACGTTGGCCCATGGGGGCGCGCCCTCGCCCTCTCTGGCGGCAAGGGCACGGGCGTTCTGGGTGTCGGCAGTTGCGGCCTTGCTCTCTTCAATAGCCAGTTCCTCAGCCTTGAGCCTGAACTCGGCCTTCTCCTGCTCGCTCATGGAGGCGGGCAGATACCTGTCCGCGAGTTTACCCACAACCTTGCCAACCGTTGATTCTATGAGGTCTCCTATTAGAGGTGTCATATCATTCTCCTCCTGATTCTCCTTTATGGTCTTTGAATGCAGGGCTTGGCTTACCCCCGCACGGGGTGCATTTTTCACAGAGGCAGGTCTTTAGATATATCCATGCCAGCCTGCCGCACTCAATACAGAGACCTCTCTTTTTCACAGCTCCTCCCTTAACTTCTTCGCCCACTGCGAGAACCTCCTGTAATACACTACCGTACCCACGAGGGAAAAAACTCCACCAAGTACAAGGGCCTCTATTACGTGAGCTCCTGTGTAACACTCCATGTTCATTTACCTCCTTCTTCGTATGATGAGAGCGGATGCCCGTCTCCAGCCGTCCGGTAGAGGGCAACGGACCTGTTTATCCATCCCCTGAGATATGATTTTCGTCCTAGGACGCGTGCGTAATAATCAATCCGCTCGATTATGTAATCCTGCCAGTAATGCGTACGGGAGAGAAACTCCTTTGCCCTGCCCACGCCCATGTTGACGGCCGTATCAAAGACCACCATATTAAGAGGCCAGAGCAGGTCGCCGCACCCGGCCCGGTCCCAGTAATTGTTCCTGTATATATCCATTGCCTCTCCCTTTGTAAGGTCCTTTATGTCAAGCATGGGGTAGGCCCGCCGGGAAATGCCCCAGTGGGTCTCGCCTCCGGGGTCTTTAGGGTCAAAAACATACCCGCCCTCCCAGCGGAATACAAACTCCATGGCGCGGTCAAAGTCCTTCATCAAGGGCCTCCATCTTAGTGGCTATCCTTGTGATGGTATTGTTCATCTGCCGGATATCCCGGCTGTTTTCCGAGAGGGTCTGCTTTATCTCGCTTAAGATGCCTGTGTTGTTATTACGGAATATGGCGCACTCCGGCTTCGGCACGCCATGGCACTCAAGCCTTTCCATCCTCTGCCCGAATGCCCGCAGAACATAAGAGAGCATGGCGGACCAGAGCGCCAGGAGTCCCCCGCTCACGGCCATCCATAAATTCACGTCTTTCTCCGGGCTCATAGCGCCCTCCTTTAATTAGTCCAGGTTGACAACGGACTGAAAATTATAGTCGGCGTATGCCCTGAAGTTCTTTACATAGACCTTGTCATCCGTGCCGTTGCATACATAATAGAGCTGAATAAGGTCGCCGGGCGCGAGCCCGCCCAGTGTCTCGGTATAGGTCTGGTACAGGGCTGTAAAGCTCCGCACCGTTCCATAGGGTATGGAGTTCTTGTATATCCTCGCACCCACCGAGGTTGGGGCCCCGGCGAAGATGGAGACCATGCCGTCAAAACTTATCTTCAGGGTTCCGCCTCGGCCAATCTTGAACTCCTTTACCTTTGTCCATGTCCCGTTGACGTCACCGGACTTCCACTGTTCCGTATCGGCGGCAAGGACCAGGTCCGTTGCCCCTCCGGTGGTGGTATATGACCCCGTGGCGCCGGGAAGGGCGCTGTTTATGCCATCGTGGTTATGGTCCTGAGCGGCAGTATAGTTGAGCCCCAGCCATTCTCTGAGGTGAACAAGATCGTCCCTTATCTCCGTAAGGAGCGTAGTATCGAGGGGACTGTCCGCGTCGATAGCCGAGTCCGGGATATCCGTCCAGTTCTTGGTTGGCGTTGTCATTCAGAAACCTCCTTACCAGATTATGTATCCGTCTTCTGTGCCGCCATTGACCTTGTTGGCGCTGTCTCCTATGTATGCCCGCTCTCTCTGCGATGGAGTGGCCGCGGGATAATCGGGCTGGCCCGGGGGAGCCACAAAGCCATAGCGGCGGTATAGCTTCGTCTCTACGGCCTCAACCCTTACTCTGTGGCTACTCATGTCGGGCCTTACCCTCGTTATCATCACCCGCTCCCCATTCCATGTGGGGCTACCGTGCTCAAAGGCCTCATCCGTTGTAATGTCCTTGAAATCAGCGGGTTTTATGAAACTCGAGTTATAGACCATATTATTGATGTCCATCTCAAAACTTATAGTGGAAACAGGGTCGCGGTAGCGGTTCAATATCTTCTGCGCCAGCTGAGTTGCCATGCTGAGACCGTTAAGGGTGGCTATCGTTATCGTATCGCTTTTGCCCTGGGTGGGCAGACTCCCGTAATCCACCACAAGCTTTACCCACTTGCTCCCGTTAGAGGAATAAAGCGTGTATCTGCCGGAAGAGGAGAGACTCACCGCCCCTCCCGCCGCCTCGCCGGGAGGGGCCCACTGCAACGTATGACTGCCGTTGGCTGAAGGGGTAAAGGTGAGCGCCCCGGCGCCGGGGCCGTTGTTCTTAGAAAGGTGATATAGAGTAGCCCCTGTTATGTTCACGGGCTGAGTGTGCGTTAAGGACCTTATCCATTTACTCTTTATCGTCTTCGTGGATATCTCGTTCCACTGTGACGGGTCCTGTGACGCGGCGTCCGCCGCGATGACGGCGCTCTCGAAGTTATCCGTGCTCTCGCCGGAGCCCTTATAGTCGAAATAAACTACCACGCGGTTGAAAAACTTGTCCCTGTACCCCGAGTCCTGGGCAAGTGTATTTTCTATAATATGCGTGCCCTCGGACCACTGCTCAACCACTGTGCCCGGCGGGGGCGGAGAAAAGACCTTGAAGTTTACACGGAGCCCGTCATGCACGATAAATGAGTTCGTCTCTATCTGAAGCTCGTTGAGTATCTTGTTGGCCTCCACGGGCTCCGTAAGTACCCGGCTGAAAGACCACCCGTTAAGCCATAGAGATGACTCACTGTCGAAACTGAGAGTATCGATAGTGGACATATCCATGCCCAGTTTATTTATAAGGAGGTCTTTCATTATCTCCACGGGATTTCGGTTCGTGTAATCAAGCCACTGTGTGCCGTCCGGGTTGCTCACCGGTATCTGAAGACTCCCAACATCGGCAAGGGTATCGGCTATGGTCAGGGTAAGCTCATCGCCCTTTCTGCTCCAGTCTGAGATTACACCTGAAAAAGTAGGGGCATAATCGCCGTATGTAAAGTCAGGGGCGATAAAGCCGTCTTTTCTTATCACCGGCGTGTTCTTGAGGAACTCGTCGCTTATGATGGACCTGAAGTTCTCCCTCCCCGATATTACGGCCTTGAGCTCGCCCCTTGTGGCAAAACCCTTCGAGGGGTCTATCCTGTTCTGAAGGGACGATACGGATTTAAGTACCGGATCGATAAAATGCAGGGTATCCGAGCCCACGGCAAATATATCCGCGTCGGCGCGATATGAGGCATCGGCGCGGTAATGGACAACATTCGGCCTGTTGCCGTGGAGGCCCAGATAACGGGTCCCTCCTTTAAGCCCCAACTCGAGTACAATGTCAGGCCTGTTCTCGCTCTTATTAAGTTCATCAAGGAATCTTTGTCTTACCATCTTCGCCCCCGGCTACTTATCAAACGCTCCCAACTATACAGGCCCATTGAGTGCCCTGAAATACACAGTCCAGAAAATCGCCTGCCTTTCCCGTAAAGTTAACGCCGCCGTTGCCCTTCAGGGCGCTCCCGGCAAACTGGATGGTAGTGTTTGTATCGGCGAACCTTATGTGTATCCGCTGACCGATGTAACCATCGTTAAACATGGTAATGGTGGTGGGCTGTGTGTTGGCCGACTGAAAAAACTCGCCGCCAAGCACAGAGGGGGTGGCGCCCGCAGGCAGCGTCCTGAAAAGGTTTTTTTCTATATTGTCCTTAACGCGAAGGTTTGTGATGTTGGGCGCGTTAACAATGTATATGGATTCCGTTGTCACCTTCTCAAGGTCATTGCCCCTTATTTCTATATTGCTCATGGCCACGTTGGTTGCGTTCAGATAAACGCCGTATCTTGTCTTGAGCCCCTCGTCAAAGACCGTATTATTGAGGACCCGGAGCCTGGACCATGTGGCCGATGGGGTTCCGCCCGGACCGATATATATACCGGCGCCGGCATTACTGTTACTCTGATTGGGGTTATATATTATGTTGTTGGCTATAATGGTATCCTTCCTGTTGGCGCCAAGGTCCCCGGCTATGACAATGCCGTGCGTGGCGGCCCTGGATACAAAATTGCCGGTAACTATGCACTGGCTCGTGGCGTCTATGCCGAACCCCCCGGCAAGGGTAACCACGTTGTTGCTGATGATAATGGACTGAAAGAACGGGTCCGAGGGGATGCTCGCGCCCACGGCTATGCCGTCATCGCCGGCGCGGCTGTTGTCATGGCAGATATTGCCGTCTACAATAATGTATTGGCTTCCCCTGCCGAGTATAATCATCATGTCTTTTTCCACCTGACCAGTTAGTATCGTGCTAGGCGCGATAGACCTGTTGATGATGTTTCCGGATATGAGCACCCCGCGGCTCGAATGGACGCCCACAGTTGTACCCTCGACAAGGGCTATGCCCTGGCTTCCCGTAGAGAATATTTCATTGCCTGTTATAATCCCCGTATCACCATACTCAACCTGAATTCCCCTCCATCCTATATTTCTTAAAAAATTTCCGGTTATCCGAAGATTGGTGTGGGGCGCCGTAGTCGCCGTGAGCAGGATAGCGTTGAATGGAGTATTCCTTATGACCACCCCCTGTATCGTAAGGTGGTCCGTGTTCACCCCTCCTATGCCGTTGTATGTAGAGGTTGTGTTATTATCGGCGTTACCATCAATCTGAAGGTCCCTGATGGTCAGGAAGGTTACAGTAGCGGCGATATTGAAGATGGAGCCATAACCGCCTGCCTGCAGGTCTCCCGTATTATCCTTGACCTTTATTACAGATAATGACCCTTCACCCCGCACTACCATATTATGTTTATTGAGATTAATGGGGGCGGTGATAATATATGTGCCCGCCGGAAAATAAACAGTCCGTATGCCGCCTGAAGCGGGAACGGCGTCAAAGGCGGCCTGTACGGCAGCCGTGTCGTCCGTAACCCCGTCACCTGTGGCTCCAAAATCCGGGTGCGTCACATCCAGCCATTTATGGGCGCCGTTAATGCCATGTTCCGAAAGCATAAGCCTGTTAAGGGTGTCCGCCTTGGCGGGATGCCCGGCCCCAACCATCTCGTCCATATACTGAATCCTGAGATCTGCCATTGTTTATTCCTTTCTCCCCTTGAGTTTTATGTTTATATCCCTGAAAAGGCCGCCCTTTTTAAGCGGATTGGAGAACCTCTTGTCAGGGAACATGAGAAAGATATCGTCGGGGTTATTGCCGCGCTCCCATGCCAAAAAAAAGTTTTTAAGTCCTGATGACTCCCACCAGCCCCGCACCTTTTCATAAAGTGCGGTATCCGCCTCGCGAAAGGCAAGTGATATGGAGCGCTCAGTGTATTTTGTATGCACGCCCATGATATGACCGGAGTTGCTTATATTGACATTGGCCTGAACAGACTCGCCGTAGGGGTCAAAAGAGGTGGCAGCGTAATCGAGCACGGTCTTGGAGCCCCATATGCATATTTTCATGTAAGGCGCGCTGCTGTGACCGGTCATCTTCAGGCGCCAGTGCCTCTTACTTATTGCCCCGGGGGTGACGTAATCAGATAGCTCACCTGCCTGAACCGATGTTGAGACCCTCATTACGGCCCCGTCAAGATAGACATTGGCCGCCGCTCCCGTTGATATGTAACACCTTAATTTCAAGGCCTTAAGTCCGCTCCGCAGGGGACGTGTCACGGTCATGAACTGCCACGACCCGTCGCCGGGGTGCACGGCGCTCTCGGTAAACTGCACACCAGCGCCATCGTCATCGTAGATCCTCAGGGTTACCCTGCCCGGCGCGGAGGTATTCACATAACAGCCAAAGGAGATGGTCTTGCCGGATAGATTTGCAAGATCATAGGGGTTGCCCGTCTCTCCTGCCTCTACCCAGGCGTCCTCATTGACAGCGCTACCGAGCCTCGCGCTGTAGACCCCCTTGAAGACCGTTACGGCCTCTCTGGCCATGGCCGCTGAGGGACCCCCTCCGATGGCCCAACCTGTGGGCGGGGCGGCAGGCCCATTGTCCCAGACCTCGAAATCAGGGTTTGCAAGGAGGCGCGCCTCGGCCACTACGGCGCGGTTCGAGAGCGGACGTATGGTTACGAGGCCCCGAATATCTCCTGTAAAATCATCATCCGATGCCTCTAATGTAAGGGTCCCTCCTGAGCCGTGGTAATCATGACCCATAAAGGCAAGATAATCGGCGCTCTTTCTCATGCCCCCGCTTGCCGCGTCAAAGAGAACCGTGCCGTCGGCGCCAAGGACCTGCAGGCGGATGCTCAAATCCGTAGCCCCTTCTGATACCAGATGAGATACACTCAGGAACTCCCAGCCCCCTGCGCCGCTATGGTATGGTGAATAGGACCACTTAATGCCGTCGAAGATGGCAAGCCTCGCCTGTGATACGTTTGCCGATGATACCCATGCCCCGAGGCTGAAGGTCTTACCTGTAAAATCCCTGAAAGAAAGGACACTCTGCATAAGATGGCAGTCAGTCCCGGCACGGGTGAGGCTCGCCGAGGTAAGCCCTTTTTTCATGGTAACGGTATCCGCTGTCACCGATGCGCCGGACCCGCCTGAAAGGGACCAGTAATCAGGCAAGCCATTGGTCCAGGACTCAAAATCGCTATTAAGGAGCAGATTCCCGCTCCAGGTAATATACTGAGGGTCCGCCGTATTACCGGACTCCCACCTGTTTACCTCAAGCATGTTGTATATATTCGCCACATCCGTACCGGTAAGCGTGCTGTCCGCGGTAAGTGCGGTGCCCGGTTCGCCGAGCATGGTATCGTAAAAAAATTTAATCTTTTCCCAGGTTGCCATTATTACCCCGCTACTTTTATATTCAATACAACGTCCCTGTTGGAGAGGCCCTCAAGGGCCGGGGCTATGTTGTCCTCCACTATCTTGTCCCAGTTATCGTCACTCAAGGGGTTGTAGACATTGACCGTAAGGGTCTGCGCCACATTATCCTGTCCCTGTTGAATGGGAAATGCCTGCGGTGAACCCCCGGTAAAGGGAGTGGTTATGGCCTCGCCTCCCGATGTAACGGCCGTGCCGCCGCCAAAGGGCGTGCTCCTTATCTGAGCCACTCGCGCGAGCCCCGCGGCTATGGCCGAGGCGGCGGCGGCTATTGCGAGCCCGGGGCCCACAACGGGTATGCCTGCAAGGGACTTGTATGCCGCCTGCGCCGACGAGTAGGTATCGATAACGGTCTGGGATATTGCCGCGGCCTTCATAATCTCGAACATGGAGCGGCTGTGCGAGCCAGTTGCCACAAAGAGATTCTCCATGAAGTTGGCCGCCGCGCCAAAGGCCTCGCCCGCGTACTGTATCTTCAGGTCGCGCGCCTTTTTGGATGACTGTATGGAAAGGTCCGAGTAGGCGGCCTCTATCTGCGCCTGCGTCTCATGGGCCCTTATCATCTCCGTGATGACACCGGTATTGTAGTCCTGCAGTGCCGTGAGCCGTGCCTCGTAATCCGCAAAGGAGTTGGCCACATCGGAGTTTACGGAACCAGGGTCCGGGGCATTGTAGGGGCTCGAAGTGTCGAGCCTGGCGAGTTCCGCCTCGGCGGCGTGCCGCTCATTGATAAGCCCTATCCTCTCTGCCTCAAGCCCGGCGACACGCTCAAGCCCCGTGGCGTAACTCTCCATGGTATCCACGTCCGAGGTGGAGATGAGCCCCTCGAAGTTGTCCTTGATAGCGGAGCTGGAATCAATTACAGACCGGAGTATCCTGTCTACCACGGAAGAGAGCTCTGCCGGGGCCTTTATAACAACCTCTACGTCTTTTTCATTCGCCATTTTTACGTCCCTTCAGGTATTCAAAACTTTCTCTCTTATATATCTCATAGGCCTCGACAAGCCAGTGCGGCTGGTCCGACCATCCTCCGTCAAAGAACAACCGCCCGGAGCTCTCAATGAGGTAAATCACCCTTATGAGGTCGAGCGTATCCGCGGTGATGGAGGTGAGAGGACACTCGTAAAAACGAATTTCACCAAGGCTGAAGACCCTTACCGCGCCCCTTCTCTTTATCTCCTCCGAGACATCAGCCGTGAACTTTCTTACTATCCTTGACCCCTGCGAGAGACCCCGCGCATTAGCGCAGTTACGCCCCTCTCTCAACCCGTGGCCGCACTCATCGCACTTAAAGGGGCTTCCGTCAGAGGTCACGAGAAAGGTCCAACGGAAACCCGCTATCAGTTTTTTCTTTGGCCTTCGGAGAGTTTATGTATGTTCTCCATGGAGCGGATTATCTCGGTGACAAGCTCCGTATCAGCGGACTCGTAAAAATCTTCGGCCCCTGAGACCTCTCGCTCTCCGATGTAATAACCGGATACCGAGGCCACGTTTTCGACAAACTGTTTCTTCTGCACTGATTGCGAGAGGTTCACCGTCTTTACCGCGTCGCCCGCCGCCCCGCTTGCCCGCGCGGCGAGAAGACGCGAGTATTCCTGCACCCTGGAGTAGGGGACAAACTTCAGACGCACCACGCAGGGGTCTTCTGATTCCCTGTTGCCGCCATAGGCCGGGATATAGTCTATAAGCACATCCCTGTCAAAACTTATGATAGCCATGAGACCTCCTTGGAAAAATAGCTCAAAAAAATCATCCCCCTAAAGGGCCACCGATGTGTTCTTCAGTATGAGGCCCGCCATGTAATGCGTTACGGAACCATCAAAAACGCCTTCGTATTTCAGCGTTATCATGGGGTCTTTATCAAGGGAGTAATCGGGTGTTCCGCCCGTTCTCTCCATAATGGGCAGGTCTATATAAAGCCCGTGGTTGTCCCCTGTGCCGGCCTGAGCGCCTGTGTCCCAGTGAAGGGCGAAGTTGGTGGAACCCGCCGAGGCCATCCAGGAATTGAACTCCGTTACCGAAGAAAAACCGCTTGCCGGATCTTCCCAGTCAATAGTCATCTCAAGGCTTACCTTGAACTGGCCCATGCGGGTCTTGTCGGGATAATCAAGGCCTGATAGCCGAAGCACGTCGCTCATCCCGTTCTCAAACTTCAGGCTTATCTTGTCGGGTTTTATCTGCGTGGCCGAGGCAAAGGTCATGTCCGTAAAATCAGGCGCGGCCCCTATACGAGTCACCGGACCTGTGTAGACCATGAGGTTGTTATAATCGCAACGGAGGTTTTCTGCGGCAAAGACGGCCCCGCCCGTCTCTGGCGTTACGGCATCCCTGAACTGGCCGAACATATCGGCCGTAAGTTTCAGGTTCTGTCCCGCCTCCTGGCTGAAGCCAAGGGAGCTTACGCGGCCTCCCACGAAGGGCCAGTTTTTCATTACCGCGCCCTCGTTTATATTCATGTTGAGCGTCAGGGCCCGCGTCCCGAGGGCGGACGTGCCAAAGGGGTCTGCCACAGGACTGAATGAGTGCGAGTACTGACCCGTAGTCCCGTTCTCCACGCTAACCGCGTGACCGAAAAAATGCTTTATTACGGTGCCCATCATGGAAGAGACTCCGCCTGCCTCGGTAAAAAATGGTATCTCCAGCGAGGCGCTCCATTTTTTGTCCATACGCCTGAAAGGCGCGCCGCCCTTTAGAGAATCCTCGCCCCTGAATTCATCTCTTCTCTTCTCGTTAATCTCCATCTTTGGAATGCCCGATGATAGAAGAGGGATAAATCCAACGACTCCGGACTCCTTTACACCGCGTATGGCCTCTTCGCCGAGGGCCAGATATAACTTGTTCTCCGCCATGGTCTCAATCTCCTTTAGTCTTTATTGATATCCTTGAACCCAACGCGCCAAAAACGTGGCTCAGGGCCCCTGCCTACCGGTATCTTATTGCAAGGCTGTAAGTCAGCCTTGAGACATAACCTTTCTTATCCACCGTAACGGCCCTTGTGTTCACCCTGCTTACAGGGGCGGTGACCGAGAGCCTTCCGGAATTCATGGCTTTTACAGTCAGGGCCCCTCTTATCTTATGCGCCCAGCTTTGCTCATCATCGGTTATGCCCTTCAGGTCCCTGTTCTTCAGGACCACCGTTACCTTAAAATCAGCGTCGCTGTATCCCGGCCTCTGACCATGAGTGAACTCAAAGGTTTCTCCCTCGTAGGAGACAATCCCGTATGGAAAAAGGCTCGAGGGGACGTTCTTTTCGTCCTCAAGATTCTCCTGCGCAAGGTGCAGGCCCTCTGCGGTAAGCAGGGCGTTAAGATTTTCCGTAATGAAACGGATGGTCTCAAGATTATTCACCATTGACCTCCCTGCCATAAGACCGGTTCATTTTTGATAAACCCCTGGTCCGTGCTTTAAGATTTTTCATCTTCTTGCCGTCCTTACTACGTTAAGCCGCCTGTCGGCCTCGGAGCCTGCTATATAGCCGTCGCCTGAAGAGTCGTACTTGAAGCGCAGGGCCTCAAAGGTTACCTCGCTACGACTCTCATAGTCCTTCCAGATATCCCACCAGAAGGTCTCACGGTCCGTGACGAGCCCCTTGCAGACCTCTGCAACGGAGTAATATATATGGACCTCCCGCAAGTCCGCGGGGTCAAGGATAAGCTCCGGCCTCTTGCCGAGGCGGATTATCTTCTCCTCCATCTTCTCAAAGGCGCGTTGAATCTCACGGCCAAAGGAGCGGCGCAAAAAATATCTCTCTCCGCTCAAAATGGCAGATGAGAAGGCCGTGGTGGTAACAGTGCCAGTTGCCGAGACAAAAGAGATAATCTCGCGCGTCTCTCCTTTATCAAGAGAAGTAGCAAGCCCGCCCGTAAAATATTCGTCAGAGTAGCGGGATAATTCCGTATCCGTTATTGAAGCGGTTGTGCCGCTCTTGGCCGAGCCGTTAACACGCCAGCCGTTGTCCTTTAACTGAGGGAGCTCGTTTATTATGTCCTCGTCTGTAATAACCTTGACGAGTTTGCTTCTGACGACATCGTAAAAGAGCGTGGCGTAGAATGTCTCCGCTCCGAGCTGATATGTTATATCCGCCTTATAATTAGAGCCTGCCTCCGAGTTCTGTGCGGCGCTGAGTGAATAGGATAGAAGGCCATCCGCGGAGACGGTCATGGGAACGGCGTCTACAAGTTTAACGCCTGAACCCGGCCGATAGATTGTAAGGAGCGCCGTTGCGGGCACGGCACGGCGATTGTTCTCAAAAACATAGGTACGAAAGGTCTCTACCGTATTTACCTTGAACTGTTGTTTCATCTTGTCACCCTGGGGTTGTTGTTGTCCTGCGTTACCGTAGCCTTCTCTGAATCAGCCTGCACTATTGGAGCTCCCCCTCCGCCGTATCTTGACACATCAAACCTTGGCGACCCTGCCAGAGAAGCGGGAGAAAGCTTACCAATAAGCACGGGGGCTCCGGTCATGGAAAAGACACCGGAAAATGAACCGCCGCAGGAGATAGTTTCATGAATATCGCCGCCTGAGAGCAAGACGGATAAAGACGAGCCGTGGAGACCGTACCCCATGGCAACCCCTCCGGCAAAGGTGGATAACACGTCCACCTGCCCGGAGATATAATTCGCAGGTCTGCCAGTTATAGCGGCCGTTAAAAAAGAGACTCCGCTGACGGCTCCTTGCAGGCTCCTAAAAACTCCGGAGCTCGCAGAAAGAATTGAGACACCAGCTATGGGGCCGCTCACGAGGCGAATAAGACCGGCCTTGCCGTTAAATGCGGAGATGGCCTTTATGCTGCCTGCAAGGGCGGTAAGCGCGGTGGTGGTAACAGCGCCGGAAAAGAGGGATACCCCATTTAGAGTCCCGCTTAGAGTCCTCTGCATAAGGGCGCTTGCAGATTGAAAGGAGACCCCGGCTATCGTTCCCGCGGCGCTTGAACCAAGTCCCGCAAGTCCTGCAACGCTTGAGACGGAGGCCGCGGTGCCGCCCACAACAAGATCACGAATGAGTGCACCGTAGTACGCAGAGCTTCCTATCGTATTACCGGACACAGGTATACTGCCGCCGCCTGCCACATACTCATCGGCCCCGATGTCCCAGGGGGCAGTGCGAAGTTGCCCTTCTATGTCATCAGTGAACGTAGCGGAAAGGTCTGCGCCAAAGTCCCTTGCTCCCGTATCCGTAGCGGCAAGGTGCAGGTCACGGTTGACTGCGTCTACGAAGGTGAAGGTCTGGCTGACTCTGTCATTGGCCCCGCCTGTGGATGTGGCGTCATCCGAGGCGTTGTAACCGCTTGTGGCAGCGGGAGTACCTGTAAAATTTGTCCTGTTATTGGTCGCACCCAGATTATTCTTTAATTCAAAATTTGTAGTGCTTATCTTGAAACCATACTGGCAGTCGTAAACAGTATTGTTATAGGCGTAACTACCCGCACCGGAACTTGGTATCTCAATTCCGCCGTTCCACCCCCTGTGAAACCCGTAGATAATATTGTTCCAGGCCTTTATTAGGGCCGAGGTGGCACTGGTACCAGTGGATATGCCTGAAGTTGTAAGGGTGTTCAGCTGGCCGTCAAGTATATTGTCGGCAAGATGAAATTCTGAGATACCGGGGAATGAAATGTATATGGCATTCCTGCCATATACGGTAGATGAGACCCTTATCTGAAGACCTATTACACGCACATGGTCGTCAGACAACACAAGAGCATCTGCATCCACAACTGTAAGATTATACTTTGCGGCATCCCACTTGCCGTTGTGCCTCTCGGAAAGTGGTGTGCGTATCTCAACATAGTGTGCGGCGTCCGTGGTAAAGCCGTTGATCGTTACAGCCGTGGTGTCCTGCATGGAGTAGCACTCGGCAACGGCTATCTCGTTGAGGGTAACGAGGTCTCTCTGCTCTCCCGCTTCCCACGCTGAAAGCGACGTATAATCACCGCCGGAGGGCTTTATTGTCTTTATTACGATTGTCGCCATCAGGCCTTGACTCCTGTTATCTTATCTTTCAGGGCTATGCGAAGTTGAGTGAACGGGATGACGGCCCTGCCGTTGCCCGTTAACGCAGTAAATTTAGCAGATGGAAGCATACCGAGAACCACGCCCCACCGCCGCCTTGTGTGAGAACGCATGACATGCCCGGTAAGGGTTATTGTGGGCACGTCTTTTTTCTTTTCACGGTCATACCGCTTGCCACGTTTGCCCTCCGAGGGCAAGTCAATAAAATCCCCGTGGTCGCCTTTTGCCTTTCTTTCGCGCCACTCAACCGCGTCAATCTCACGTGTCTCCACCTCAGGGACTTCGTGGACCACAAGAAACTGCTCCATCCGCGCTACAGCCCTGTCCGTGCGTATCACGGCAAAGTCCGGCAAAGCCTCTGAGATACCCCACGGATGACCGTCTGGCATGACCACCACAATGTCGCCCCGCTTATACATCATCCTGTCTTTTGCGGGGTAGGCGTGAGTATTGTTCTTGAGACGTATCAGTAGCTCCGCCATGGCTTAATCCAGGGTAGCCGAGAGCTGGCCTATGTCAAACTTCACGGTGTCTCCGTTGCCAACGGCCTTTGAGACAGTGAGTATCCCGGAGGCCAGCAAATTGCCCGCCGTTGCCGCGTCAAAGACAGCAAAGTGAGTAACCGTGCCCCATGAGGCCGTTGCCTGAGGAAAAGTCAGGGCATTGGCGTTGCTGATAGCACCGGCCGCCGCCGCGTTCCAGTCAACCGCGGTTGTGGCCACCCTTGCGTATGCCCCGCCTGCGGGCTCGGCAAGCCCCGCGCCGGTATCAAGGGGGTCTGCAGTGGACAAGCCAACATAGGCCGTTGGCATGGTATAAGCCGCCTTTCCGAATACATGGTCAAGCACTTTAAGCTCAAGATAATCTGAAAAAGACATGTCTTATTCTCCTCTCTGTAATCTGTTATGCAAGGCAACCTGTACCCGCCTTGCGAAGGTATGCCGTAAGGACCTCCCATAAAAGGGTCTCGCCTTTTTTCCGCTCCTATGCCAGGTCCGTCTTTCTCTTATCCGCTCTCATGGCCCCCTGAATCACCCTTTTTTCAATCTCCCTGAGGGCCTTTCCTTCAGGGGCCCTGCCTGTATTTTTTTCAACATGACTGCACATGCGGGCTATTACCCTTTCTACCGCCTTTTTTTGCTTCAATATCCAACCCCCCTCTTTTTACTAAACCCCTTACAGCCGCTTCTCACTTTTTTTCGGCCTTGCCGGACGGGCCGGTTTTATCGAGGTCCTTTTCTTCTTCTTGTCGTCAAGGGGTTTCAGCCCCCTTCGGATGCACTCCTCGACCTCAAAGGCGCTTCGCGCCGCTATGGTAATGGCCGTGCCGTCCTTCATGTAAGTGCCGCTATGGAACCACGTTTCCATTTACCACCTCTTTTGATTTTTTGTAGGCCTCGATTACCTTTTTATTGAGCCTCGCCTCCGGGACAAGCCCCTTTGCCTTTACCTTTCCAAGGCCGAGGTGCTCTCTTACCTCTGCCCCCATAAGCTCTTCGGAAATGGGTTCCGCGGGGTCAAGAAAAGCCCCTCCCGGAAAGTTTATCCCGGCGTCCCTGAGTCCCTGATGAGCCCTCAGGCTAACTTCCATACGCCGCAGAAGCTCCGTGGAAACGGGTTTCAAGGGGACCCATTTATCCCGCCAGTATCTAAGGGCGGCCTCCTTTAAATCCGTTACCCTTACGGTCTGAATAAGGCGAACGCCGCCGTTATATTCCGTAAACTGTCTGTTCCACATCCAGAAATCTCGCAGTAGCTCGCCCTGCCACGCTATGCCTCCCCTTACATCCGAGGCGAGAGAATAAAAACCCTTTTTCATTGGTCTTGCGCTATTAGCGGCCATCTCTTTATCCCCCGTAAATGTGTGGGAGGGGCTTTTGGCCCCTCGCCACATGACCAGAGCAAGGATCTTCTTACTCGTGGGCAGTTATTATCTTTACTCCGCCACCGGCGTCAGGGTTTACACAGCCATGACCATACACGGCGGTTACGACTACCTCTGTAGCCCGGAGCGATGCGTCCCTCTGCAGCTCGGTCTTGGCCCCGGTCTTAAGGACAAAGGCAAGCCCGGACTGGTTGCCCATGGGCATCATCACGCCCTGCCTGTCAACATTGACGTTGACAGAGGCGCAGTTTGTGGACTGGAAGATATCCACGCCGTAAAGGCTTGCCATGGCGCCTATATCGCCGGCAGGAGCCGAGGCGCCTCCCCAGACAGCGCCTGTGGTGGCCGCCAGGCCAAGCCTCAGGTCATGCACCTGCTTGGGGTGGAGAACCGCCACAAAGGGACCGCTCGCGTTGCCCAACTCCAGGGTATAAAGGGCCTCAAGGAAGTTGGTCTCCGTGATGGGGACACCTGTGGTGCCCACCGTATTGGTGAAACTCGATACGGCAAAGAGCAGGTCGCCGTCTATCTTGCCGGCAAGGGATTTGCCAAGCTCCGCCGCGTATGGCTCAAGACCGCCGAGTACGGAACTGTTGAGGAGCATATCCGTCACCGTTATCATGATGCCCGCCTCATCTGCGGTAATACTCGTAGATGTGGTATTGACGGCGGTGTTGCTCATGTCCGTGGCCTCTGTAAGGTCAGCGGCGGCAAGCATGGGCCACTTCGGAAAATCCACGGTAAGAGTGCTGTCTCCGCTTATATCCGCCAGCCTTACAAGGGGCGGCATCACGGAGTCTGCATATGCCGCGTCTATTACAAGCCTTGAGACTATCTCGGCGGCTATGAGTTCGCCGGCGCTAAGCGCGGCGGAAGTTACTTCGTTTGCCATAGGAAAACCTCCTTAAAAAAACAAAGACAAAAAATCTGAATTACGTGATCCCGGCAACCCGCCGTGTGGTTACCTCCCGGTGGAGCCAAAACGCCTCTTCCTCGCATCGAGGAATGGGTTCTTGACATCCCTGAACCTGTAAACCTGCCCGGCGGAGCCATGTACGTTGATACCCTCGCGGAGATACCTGTCCAGGTCTTCACGTGGCATGGACTTCCATGAGGAGGGGTCGCCGAGACTGCGGGTACGGCCATTGCCATGGTCGAATCCGGCACCATGGGAGCCAGCGCCGCTGCCGCCGGCGGACCTCAGGTGATGTGGCCTGTCGCTTAGCCACTGGGAGAGAAAGTCGTCCATTCCAACAGGATATCCCGCGTCATTTATCTTCGCGGAACCCGATGAATTGACAACGATGACATGGCCCTCGTCGTCCATTCTTACCCTGTCCTCAAGGAGCTTGACAATCTCCTCGCCGTCTACGACGTTGTACTTTGAGACGGCCTTGAGGAGGGCCAGCTTCTTCTTCTCCTCCTTCAGTCCCTCTATCTCACGGCGGAGCCCCTCAACATCCTCACCCGATGAACGTGTCCTCTGGGCCTTGGCAAAGGCCTTTCTGTAGGAATCGTCTATGAGCTCCTGAACCCTTGCCTGCTGCTCGCTGTTAAAGACGACCCTGCCTGAAGCGTTCTCCGAACCGTTGTCATAGCTCTCACCTTTTTCCGGCGTCTTTATCTCACTGCTCTGCATACTGAATCCTCCTGTGATTTGTCCCCCGTTACAGCGCCCCTTGCAATTGATAAGGGATAACCCTCTTCTGAAAAAGGACGCCTGCCGCGCCACGGGGTATGAAACACGGCACCTGCCAACTCACAGCAACGTCTTCGTTGCCCCGCTCAAAAAATCAAGCGTCTTTTTCTTGTCCATTAACGCCCTGACGACGCGCTGGCAAACATGGGACTTATCGGTAAAAGATAGTTTTCGCCAGTCCTCTTTGTCAACGGACGCCAGTATGGCCCTTCGGGCCTCTTCCCAGATACTCCTGGTAATTCCGTATGCCTGCGGGAGTTCAATCCCGTAGCAACCTGAAAGCCTCTTTGCCGTGCTCAAGGCATCTATATCAGGGTAGCTGTCTTTTTTCATACCACTTCCTCCCGTCTCAACGAGGCTCTCCCGGTTCTTCATGGACCCCTTACACCCCCCCATCTATCTCTCCCATTATCCTGCTCTTGAGGGCCTCATCCGCCTTGGGCAGGATTGTAGAGGCTATCTTTTTCTGCAATTCTTTTTTGAAGGTAACTGAATCCACTACCGCGGACTGCGCCTTAATGGCGTTGTCAAGGTCCCTTGCCATGTCTTTAACCGAAAAGTCATCGGGGTAGTCGATAAGCCCCTCGAAGCGGCCCCCCGACCATCTTGCCCAGAGGTCAAGCACAGAGGACTCGGCCTGCTCGATGTTATCGGCCTTCTCGCTCAAGGTTGCGTATAACTGCTGATACTCAAGCTCAATGGCCACACCGGACCTCATACGCGAAAAGTCCTCCGCTGTCTTCACGCCCCCGAGCTTGGCTATCCTGTGTATCTCGCCGATGTCTTGCCTTACCCACTCGCGTATCTCCGTAAGAGATGAGTGCGGGGGTTCAAGCCAGTATGGTTTGGCGTTGGGTTCGGTTGGGTCGTACTGAAGTATGTTCCTCGGGCCTATCTCCCTATCTTCCTCACCGCCGGCCTTGCCGTATGGCATGGCCAGCATGGGAAAGGCCGTGTTCTCTATAATCTCCTTGGCGTCGCTGCAGAGGTAATATATGTTCTTGTTGATATCGGCTATGTCCTGAAGGTCTGAGCTTCCAACCATCCTTATGCCGGACCTCTTGTTGTAGAGATTCACCACGGGCACCACGCCGAGGTTGTGCTCGCCAAACCCCCGCAGGCGGACGTCTCCGCTCTCTTTTTCAACCTCCCAGAGTTCCCAGAGTTCTCTTGTCCAGATGCGGTACCTCCCTTCCCCCTCCTTTATCTTTACCCTCTCCAGCACGGGTTTACCCGAAGGGAGCCTCGTAAAGGACCAGTCAAGCATATTCTCCGGGGTTATAAGGGTCACATAGGGGCGAATGTCATCGCCTATGGCCTCGGCCCGTGTCATGGCGTAGTTTTCCGGGCTATCCACCACAATGGATACCCTGCCGTAAACCGAGGCAAACCTCTGGGCGTCGCGCATGAACTGGGCGAAGTTGGAGCCCTCGTGGTCCGCGTCGCGCAAAAAAGAATTAAAGAGCGGGTCAGTGGCAAGGCTACCGTAGTCCCTTCTCGCGCTCCTTCTGAACAGATGGGATACGAATATATCCACGATGGGGCCGCAGTAATTGTAATAATAGGCAATCTCCTTGCGGCGCCTGTAATTTGCGGCGCTCTCAAAGGGATGCTGAAGGAGATAATCGGCCTTCTTGTAGAGGATGCCTCCAAGATAAGACCTTATGTAGAATATCCATTCATTTACCCAGGCGTCGTAATGCGGATGTGTTTTCTCAAGCTCTTCTAAAGTCATGTGACCTCTTTTTTTGTTTGTTTGCCTTCACCTGTTTTATGGTCGTGGTCTTACTTGTAAAACCTTCTCAAAGGGTCGAACCTCTTGCTTTGAAGAGGAAATTCATACTCGATAAAATACCCGAGGGCGTCTGTGGCATGAGTCCTCTCAGGGTTTGTCTTGTCTATATCCACACCGGAGCCGCTCCATACCACGCTCTCAAAATCTTTTTTCAGGTGCATGCACCGGGGATGATGAAAAAGACGGCACTCGTCCCTGGTATTTTCAAGCATGCTGTTTACGGCGTTCACCCTGTCTCTTACCGGCGGATTCCTGCGTTTAATCCTCTGCCTCGCAAGGCCAAGCTCGGAAAGAAGCACATAGTCCGTCTTACCCGTAGTACTGCGCGCCGAGCCCGCGGAGTCTCCATAGACAACTACCCCGGCCTCATGACGACCGTATCTTTTTAAAAACTCACGGCCCATCTCAACTGTATTGGTATTATGAAGGACTATCTCATCAAAGACCCAAACCCTTCTGCCGTCCGTCTGCGCGAGGACCCATACGCAGGGGTCTACGTTAAAGTCACAGCAGACGATGATGGGCAGGTTTTCATCGCGCCTTATACCGCTGTCCACGTGCCTCTGGGCGCGATATGCGTAATAGACCCGTTCCGTAGCGCCCTCGAAACTCGCCTCATACTCCTGACGGAAGGTCTTCGGGTCCAGTATCCTTCTTGCGGACTCTATCTCACCGGTGGGCAGGATATCGCTGGAATTCCACCTGTAAAACCCCCAGTCCGGGTCCTGTCCGGAGCGCGCGTAATCGGCAAGGTCCTTAAAGTGATTAAACCCCTCCGGAACCCCTATGAACCAGCACCACCCCTGCCTGTCCGATAGCGCCGGCCTTACGTTTTCCGTCCATGCCGTTGCCTTCATATCGGCGTACTCATCAAGGACTCCACCGTCCCAGGCAATGCCCTCTATCCTCTGGGGCCTGTCAAGTCCAACGACCCAGAGCTCGCTTGAAAATCGCGTCTTAATGCACATATCGCTCTCGTAAACCTTGCCCACCCACTTCGACGGCACAAGGGCCTTGAGGTCCGCCCAGAATATCCTCTTTGCCTGGTCCCTTGTGGGGGCCGCGGCAAAGTACCGGGGCGGGCTCCATGTTTTTTTATCGGCAAGGGTCATGACAAGCCTTCTCTTGGCGAGTTCGGTTTTGCCGGAGCGTCTTCCGGCGGTGACCACGCAAAAGCGTTTATTCTCATTCCATAGCCGTATCTGTTCGCGATGGCGCCGTAAGGGATGCCATCTCCTCGATAATCTCCTGAGTATCACCGGTGTTGAACCCACCTTCGATGGCATCAAGACCCCAGGCCTGTCTTTGCCCCTTGACCACGACACTTAATATGTCTCCCGCAAGCTTTACCACCTTCAGACGTGCAAGGCCCTCTTCAGGTTTTTGTTTTTTAAGACCACACTCCAACCTTTTACTCACCAGCGCCCAGAGCCTGCGGTGTTGCCCGGCAATCTCCTCCGCGTCCTCAAGGGGCTTCGAATCCTTCGGCCCCGGGGCCTCTTTAAGACTTTGGGAGTGCTTTTTGTCTCCCACTTTCCCGCCGCCTGCCGCCCTTTGCTCCACGGCCTCATGCTCAAGATCGAGTAGCAATTTGCGAACATCACCGGCCGCCAGTTCGCCTTTGGAAGGTGCCGCAGGGGAAATAACTTCGCTTGCCTCTATCATCACGCCTAAATCTCCTCAAGGCCGTCGTGGTCTGTGCATCTTCCAAGCGGATAGAGACTGATAAAGACCCTGCCGCACTCAAGACACCTCTCGGGCTCTCTCAGGAGGACCCTTTTGCGTCCAAACTGACGGTGTTTGAACCAATCAAGCCCGCCGGAACAATCAGTATCAAGACCGGAAACGTCGCTCATAGATGTAACCTCCCGATGTATTTTTTACCGCGCATACACTATGGTGTTTTTTTTCTACCCCTTCCGCCCTATGGCCTTGTTTTATCAGTACAAAGAGGGCAAAATTATTCTACCCCCTGAGCCCGAGACAAAAAAAAGGCCGCCCGGGTTGATACCCGCGCGGCCTCGATGCGCCGTTATTCCTGACTGAGTTTTTAAATAAAATCAGGTCTTGAATACATCATCCATAAGATTCCGTTCTCATCTTCAGAAGAAAAAAATTATTTATCTCTGTCCGAGGTCAACCAATAATGGCCGTTATCTCTCTCGAAGACCATGTTCTTCTCAAAGATATGCTCCATGCCCGCTGAAAAGCCGTATATCCTGAACTCGTCGAGTATGTCTCCAAGTGACTGGTACTGCCTTATGGTCTTGTACTCGCTCCAGCTCACCACGGGTTTTGCCTCAGGGGTTGAAATAGATATCTTCCTTCGCCTTTTCCTGTGCCCTTGCAGTTGCGACTTTTTCTTCAGCCCTGTAGAGTACTTCATATGCCCTCCCAAGTGAAATTCTGTGACTCTTCGCGATGACTCTCATATGCGTGCTCCAGTAATGATACTCCACAAAAACAGCCCGCTCCCTCGGGCTTAGATCAGAGAGGGGCCATAAAAGGTCGCGCAGGCCCGGACCCTCTCCATTAAGTTTTCCGTAGAAAATATCCGTATCTATCTTTATCTTACCTGCCAACTTTTATCTCTCGAAATGTGAGTCCCGAGGGGGGACTGGAAAAATGGTCAACAATATCCTTAATGTGCATTGCCGGGGCATATGCAAGAGAAAAATCTCTATTTAATAAATTGTTGAGACGAAAAAACCGGAATGGACAGCGCGAATCGAAAGGGACACCAGGTCAAATTGCGATAATAGACTTTATTAGGCCTATCAGGCAATCATCACGTGTTAAGATAACCCTTCAGTACCTCTCAGGCACGTTATCTTTAACCTATCATGATAAAAAGTATACACTATATTTATATTATTGTCAAGAACTTATTTACAAAAAGGTGTGCTTCTAATGAACATACGAGGGGAACGTCTGCGCCGAGGGGGCTCTTTTGTGGATAAAACGCCAACAATATCAGTTTATTACAGGTACAGCGGAGATGGTCAGGGGAACCCTCAGACGGCAAACCTGAAGTGAAGTATATCGCCGTCTTTCAGAAGGTAGTCCTTGCCTTCAATCCTGACAAGGCCTTTTTCGCGGCATCGGGCCTCGCCCTGCCATTTTATGAAGTCTTCGTACTTTATTACCTCGGCCTTGATAAAGCCGCGTTCAAAATCCGTATGTATGACACCGGCCGCTTCCGGGGCCTTTGCCCCGTCTCTCACGGTCCATGCCTTTACCTCCTGCTTGCCGGCGGTGAAAAAGGTTATAAGGCCGAGGAGACCGTAGGAGGCGCGCGCCAACCTGTCGAGCCCCGATTCCTTCAGCCCGAGGCCCTCGAGGAACTCGGCCCTCTCTTCTTCTGTCATCTCCGAGAGCTCCGACTCTATGGAGCCGCACATGGCCACATATGCGCCGCCGAGCCTCTTTGAGGCCTCGAGTACGCTCTTGGCGGCATCGCCGCGGCCATCAAGGTCATCCTCGCCTACGTTAGCTACATATACAACGGGTTTTGCCGTAATAAGGGAAAGGTCTTTAACAAGTTTGGCTGTTTCGCTATTGAGAACGCTTCTTGCGGGCCGTCCGTCCTCAAGGGCCTCCTTGAGTTTATCATAGATAGCAAGCATGCGTATGGCATCCTTATCGCCCGATTTTGCGAGCTTGGACGTGCGGTGATGCCTCCTTGTAACGGCGTCGAGGTCCGCGAGCATGAGCTCCGTCTCTACCACGTCTATATCATCCACAGGGGATATCTTACCCGCCACATGGACGACACCTGGGTCGTCAAAACACCTTACCACATGGGCTATCATATCCACCTCGCGGATATTTCCGAGAAAGCGGTTGCCAAGCCCCTCGCCACGGCTCGCGCCCTTTACAAGACCGGCTATATCCACGAACTCCACGGCCGTTGGCGTAATCTTATCGGGCTCTACAAGCTCGGCGAGTTTATCGAGCCTCTCGTCCCTCAATACCACCATGCCCACATTGGGGTCGATAGTGGTGAAGGGATAATTTGAAGAGGCGGCCCCGGCGCTTGTCATGGCGTTGAAGATGGTGGATTTACCCACGTTTGGGAGCCCTACTATGCCGCAGTTAAAACCCATGAATATAAACCTTTTCAGTATTAAGGCCCATTATTCCGCCGCCCCCGCGGGCAAGGCCTCTGTGTCATAAAAAGAGTCGGGGCGGTTCCATAAAACCGCCCCGACTCGAGATATCTTATGGCCTGCCCACGGGAACCTCGGCCCCATGAGCCCAAAAGCGCCCGGCTCTTCAGCCTCAGGACGGTTTCTGTAGGGACAAAATCAGCTTACTCGTAAAAAACATCCCCACCGTCCTCTGCCCGCGGCTCATGAAAACGCCTGCCCCGGCAATCCGCTCCCCCGCCCCGCAAGGCCCCCCTGAATTACGCCCCGGCAACAGCCCCGTTCAGACAAGAAGTGGGGCTATGATGAGAGAGACAACGCTCATGAGCTTTATAAGGATGTTCATGGATGGCCCCGATGTATCTTTAAAGGGGTCTCCAACCGTGTCCCCAACCACGGCCGCCTTGTGCGCATCCGAGCCCTTGCCGCCGTGACTGCCCTGCTCGATAAACTTCTTGGCGTTATCCCATGCCCCGCCGGCGTTTGCCATGAATATGGCAAGGAGAACACCCGTCACCGTGGCACCGGCGAGCATGCCGCCAAGCGCGTAAGGGCCAAGTACGAAACCGACTATAATGGGCATGAAGAGGGCTATAAGGCCGGGAAGCACCATCTCCGTAAGCGCGGCCTTTGTGCTTATGTCTATGCATTTGGCAACATCAGGTTTTACCCCCTCCTTGCCCTCGAGGAGGCCTGGGATTTCCCTGAACTGCCTTCTTATCTCGTTAACCATCTTAAAGGCGGCCTTACCCACGCTTGTCATGGTAAGGGCCCCGATGAGGAAGGGCAAGGTGCCTCCGATAAAGAGGCCTATTACGACCTTGGGGTCTGTAATAATAATCTCGAAGCTGTGCCCCATCTTCATGGTTATGGCCTGACTGTAGGCGGAGAACATGGCAAGGGCCGTCAAGGCCGCCGAACCAATGGCAAAGCCCTTGCCGATGGCCGCCGTCGTATTGCCAAGGGCGTCAAGGCTGTCCGTTATCTCTCTTACGTCCTCACCGAGACCGCTCATCTCCGAGATGCCGCCGGCGTTATCGGCTATTGGCCCGTAGGCGTCAACGCTCATGATTATGCCCGTTGTGGCCAGCATGCCCACGGCCGCTATGCCTATGCCGTAAAGCCCGGCAAAATGGTTGGCTATGAATATGGCCACACAGATGGAGAGCAGCGGCAGGACCGTGCTCTCAAGTCCCACGGCAAGACCGCTTATGATGTTCGTGGCCGCGCCGGTCTCACTTGCCTTCTCAATCCTGTGTACAGGACCGGCAGAGGTGTAATACTCCGTAATAAGCCCTATGGCTATTCCGCAGACACATCCCGCGAAGACGGCCACGTATACGGACAGGGCTACGTGAGATGCGAATGTGCTGAAAAAGGCGAGGATGAGAAAAATGCCCGTGGCTATGAAGGTTGAGTAACGAAGGGCCGCCGCCGGGTTGAACTTCTCAAGATAATTCATCGCCGCTATGCCTATGACCGATGCGATAAGGCCAACCATGGCGAGGATTAGCGGATATGACATAAGGGACATGCTTGTGCCGAGCTTTGCAGAGGTTGAGCCTGCTATTACCGTAGCTCCAAGGGCTATGGTGGCGATGATAGAGCCAACATAAGACTCGAAGATATCGGCGCCGAGCCCGGCTACGTCGCCCACGTTGTCTCCCACATTATCGGCTATAACCCCGGGGTTACGCGGATCGTCCTCGGGAATACCGGCCTCTATCTTGCCCACAAGGTCGGCGCCCACATCGGCTGTCTTCGTATATATGCCCCCGCCCACCCTGGCGAAAAGGGCTATGGAAGAGGCCCCCATGGCAAAGCCGTTGATAACGGACGATGTCTCCGGGTACCCGTAAAAGTAGAAAAATAAACCTATGCCCACAAGTCCGAGGCTCGCAACGGAGAGCCCCATGACAGAGCCGCCGATAAAGGCCACGCTAAGGGCCTTGCCCGCGTTAGGCTTGTATCTCTTCGCCGCCTCCGCTGTCCTCACATTTGCCTTTGTAGCGCCCTTCATGCCGAAGTACCCTGCGAGCATGGAGAAGAAGGCGCCGAAGAGGTAGGCCAACGCCGTGGAAAACCCGATAAAGATTGTGAGGGCTATGGCCGCGATTATTACGACGATAAAGAGTATCTTGTACTGCCTCTTCAGATAGACCATGGCCCCGTTGTGAATGAGCTCGGCGATTTCACGCATCTTTGCGTCACCATCCGGCCGGCTGGTAACCATATAATACATGATACCGGCAAGAACAAGCCCGCCGAGTCCAAGCAGAGGCGCGAGAGTAGTAAGAAATCCCATAATTTTTCTTTACTCCTTTCGTAAAAAATTTTAGATAAAAAAGGGGCTAATTCTTCGACGACATAGCCCGTTTAGCGGCTAATTGAACCTGTTCATCGCGCTTTCAATCCCCTCAGCGATAAAGACATCAATGGAAGATACTGCGCGTTCAAGCATTTGTTCAAGGGCCTCACGCTCGCCTGGCCTGAAGGCGCCAAGCACATGGGACGTAAGGTCTCCAAACTCCGGCCTGCCTATGCCGAGACGGAGCCTTGGAAAATCCGGACTGCCAAGGCACTCTATCACCGAGGCAAGCCCCCTGTGCCCGCCGCTCCCCCCCGATGGCTTTATCCTTACAGTACCAAGGGGCAGCTCACAGTCATCATAGACCACAAGCACAGAGTCAAGAGAGAGCTCAAATTTGCGAACAAAGGCCCCGACGGCCTTGCCGCTGAGGTTCATAAAGGACATGGGCTTTATGAGCGCCACGGCCAGCCCATCTATGGAGCCCCTTCCCCAGAGAGCCCCGTGCCCACGCATGGCGCACTTTATCCCGTAACGCCGCGCAAGCCTCTCAAGAAACATGAACCCCACGTTGTGACGGGTATTCGCATATTCACTGCCGGGATTTCCGAGGCCCGCTATAAGTAGCAAGTATCCTTTCCTGTATATAACATCTTAAAAGCGCCGCATACCGGGACGCTGCCCTGAATATAGACCGCGCCCCGCCACAGGGCGGAAATAATCTTATGGGAACGGCCCGGCAAGTACCCCTGCGGGCTACTCCTTCTTCTCCTCCGAGCCCTCTTCTTCTTTTTCCTCGAAGCTCTTTGCCAGCTCCTCTGCGGCCTCTTCGCCGCTGACGACCTCTTCTTCTGCCGCCGGGGCTACAATGGAGAGCACCGTAAGCTCATCGTCGTCCGTAATCCTCACGCCTTCAGGAAGGTTTATATCTTTAAGGTGGATGGCCTCGCCGAGACCAAGCTCCGTTATATCGACAGTGAGGCTGTCCGGTATGCTCCTTGGCATACACTCGACGGTCATCTTCCTGACGCCGTGCTGGACTATTCCGCCGAGGACCACTCCCCTGGCCTTGCCTGTTATGTGTATGGGCACCTCAACGCTGATAAGCGTACCGTAGATAACGTGTATAAGGTCCACGTGCTCTATGAAGTTGGTTACAGGATGGCGGACGACCTCTTTGAACATGGCCGTCTTTTTTTCCTCTCCGGCGATATCAAGTGTGACTATTACGTTGGCCCCTGCAGAGAGATGCAGGACCCTCTCAAGCTCTTTCGCATTGATGCTGAGGGGCAGGGACTTTTCTATACCCGGCCCGTAGAGCACGCCGGGAGCCAAGCCCTCTCTTCTCATCTTTCGGGCCGTCGCCCTACCCGTGATGTCTCTTATGCCTGCCTGCAGGCTTATCTCTTGCAGTTCCATTAAAAATTCCTCCGTGGATATTGTTTTCAGTTATGTTAAAATCGTCTTCCCTGAAGCAAAAAAAACTTGTAACTATCAGACAAAGAGGGAGCTTATGGAGCCCCCGCTATGTATTCTCTTTATGGCCTCGGCAAGAAGTGGGCCTATGGAGGCTACCTTTATCTTACCGCATGCCTTGCCCCTCTCATCAAGGGGTATTGTATTTGTCACCACCACTTCCTTTATGGGCGAGGCATCAAGACGGCTTATGGCGGGACCGGATAATACGGGATGGGTACAGCAGGCATAGACCTCTTTAGCGCCGAAGCCCTCAAGGGCGGATGCCGCCTGCGTAATAGTGCCGGCCGTATCTATCATATCGTCAAGCAGTATGGCGGTCTTACCCTCTACATCACCAACAACATGCATGACCTCGGAGACATTCGGCGCTGAACGCCTCTTGTCTATGATGGCGATGCTCGCGCCAAGCCTTTTCGCAAAGGCGCGCGTCCTCTCCACGCCGCCGGCGTCAGGTGAGACTATGACAACGTTATCATGGAAACGCGACCTTATATGGTCCAGAAGCACAGGGGTGGCGAAGAGGTTATCAACGGGTATATCAAAAAAGCCCTGAATCTGTCCGGCGTGAAGGTCCATGCAGACAACACGCGTTGCCCCGGCAGTGGCTATGAGGTCTGCCACGAGCTTGGCCGAGATGGGCGACCTCGGGGCTACCTTCCTGTCCTGCCTGGCGTAGCCGTAATAAGGGATAACGGCGGTAATAGACTGGGCAGAGGCCCGCTTGAGGGCATCGAGCATGATAAGGAGTTCCATGAGGTTATGGTTTCCCGGATTGGAGGTAGACTGAACCACATATACCTCACTACACCTCACACTATCCTGAATATCAACGCATATCTCACCGTCGCTGAAGGACTTAACCTCCACGTTTCCAAGCTCTACGCCAAGATGAGAGGAAATCTCCATGGAGAGGGGTTTATTGGAATTTCCTGAAAAAAGTTTTATGTTCTTCATCTAAATTCCGAGACAGGGACAATGGTTTGTGACAACAATAATGGCTGGGGCGGGAGGATTCGAACCTCCGATAACGGGGATCAAAACCCCGTGCCTTGCCGCTTGGCGACGCCCCAAGTCCTGTATACCGGTATGCCGCAAGCAAAAAGAACACCGTTATAATAACGGCGTGTTATCAATAAAAGATTCTTCTTTATAAGGCTCCGAAAAAGGGGCTTGCGCCATCAATTTCTTTCAATACATACACCTGATCAGGCACTGATGTTCTGACAGGTCCGCCCATCTGCCCCGGCGTTCTCCGCCAACCTGACCCTACCGGCTCCGCTCACCTGCCCCGGCCCCGAATCAGGCCCCTTTACAGGCCCCTTGCGAGAAAAATAGCGGCGTGGCTCCCGCCAAGACTCTCGTTCAAGAAATTGAAGGCCTCTTTTGCCTTTTCTTCTTCTGCAAAGAGACCAAATACAGTAGGTCCGCTACCTGACATGAGCGCCCCACTGGCCCCTGACTGCAAAACAAGCCTCTTCAGCCTCTCAATCTCAGGAAACTTCCTGATAGTGACGGCCTCCAGGTCATTGGTGAGATTATCCGCAAGGGTTTTTGCGCTCTCAAAAAGCCTATCAGAATAAATTAAGATATTATCTTCAGGGTTATTTGTCAAGTCCAAATTCTCGTAAACCCATTTGGTAGAGACGGAAAACCCGGGATTTATCAGAACATAGTAGAGGGACGGCGTCTTGATTGCCCGTAAGACCTCTCCCCTTCCCGTGGCTATGGCCGGGGTCTTCATTATAAAAAAGGGCACGTCCGAGCCAATTTCGGCGGCCATCCCTTTAAGTTCATCATCGCTTAGCCCTGCATTGAGCATCTTATTGAGAGAGCTGAGCACCGTAGCCGCGTTGGAGCTTCCGCCGCCGAGCCCGGCGCCAACGGGTATGAGCTTGTCTATTTTTATGCTTACAGACCTTTTCAGGGCTGTTTTTTCCAAAAAAAGGCTCGCCGCCCTGAAGGCGAGGTTCGAGCTGTCCGCGGGGACCCCGGCATGATGGCACTCAATGGATATGCCGTCACCGGGGGCCGTCTCTATTGATATTTCATCAAATAACGAGACTGGCTGCATAAGGGTGTAGAGGTCGTGGTAACCATCGGCTCTTTTTCCGAGGACCTTCAGCAGCAGGTTTATCTTGGCGGGAGATAAGGCGGAGATACTACTCATCTTTAAGGGTAAAGTCCGTTCTCTTCTTAGGGGTGGCCCATCCCAATGCGCCCAAAAAAAGGCCAAAGAGCGAAAAATTGGTTGTGGTGTCAAAGGGGAGCTTCCACCAGCTCGGCCTCCTGGTCTGCAACTCCGTAAGGTCGGGGGTATCTTTTCGGGTATCACTCATGGTCATGCGCCTCTTACATGAAAAACGGTTTTGCCGCCTTTATGGCAAGGTTAAGGAAGGGCTGTGGATAAAGGCCCAGAAAGACCGTGCCTGCGGCGGTACAGAAAAGCACGATGTTATACCACACACATGTGCCCGGATGCTCAACGCCGTCCCCGGCCTCTTTTATGAACATATAGAAGATTACCCTTGCGTAGAAAAAGAGCGAGATGACGGTGCTCACAACCCCTATGGAGGCAAGCCAGTAATAGTGTCCTCTTACGGCGGCGGAGAGGATAAAGAACTTCGCCGTAAAGCCGCCTGTGGGCGGTATGCCCGCAAGGGACAGCATAAAGAGGGCCATGAGGAAGGCAAGCACGGGCCGCGTTGAGATAAGGCCGCTGTAATCGCTTACATTCTCTCCCCGTTTGCGCCCCCCCGCATCGCTACGCAGGTGAGTAACGATGACAAAGGCGCCCATGTTCATGAAGAGGTATACAAGGAAGTAGTACATGATGCCGGCAACGCCGATATCGTTGAATACGAGAAGACCTATAAGGATGATGCCGGCATGCGTTATGCTCGAATAGGCGAGCATCCTTATGATGTTTTTCTGTGATATGGCCACAACGCTGCCGAATATCATCGTGGCCGCCGAGAGTATCCAGAGGACCTCGGCCCACTGTGGCTGTATGGACGGGAAGGCCACCAGAAAAACCCGGAGGAAGGCGGCAAAGGCCGCGGCCTTCGAGCCGATGGAAAGGAGCGCCGTAACAGGCGTTGGCGCGCCCTCGTATACGTCGGGGGCCCACAGGTGGAACGGGAAGGCCGCCACCTTGAAGCCGAAGCCCACCACTATGAAGATAAGACCAAAGGTCAGGTAAGAACCGCCCCGCCCGCTAACGAGCCCATTTGCTATCTCGTTAAGGTTGGTGGAACCGGCGGACCCGTAGGCAAAGGCGATGCCGTAGAGCAGTACGCCCGAAGAGAGCGCCCCGAGGACAAGGTACTTCAGCGCGCCCTCCACAGAGCGGCTGTCTCCGGTCCTGAAGGCCACGAGGATATAAAACGACATGGCCATGAGCTCAAGGCCCACATAGAGGCTGATAAGATCGTTGGCCGAGGCCATGACCATCATGCCAACAGTGGCGATGAGGATTATGTGGTAAAACTCTCCCCTTCCCATGCCGCTCTTTTTAAGATAATCCATGGATATGATTATGGTGAAGAGGGAGGCCAGGATGAATATGACATTAAAGTAGGCCGAAAATCCGTCGGCCAGGACCGTTCCGCCAAAAGACGGGGCTGTCTCGTTGGTCATTATCGCCACTGGCAGGATGGCCAGCAGTCCGATGATGCTGATATAACCGAGGACGGCCTTGTCCTTGCGCTTTATAAAGAAGTCCACTACGAGGACGAGCAGCGCAAGCCCGGTGGTAAGTATCTCCGGCATTATGGAAGACAGGTTTATGTTCAGGTTCACTAAATCCATATCTATCTCTTCCCCGCGTTAAGATGATCCGAGGGCATATTATCTATCATGGCCAGGGTCTTAGAGGCCCCCGGCATGCGGCCTGCCGCGTGATAGTTGCGCTCCACCTGGTCTACGAGCCTCGTAAGCGATGCGTCCATGGCGTGCAGGAAGGGCTTCGGAAAGAGCCCTATCCAGAAGATAAGGACCGTGAAGGAAAGCGCTACTATTATCTCACGGCAGTTCAGGTCCTTAAGCGTATGGTTGCCCACATAAGAGTATTCGCCGAGAAAGACCCTCTGGAAGAGCCAGAGCAGGTACACGGTGCCAAGCAGTACCCCGACGGCCACGACAACGGCGTAAAACCAGCTGGCCTTGAATGCGCCTATAAGGACGTAGAGCTCGCCTATGAAACCGTTTGTAGAGGGCATGCCCATTGATGAGAGGACCACGACGAGGAAGAAGAACCCGAAGATGGGCATGCGCTTGAAGAGCCCCGTGTAGTCGCCTATCATCCTTGTATGCGTCCTCTCGTATATCATGCCCACAAGCAGGAATAGCGCGCCCGTGGAAATGCCGTGGTTTATCATCTGTATGAGTCCGCCCTTTATGCCCTCCACATTCAGCACAAAGACACCGAGCATGACAAAACCCATGTGGCTTACGCTGGAATAGGCAATAATCTTTTTTATGTCCTTCTGCGCTATGGTGACAAGGGCCCCGTAGATAATGGCAAAGAGTGATATGCCTATCATGAGAGGAGAGAAGTAAAAACTCGCGTTGGGAAGCAGAGGCAGGCTGAACCTTACAAAGGCGTAGGTCCCAAGCTTCAAGAGCACGGCCGCCAGTATGATACTTCCCGCCGTAGGCGCGTCGGTATGGGCGTCAGGCAGCCAGGTATGTAGCGGGAACATGGGCACCTTGACGGCAAAACCCAGGGCAAAGGCGATAAATATCCAGAATTGAATGGCCGGCGCAAGTGGCGTAAGTGCGAGTATCGTAGAATCAAAGGTGTAAACACCGGTAATACTGCCGTGGTAATAGTACAGGGTTATCATCCCGAGAAGCATGAAGAGGCTTCCGAGGAAGGTAAAGAGAAAGAACTTTATGGCGGAATATAGTTTTCTCTGGCCGCCCCATATAGCTATGATAAAGACCATGGGCACGAGCACCGCCTCCCAGAAGACATAGAAGAGGAAGAGGTCCTGGGCCATGAAGACGCCGAGAGAGCAGGTCTCCGTAAATAGAAAGAGCGCCATGTAGCCCCTTAGCCTGATTTTAATATCCTTCCATGAGGCGAGGACGCAGACAACGGTGATAAAGGTGGTAAGGAGCACGAGGAGCAGGCTTATGCCGTCTACTCCCATGTAATAGGAAATGCCGAAAGACTTTATCCAGACATGCTTCTCAACCCACTGAAAACCCGGGTTGGAGGTGTCAAAGGTAAGGGGCAGGTAGAGCGAGAGGATAAAGACTATACTTGAGACGACCAGGGCCGTCCACCTGATGAGGACCTTGTCCTCTTTATTCATAAAGAGGATTACAAGGGCCCCCAGCGAAGGGAGAAAGGTCAGTACGGAAAGGATGGGCCAGGAAGCGGCTGCATCAATCGGTGTCATCTCCGCCCTCCTTCCACTGTCTGCGCATCCATGGCGTCGCTCGTCTCATGGTTCAGGGCCAGCTCCATTGCCTCTGCTTTCTCGTGGTTTGTGGCTACCAGGGCGGCAAGGTGTGTGGTAGTGGCCTTTGTGTAGCCGAGTATGTGTTTCGGATAGATGCCTATCCAGAACACAAGGGCGACTATGGGCAGGAGGGTTATCACCTCACGGGCGTTCAGGTCTTTTAACGCCTCGTTCTCAGGCCGTGTGACCTTGCCGAAGAGCACCCTCTGGGACATCCAGAGCATGTACGCCGCCCCAAGGATGACACCTGTGGCCGCCAGCACGGCGGCTATGGGGCTGGACTTGAAGAGACCCAGTAGTATGAGAATCTCGCCCACAAAGCCGTTAGTCGCCGGAAGGCCTACGGACGAGAAGACTATTATCATAAAGAGGGCCGAGAAGACCGGCATTACCTTTGCTATGCCGCCAAAATCGGCTATCTGCCTTGTATGCCTGCGCTCGTATATCATGCCTATTATAAGGAAGAGGCCCCCTGTGGATATGCCGTGATTTATCATCTGAAGGACGCCGCCGTCTATCCCCTGCTGATTGAGGGCGAAGATACCGGCCATTACGGCCCCGAGATGGGCCACGCTGGAATAGGCCACAAGTTTTTTCACATCAGACTGCGCCATGGCGAGCAAAGACCCGTATATTATGCCGATAACGGCAAGGACTATGATGTATGGGGTAAAAACGCGCGTGGCGTCGGCCAGAAGAGGAAGATTGAACCTCAGAAAACCGTAGGTACCCATTTTCAGGAGCACACCGGCGAGTATGACACTGCCTGCCGTAGGCGCCTCAACATGGGCGTCGGGCAGCCATGTATGAAAAGGAAACACTGGCACCTTGATGGCAAAACCGAGGAAAAAGGTAAGGAATATCCACCACTGCAGGTTATAGGGGTAGACGACCTCATAGAGTTTCAGGAGGTTAAAGGTATATTCGCCCGTAATACTGCCGTGAGAGAAATAGAGGGCGAGTATGCCAACAAGCATGAAGACACTGCCAAATAGCGTATAGAGGAAGAACTTTATATTGGCGTAGAGCTTTCTCGGGCCACCCCATACGCCTATAAGGAAGTACATGGGTATGAGCCCTATCTCCCAGAAGAGGAAGAAGAGTATCATGTCCATTGAGACAAAGACGCCTATCATGCCTGTTTCAAGGATGAGCATATATATCATGTACTCCTTGACCCTCTCCGTAACAGCCGTCCACGAGCAGAGTATGGCTATGATGGAAAGGAAGGTGGTTAGGAGCACAAGGGTAAGGCCGATGCCGTCCATTCCGAGGAAATAACTCACGCCTATGCCGGGTATCCACGAGGCCATTTCCACAAACTGCATCTTGTACGTAGTGGTATCAAAGGCAAAGAGCGGCACAAGGGAGATGCAGAAATTAATAATGGCAAAACCGAGGGCCGCCATTCTCAGCACCTCTTTTTTCCGTGCGGGAAGAAGGGCAAGGACTACCGCGCCAATGGCCGGCACAAAAATCAAGACGCTCAATATGGGAAAATGCAGGACATTCTCTATCATAGTATATTTTCTCTTTTGCCTTCAGCCGTCTTTAACATCTTGAGTTAAATCCCTCTATGAAGGCCATACTTGCAGACCTTTTTGTCCCCGGCTTTTTTCCGCGGCCTTTTAACATTATCTCCGGGACCATCTTTTGCCCCATGGCAAAAAGGGTTTTCATATCCCCCCCCTCCACTCCCGGTCTTACTCCCCTTGCGCCCTGCCCGCGCGCCCCACTGCCCCGCGCCGCCCCCTCATGCCCAAAATCAAGGCCTCAGCCGATCATAGCCCGTACTATGAGAACGATTACGCCGAGGATTAATACGAGGGCGTAGTTCTGTAGATAGCCGGTCTGAAGCCTGCGCCAGATACCGCTCTTAACGGTAACAATGGTGGACATGGAATTTATTAAGCCGTCGATGATGTATATATCGAACTTATGGGATATCCACGAAGCAAGCCTCGTGCACCATGCCGCGCCGTTGACGATGCCGTCGATGACCCCGAGGTCAAAGGCCCAGCACCATGCGCAGAGCCTCTTTATGGGGTTTATTATGAGGGCGTCGTATATCTCGTCTACGTAGTACTTGTTGTAAAGCAATTTATGAAGCCCCCTGAATTTCCCGGCAATGGCCTCGGGATTCATGAACGACGGGGCCCCTGACTTCATGGGCGCGTAGTACATGAGCGCCGCGAGGAAGATTCCGAATACGCCCACAGCCACGGAGACGGCCATGAGGATATATTCTGTACTGCTATGGGCCGCCTCGTGCGCGGCTTCGGCCACATGGGCCCCTCCGACGGCCATGGCCGCCAGGGCCACATGGGCGCCGTTTGATACCGCCGCGGTCGCTTCTTCCGCGCCATGGCCGAAGACAGGGCTCAGGAAGTGATGCAGCCTTGAGCCTCCGGCGAAAAAGGGTATGCCCACTACCCCGCCCACAATGGCCAGCACGGCAAGCACGATAAGCGGTACGGTCATGGCGGAAGGCGATTCGTGGAGATGCTCTTTTGTATGGGCATCGGCTCTGCATTTGCCGGAAAAGGTCATGAATACCTGACGGAACATATAGAAGGCCGTAAGGAATGCCGTAAAGAGCCCTACCGCCCATATGATGTAATGGCCGCCGCTGAAAGACTCCCATAGTATCTCGTCTTTACTCCAGAAACCGCTTAGCGGCGGTATGCCGGAGATGGCCAGCGCCCCGATGATAAACGTAGTGGATGTTATCTTCATGTGCGAGTGAAGCCCGCCCATCTTTCTCATGTCCTGCTCGTCGGACATGGCGTGTATGACACTGCCGGAGCCGAGGAAGAGAAGACCCTTGAAGAAGGCGTGCGTCATGAGATGGAAGACGCCTGCCGTGTAGGCCCCAAGGCCCACGGCGGCGAACATGTAGCCGAGCTGGCTCACGGTGGAGTAGGCGAGCACTTTTTTAATATCGTTCTGCACAAGCCCTATGGTAGCGGCGAAAAGGGCCGTAAATATTCCCACGATGGCAACGGCATGGCCCACGGAAGGAACCATTGAATAAATGGCGCTGTTACGCGCCACCATGTAGACTCCGGCCGTTACCATGGTTGCGGCGTGTATGAGGGCCGAGACCGGGGTGGGGCCCTCCATGGCGTCGGGAAGCCATACATAGAGAGGGAATTGGGCGGATTTACCCACCGCGCCCACAAAGAGCAGAGCGGCCACAAGGGTGAGAGTGCCGTGGCTTAAGTGATGTATATTGGCGAAGACCTCTTTATAGCTCAGCGAATGTATGCCGTGGGCAGAGAGGCTCCAGAAGAGGATAAAGAGGCCGAGGATAAAACCGAAGTCTCCTATCCTGTTTACCACAAAGGCCTTCTTGCCCGCGTCGCTGGCTGACTTTTTATGATACCAGAACCCGATAAGGAGGTAGGAGCAGAGCCCCACGCCCTCCCAACCGAGGAAGAGGACCAGATAGTTGGAGCCCAGGACCAGCATGAGCATGAAAAAGACAAAGAGGTTGAGGTATGAAAAGTATCTGTTGGAGCTGGCGTCGTGGTGCATGTAGCCGATGGAGTAGACGTGGATAAAGAACCCCACGCCCGTTACCACAAGTATCATCAGCGTGGAGAGGGGGTCCACGAGGAAGCTTATGTCAATATGGAATGAGCCGCTCGTAATCCATTGAAAGGCCATCACCTCCACGGAACGCTCCCCAGGCTCCATGCCCATGAGGCGGGTAAAGATAGAGATGGCCACAAGCAGGGAGAGGCCTATGGAAAGGCAGGCTATAATCCCGGCGGTCTTTCTGGGCATACGGCCGCAGAAGAGGCCATTTATAATGGCGCCTATCAAGGGAAGCAGCGGTACCAGCCACACATAATCAATCATAGAACAACTAACCCTTCATCTCGTCAAGTTCGTCGACGTAGACCGTTTGTCTTCGCCTGTATACGCAGACGAGGATGGCAAGCCCGATGGCCACCTCGGCGGCGGCCACGGTAATATTAAAGACCACGAATACGGTGCCGTTAAGATTGCCCGTAAAATATGAGAAGGCCGCGAGCGCGATATTTACGGCGTTGAATACAAGCTCAAGCGACATTAGCACTATGAGAATATTACGTCTTATGAGTACCCCGGCCACACCTGTGAGAAAGAGCAGGAAACTCAGGACGAGAAAATGTGTAAGTGTAAGCGTCATTATTTAAGAGCCTTTGTCTTTTCCTTCATTACGAGCACCACCGTGCCGACGAGCGCTATAAGGAGCAGCAGAGAGACCACCTCGAATGGGAAAATGTACTTCGTATAAAGCGCTCGGCCTATTACCTCGGTGTTTTTAGCTATGGCCGCCTCTTTAAAGGGGGCGCCGGGCACGGCGACCCTGCTCGAGAACATAAGGAGCCCGGAGACCACGAAGAGCGCGCCAAGGGCTATGAAGGCCGGAATGCTCTGGCCGTGAAACTTGTCGCCAAAGGTCTCATTACCCACTCCAAGCACCAGAACGGCGAACAAAAACAGCACCATCACCGCGCCAACGTAGACAAATACCTGTACGGCCGCGAGAAATGGCGAGCGCAGAAGGACAAAGAGCGCGGCAACCTGCAGCAGGCATACGATGAGAAATAGGGTGCTGTGTATGGGGTTACGCGCCAGAACCACCGAGACGGCAGCGATGACGGCTATAATGGCGAATATATAGAAAAATATCTGTTCCATGACGTTATTTTGTCTTATCCTCTTTAGTACGGCAGGCCCTCTTTAACAACCGGCCGCTCAGTATCCAAAACCTTTCAATCCTACCCGTTAGCTATCCGGCCCATGCTATCCGGGCCCCTTCAGTGCCAGTCCTGCTTGATACCCCGCTCCCCTTCAGTAATAGGCCGGTTTTACACCCTGCCCCTTGCTACCCCCCCTTGATATCCGGCCCCTTGGAACCAGGCCCCTTACCAGCGCATCTTTTTCAGTCTTCCAAGGTCGGCGATGACCTTTATGCCCTCTTTATTCCTTATGAACTTTGCCTTTGCTATTCCCCCGCCCTTTATGTGCTCAGGAATGGACTGCGGAACAAGAAGCTCTTCTCTCTCATAGGTGGTCTTTGTGAGATCCGTGCATGAGAGTTCATAATCCCTTCCGAGGCGCAGGGCGCGCGTGGGGCAGGCGTCCTCGCAGTAACCGCAGAAGAGGCACCTTACAAGGTTTATCCTCCAGACCTTGGCCACCCTGTCGGTTATGCCCCTGCCCGTGTCATCCTCCATGGGTATGACTGTGATGCAGTTCGTGGGGCATGACTTTGAGCAAAGCTCGCAGGCCACACAGAGTTCTTTACCGTCAGAGGTGCGGTTAAGGGTATGACGGCCCCTGAAGCGCTGGTATGGTATCCATTTTTCCTCGTCAGGATACCTGATGGTAATAGATTTTGAAAAGAGGTAGCCAAGGGTTACGTGAAGCCCCTTTATAAAATCAATAAAGAGGGCGCTCCTGGCAAAATCTTTTATCCTCTTTCCGGCGCCGCATTTACAACTCATAAAAACACACCTCAAAAAAAACGCTCTAAAGAGCCCTATATCCTCATGAACCCTGTTATAAGGATGTTCACAAGGGAAATTGGTATCAATATCTTCCAGCCTATGTTCATGAGCTGGTCATATCTGTATCTTGGCAGTGTAAACCTTACCCACATGAAGATATATATGAAGACGGCGGTCTTCGCGACGAACCAGAATATCCAAATAAAGGCATCCGGCACGAAGGGAAGCGTGTAATCAATGGGCGGGTTCCACCCGCCGAAGAAGAGCACCACCGAGAGCACGGAGATGCTTACAAGGGCTATGTACTCGGCGAGCATGAAGAAAGAGAACCTCATGCCGCTGTATTCGGTATGGAAGCCCGCCGCAAGTGTGCCCTCATCCTCTGCAAGGTCAAAGGGTATGCGGTTTATCTCCGCCGTGCCCGCGATAATGAATATAAAGAACCAGACCGGCCCTACGGGCAGATAGAAGAAGTTCCAGTTCCAGAAACCTCCGCCCTGTGTCTTCACGATATCGACGAGGCTAAGGGAGTTCGACATCATCACGACGCCCACGGCGGCAAAACTGAGGCCCAGCTCATAGCTTATCATCTGAGCCGCGCTCCGCAGCCCGCCGAGAAGGGCGTACTTGCTGTTGGACGCCCACCCGCCGTATATCAGTCCGTATATGCCAAGCCCGCCGATGGCAAGTATGTAGAGGAGCCCCACGTTCATATCGGTGACGTAGAGTTTCATCTCCCAGCCGACAACAGGCAGGGTCCATGTATCCCCGATGGGTATGGCCACAAATACTGCGAAGGCCGGGACCATGGCGATAAGGGGCGCGAGTTTGAAGATGAATTTATCGGCCTTGTCAGGGACGATATCCTCTTTCAGGAAGAGTTTTATGGTATCGGCGACAGGCTGCAGAATGCCGTGAGGCCCGACCCTGAAAGGGCCGAGGCGGGCGTGAATATGTCCTGCCACCTTTCTCTCTATCCACGTAAGCGGCATGGGCAGGGAAAAGAGTATCATGGTGAGGATTCCAACCTTTACCACCAGGACTATGACTGTCAATATAAGGTCTGTATTTATCATATCCTATCGTCCGAAAACATCATTACAAGGCCCGTTACCCGGCCTAACTGAACCTCTTTCTGCCCCACATGTAGTTTATCATCTCCATATACCGCGAGTTCATGCCCCGCACAATGGCGTGTATGGTAAAGACTATGTTTTTCATCAGCTTGTAGACTATCCACGGATGGCCTTCGATGATGGTCTCAAAGTCTTTTCTGTTTATGACATAGACCTTAAGGTCCGAGATGGCCACGATGGTAGATGTATGGGGCCTGCCGTCCAGAAAGCTCATCTCGCCGAATATTTCGCCTTCCCTCATGATGGTCAGCGTAAAGAGCTCTCCGTCAGGAGCGGTCTTGCAGGCCTTTACCTCGCCTTTCTTGATGATATATATGCATTGACCGTCCTCTGATTCCTTGAATACAGTGTCGCCGAGATTATAACTCGCCTTCCGGGTCACGCCGGCAACCACCTTGACCTCGTCATCGGTGAGGTCGGCAAAAAACTGTTGCTCTCTTAAGAGTTCCGGATCTATCATGGCACACCCCCGGCCCCGGTAAAAGGGGCCTCTTTTAGAAGTTGCACTCTGAAAAACACTCTATCGACATATCCCCGTCATTACCACACCACCCCACCATACCATACCCCCGGAGACAACGGGGTCAGACTTTTTTTATCTTCACCACAGGGACTGAGACCCCTGCGGTAAAAAACCGGCCCACAGGCACATCGGGAAAAAACTCCGGTATAAAGGCCACGCCCTCTTTCATGCCCTTTCTGAGCTTGACGGGCAGTATAACCTCGTATCTGTTGCCACTGACCGAGACTTCCTCGCCGTTGGCAACACCGAGCGCAGATGCCTCGGCCTCGCTTATCTCTACGTAGGCGCCCTTCTGAAGCCCCGTAAGGGTGGGTGATAGATGTGAGAGAGCGCCTGAATGAAAGAGGCTATTTCCAGTTATGAGGAAAAACTCTCCCTTCTCTGCACCCTTTACGGCGGGCCAGTCAGAAGGCAGAGGCCCGGGCGTAAAGCCGCCCTCCTTGCCGCCTACGAGGGCCTTCCTGTTGTCGAGTTTATTGAGTTTATTCTTTTTGTTGTTAAACTCAAGGCTTACCCCCGCGTATATGGGAGCTTCATCCCTGATTTCCGTAAATACCTGTTGCGAAGAGGTATCTTTCACGTCCACGCTACCCCCTGAGAGGGCCTCTATCGCCGAGGCTATTATCTTAAGGTCCGCCTTGGCCGCCCCGGGCGGGCGTTGCAGACGCCTTATGGCCTGAACACGGCCTTCCTGATTCGTAAAGGTCCCTTCCTTCTCCGCCGGAAAGGCACCGGGCAGGACGCAGTCCGCAAGGGCCGCCGTCTCTGTCATAAAGGTATCCTGCACTACAAGAAACTTCAGCTTTGTGAGGGCGCTACCCGCGTCCACACCCCTTGGATGGTGGTCCCTCACAAGGTCCATACCGATTATATACATTGCCTCAAGGACGCCGTCATTGGCCGCCTTGAGCATTTTGCTTGTGCCAAGCCCGGGGTTGGCGGCCCTGGCGTACCCCGGCCCAAGCCCTGGCAATACGCCCATCTCCCAGGCCCCTCTCTGGTTGGCCCTGTCAAGCACTGGCAGGATGCGGACCTCTTTGCCAAGCGCCCTGAGGAGATCAGACAAAAGCCCGAGGGCGGATAAACCATCGCTCTGCCTCAGCAGATCCGTTCCGGCCGTTATACCCACGCTCTCGGAGCGGCAGAGCCTTTTGGCAAGGGCATCCAACTCTTCGGCGGTAATACCCGCTTCATCCAGAAGGGCGGTAACGCGGAGGCCGCCCAGTTCATGGGCCCGTGAAAACCCCTGCAATTTTTCTTTGCAAGACTCATATACGGATAGGGCCGTTGCCTTCATGAGGGCGCCGAGTCCTCCGGGTATATGCCTTATGCTAAGGCCGGCCGAGGCGTCGAGCTTCATATCCCTCGGCGAGACCACTACTACGGAAGAGCCGCGCTCCGTGGAAATACGGCGCGCCGTGTAATCCACCACAGGGTTCTCTTCAGAGAGCTGGGTGCCTGCCACAAGAAGGGTATCGGACTCCATAACGTCAAAGACGCTTACGCCGCCCTCCGCAAGCCCTGCCGCGGCGATATAGTTCTCAACCGCAAGGGGGTCCCATCTTGTGGTTGAATCCACGTTGGGGCTCCCAAGGGCGGAGCGCATGAGTTTGCCAAAGAGATAGAGCTCCTCGTTGGTCAATATGGGCGAGGCGATGCCGCCTATTTTCGCGCCCCGCATACCGGAGAGTCCCTTTGCCATATAATCAAAGGCCTCGTCCCATGTGGCGGGCTCCAGTTTGCCGAATTTTCTGATAAGCGGCGTGGTAAGCCGCCGGTCGGAGTTTATAAAGTCGAAACCAAACCTGCCGCGCGCGCAGAGTGTCTCGCTATTGATGCCCACGCCAAGCTGCGCCCTGGCCCTTATGACCTCGCCGTCGCGCTCCTCTACTACCATCCTGCAGCCCGTGGCGCAGTAGGGGCAGACCGTGTCCGCGCCCTTCAGGTCCCATGGCCTCGCCTTATACCTGTAGGGGAGCCGCATGAAACAACCCACGGGGCATACCTCAATGCAGTTGCCGTCGTGGTCGCAGTTCAGATAGCTCCGTAAAAAGCTCGTCTCTTCCTGATGATGGCCTCTGCCAAGAGAGGCGAGGACGCTCTGGCCAACTACCTCGTCGCAGACCCTCACGCATCTCAGGCACTGGACGCACCGGTTGGAGTTTTTCACTATTACGGGGCTGAGTATGTAATCTTTCTCATGAAACCTGTACTTGGTCTCGGCGAACCTGCCCGTTTCCGGGCCGTGCTTGTAGACCATGTCCTGCAACTCGCACTCGCCGCCCTTATCGCAGACAGGGCAATCAAGGGCGTGGTTAGAGAGGAAGAACTCGAGCACCCCCTGCCTTGCCTTGAGTATCTGCGGGGTCTCGGTCTGTATGCTCATGCCTTCAATAACCGGGGTAATGCACGAGGGCTGGAGCTTTTTCTGACCCTCAACCTCCACAAGGCACATCCTGCACGAGCCCACGCCCATGAGGTCCGCCTGATAGCAAAAGGTGGGTATATCAAAACCCGCGTCCCTTGCGGCCTCAAGTATTAGCGTGCCTGCCTTTACGCGCAGTTCTTTGCCGTTTACGGTTACTGTTATCATAGTCGATTTATCGTTCACGCTCTATCTTATATTATCCCGAACCTGTCTCGTATCCGTGGCGGCTCAGCCCATGCAGCTTTTATGGGCCACGTGATAAAGAAACTCGTCTCTGAAGTTATTAAGGGCTCCGCGCAGGGCCATGACCGCTCCGTCGCCAAGGGGGCAGAAGGTCCGGCCGAAGATGTTCTCGCAGAGCTCATCGAGAAGATCAATGTCTCCGGGCCTTCCCTCGCCATGCTCAAGACGCTTAAGTATCTTCGTAAGCCATATAGTACCCTCGCGGCAGGGTGTGCATTTGCCGCAGGACTCGTGGCTGAAAAAGCGGTTTGTTATATAGGCGACCTTCACCATGCAGGTGCCCTCTTCCATTACTATTACCGCACCCGAGCCGAGCATGGTGCCCTTTGCGCCCATTGACTCAAAGTCCATGGGGGTGTCAAGGTCCGCGGGCAATAGCATGGGCGCGCTCACGCCTCCGGGTATTACGGCCTTCAGGGGTTTATCGCCCCTCATGCCGCCGCAGGGCCCGTAGATAAGCTCACGGAGGGTAGTGCCCATGGGAAGCTCATACAACCCGGGCTTTTTCACATGGCCGCTTACGCAGAATATTTTCGGCCCCGGGCTCTTTTCCGTGCCCATGGATTTAAACCACTCAACGCCCTTCTCTATGATGGCCGGCACGCACGAAAGGGTCTCTACGTTATTGATGACCGTAGGCTTGCCGTAAAGCCCGGCAAGGGCCGGGAAAGGGGGCTTTTTGCGGGGCTGGCCCCGGCCGCCCTCAAGGGATTCGAGAAGGGCCGTCTCCTCGCCGCATATATAGGCCCCGGCGCCGCGGTGCACATACATATCAAGAGAAAAATCAGAACCGAATATATTTTTACCAAGAAAACCCTCTCGATAGGCCTCGTCAATGGCAACCTCAAGGCGTCTTGCGCCAAACTCGAACTCGCCCCTGATATAGATGTAGCCCGTGGCCGCGCCTATGGCGTAACTCGTTATCATCATGCCCTCAAGGAGCAGATGGGGGTCGTTGTCCATAATACCCCTGTCCTTGAAGGTCCCGGGCTCGCCCTCGTCGGCGTTGCAGCAGAGGTATTTGTCAAGGTCGGGGTCTTTTGGGATAAAGCTCCACTTAAGGCCCGTTGGGAAACCCGCTCCTCCGCGGCCCCGGAGCCCCGAGTCTTTTATCCGCTGTATGATATCATCACGGCCAAGCTTCAGGGCCTCCCGCACAGCCCTGTACCCGCCGTTCCGGATATAAGACTCAATCTTATGGGACTCGGGCTTATTTATGTTTTTAAGTAAGACCTGCTCCAAAACGTCTTGTCCTTTATTCGAGACTATTTAATATGTCGTCTACCTTCTCGGGCGTAAGGTCCTCGTAAAAATCATCGTTTATCTGCATCATGGGCGCCGTGCCGCAGGAGCCGAGACACTCGGCCGTGGAGAGGGTAAATTTATCATCAGAAGTCGTCCCTCCCGTCTTTATGCCGAGGACCTCCTCTATATGGGCTATGATGCGCTCGGCCTCAAGGAGGGCGCAGGAGATATTCCTGCATACCTGTATATGGTACCTGCCCACGGGTTTCTTGAAATTATACATCGTGTAAAAAGAGGCCACGGCATTGACCTCGTTGGTCCTTATTCCGAGAATAGCGGCTATCTCTTCCATGTCGCCTCTCGTAAGATTGCCTTCGCAGTCCTTCTGCACAAGCATAAGGGCGTCCATGACGGCGCTCCTCTTGTTGTAATACTTGGCCGTCCTCTTGAGTATCTCTTCTCTGACCTTATCTCTAATCATGCTCTGTAATCCCTTGCCGCAATACTCTATAAGACAATAAAAACCCTATTTATCGCATTCACCGAATACGGGGTCAAGGCTTGAGAGGGTGGCGATAACATCGGCCATATAGCCGCCTGTGCAGAGGTGGTCCATGGTCTGCAGGTTCATGAATGTAGGCACCCGTATCTTGAGCCTGTATGGTTTTTCCGTGCCGTCGCTGACTATATACACTCCCAGCTCGCCCTTGGGGGCCTCGATGGCGGAGTATATCTCTCCGCGCGGCACGCTGAACCCCTGTGAGACGTACTTGAAGTGGTGTATGAGATTTTCCATATTCTTGTAGACGCCCGGTTTGGGAGGGGGCACTATATGAGGGTCGTCAACGACAAAGGGACCGGAGGGCATCTTCTCAACGGCCTGCTCTATTATCCGCAGAGACTGCTTTATCTCCTCCATCCTCACGAGATACCTGTCCATGCAGTCGCCGTTATCGCCGGTGACCACATCAAAGTGAAGTCTGTCATAGACAAGATAGGGTTCGTCTTTTCTGATATCCCAGTCAACGCCGCTGGCGCGAAGCGCCGGGCCGCTGAGCCCGAGGTCGAGGGCGTCTCCGGCGGAGATTACGCCTACCCCCCTGTTCCTGTCTAACCATACCCTGTTCTTGTTAAGTATCCTCTCGTACTCGCCGAGCCTCTCGGGCATCAGCTTAATAATGTCTCTGCAGGCAACGGCGCACTCGTCGGTAAAATCATAGCGCACTCCTCCGACACGAAGGTATGTGAGCGTCATCCTCGCCCCGCAGAGCCTCTCGAAGATATCAAGGACCATCTCCCGCTCTCTTATGGCGTAAAGGAGTATGCTCATGGCCCCCAGATCAACGGCCCAGGCCCCTATGCCCATGAGATGACCGGCTATCCTTGAGAGTTCGGCAGCTACAACCCTTATATATTGGGCCCTTTCCGGAACCTCCATATCAAGGAGCTTCTCAACCGCCATGACATAGGCAAGGTTATTGCTCATGGCGCACATGTAGTCAAGCCTGTCGGTATAGGGGACGAACTGATGGTAGAGAAGGTTCTCGGCTATCTTCTCCGTGCCCCTGTGCAGATACCCTATATCAGGCTCGGCGCTCACTATTTTTTCGCCCTCCACCCTGAGTATAAGGTGCAGGACACCATGGGTAGACGGATGCTGAGGCCCCATGTGGACCATGAGGTCTTTAGTCTTTATAAGATTATCAGGAGTTGTCATGACTAAGCCTTACCCGCTAAAAACCTGTTTTAAGAAACTCTGCTAAAATCCACGAAAAGAACTCGCCCCTAACTGCCACACACGAACCTGCCGCTGACATCGGCCCAAGGGTTCGCTACTCGGGCTCTTCGCCGTAGGGATTGTACTCGTCCTTGTATCCCCTCAAGGGGTAGTCCTTTCTCATGGGAAAACCCTCCCAGTCTTCGGCGAGATATATGCGCCGCAGATCCGGATGCCCCGTAAAGACAATGCCGAACATATCATAGGCCTCGCGCTCGGGAAAGTTGGCCGAACGCCAGATATCGGTGACTGAGGGAATCTCCTCACCGTCATTGAGCCTTACCTTGAGCCTTATTCTCAGCTTTGTGCTCGTGGAATAGAGGTGATATACCACCTCGAAACGTGGAAGGCGGTCGAGATAGTCCACTCCCGCGACATCGACAAGATAGTTCATCTTAATGTCCCTGGCCATCTTCAGGTAACCGCAGAGGCCCTTTATGGCCCTCTTTTTCACAAGGTGCGTTACCTCGCCGCGAAAGACCGTGGTCTCGATTACATCGTCCCTGAAGGTAGAGGCGATTTGGTCTACGAGTATGCTCTTTTTCTCATCGCTAAGCATCTAAAACGTTTTTATACCTCTCTCCTGCAGGACAAAGGGGTGCTCTTTCTTTATCTTTTCCATAAGCTCCAGAAATCCGTAAAGAAGGGCGTCGGGACGGGGCGGACATCCGGGCACATATACATCAACGGGTATGACAAGGTCCGAGCCCTGCACCACGGCGTAGGTGTTGTATGGGCCGCCGGCAGAGGCGCAGCCGCCCATGGCCACCACCCATCTCGGTTCGGACATCTGGTCGTAAAGGGTCCTCACCATGGGGGCTATCTTCTTTGTCATGGTTCCGGCCACGATCATAACGTCGGATTGCCTCGGCGACGGCCTGAAGACCATGCCCATCCTGTCCGTATCATAACGGGAGCAGGCGGCGCATATCATCTCAATGGCGCAGCAGGCAAGGCCGAAGGTCATGGGCCAGAGAGAAGAAGTACGGCCCCAGTTGACAACGGTCTTTGTAACGACGTTATCCTTCACCGTCTTCATAAGCGGATTATCCCTCAAGATATCCGTAATGGTTTCAAGGCTCGTAAAAAGCGCCACATCTTCCATGGGGTTTTTCTTCAAAGTCATATAAGAACCTCGGCAACGGTAGATATCAGACCCATTCAAGCGCTCCTTTCACCCAGGCGTAGATAAGCCCCAGGGCGAGTATGGCGATAAAGATGACCATCTCTATAAAGATAAAGCCGGAGATGCCTTTATCCGTAAGGAGCGTGGCCCATGGGAAGAGAAATAGCGTCTCAACGTCAAAGACGATAAAAAGTATGGCTATTATGAAGTAATGGACATGGAAGTGCCCGGCGTTGGCATCGCCTGTAGGCTCAACGCCGCATTCCCATGGAGAGAGTTTTTCTTTGTAGGGATTTTTGGGGCGAAGCAGAGAACTCATAAACAGGACGCCGCAGGCCATGGCGGAGGCGATTGCCAGCATAATGAGTATCGGCAGATATGCGATAAGCATTACTCTCTCCCCTGATACCTGAAAGGTTTAGCCCCTGCAACAGGCTTTTTGCCGGAACGACGCGTCTGGCCCGCTTCCTGATTACATTTGTTACACTTTAAAGTCTTTTAAGGGTTCTGGTAAGATAAAACAAGTCAGTCTCTTTGTCAAGATTAAAAAGTATACTGTATACAAAAACCTGAAGGGGCTAATATACGTCCCCGGCAATGCCCGCCTTGCCGGGGTAAGGCAGGGGGCCCGGATTTCAGAGCCTGAATAGGTCCTTTCTCCTGTCCTTGAAGATGTCATTAAGGCGAGTTGCGGCCTTTACTCTGGCCCTCGAAGGCTCGATAAGCACGGCCGCGGCATCGGTGCCCGATGAGGGGGCCCTGTATAGCACCTCTCCATCGGGGGAGACTATCTGGCTCTGCCCGATGAACCTCAGGGGTTCGCCCTTTCGCCTCTGCTCCACCCCGGCCCTGTTGGCGGTAATGGCGTAGACTTTGTTCTCAAGGCACCTCGTAATCATGGCGGCGGGGCAATGGGGAAGGACAAGGTTCGACGGATGGCATATGATATCGGCGCCCCTGAGGCTCAAGGTCCGGGCCACCTCTGGAAAGTACCAGTCAAAGCATATCATCATGGCCAGCCTTACCCCCTTCACCTCAAATACATCGAAGGGCGTGTCGCCGGGGGTAAAGATGTTTTTTTCGCGCCAGAACAGATGGGCCTTCCTGTAAACCGCCACAAAACCCTGCGGTGAAATAAGGACGGAGGAGTTAAAGAGCTTTTTGCCGCACCGCTCAAGGATACCTGCGACGATAATTGCGCCCGAAGATGAGGCCGCCTCAATAAGGGCCTTTGTGGTGGCCCCATGCGGGACCTCTTCGGCAAGGCCCATGGCCTCGGCCTTTGAACGGAACTGATACCCCGTAGAAAATAGCTCCGGCAGGACTACAAGCTCGGCCCCAAGGGCCTTTATCTCCTTAATTGCGGCAACGGCGTTATCCTCCACCTGGCCGAAGGCCGGGTCTGTCTGTATAAATCCAACCCTCATGGTCTTTTTCATGCCACACGCCTTAACTTCTTTTATTAACCATATCAGAGACTTCTAACAACAAAAGACCGGCCTGTCAAGCCCTTTGGCCACGGCCTTTACCGGGCTTATCAGCATCTGTCATGGCCCGGCAAAGTCAATGACCCGCGGGTCTTAAAAGTCAAGAGCGTACTTGAAAGAGGTCCCTGCCTGTGGTAGATTGCTTTTTTAACAAATACAAGAGGGACAGGGTTATGGATATAGATAAAAAAGACGTTCTTCATGTGGCCGACCTCGCGAGGCTCGCCCTCACGGATAATGAGATTACGCTATACACGGAGCAGATGCGCAATATTCTAAGCTATGTGGCAAAGCTCTCTGACCTTGATACCGCCTCGCTAAAGCCCTCGGCAGATAAGGACCCGGCAAGTGAGGGGACAAGAGAAGACGTAGTAGCCCCGTCGCTGACATCAGGGCAAGCCCTTCAGAACGCCCCGGAAAAAGCGCGGAGCTGTTTCAAGGTGCCGAGGATTATAGAATAGGTATGAGTATAACCTCAAAGACAATAGCAACACTCTCGGGCCTGCTAAAAAAAGGGGAGATATCCTCGACGGAGGCAACAAAGGCATATCTTGAGAGGATAGCCGAGCTTGACCCATCCCTTAACAGCTACATTACCGTTACCACGGAACGCGCCCTTGAGGACGCCGAAAGGGCCGACAAACAGCTTGCCTCGGGCAGGGGCCTTACGCGCCTTACAGGGGTGCCCATCTCCGTTAAGGACATCTTCTGCACCGCGGGGCTCAAAACCACCTGCGCATCGAAGATGCTCGCAGATTTTATACCGCCATACGACGCCACGGTAGTAAAAAAGCTCAAATCCGCCGGGGCAGTTATCCTCGGCAAGACCAATATGGACGAGTTTGCCATGGGTTCATCCACGGAAAACTCGGCATTCGGCCCCACGCTGAACCCATGGGCAAAAGACAGGGTTCCGGGGGGAAGTTCGGGCGGCTCCGCCGCTTCGGTTGCGGCGGACCTCTGCGCGGCCTCCATTGGCACGGACACGGGCGGCTCCATACGCCAGCCGGCCTCGTGCTGCGGCGTTGTCGGGCTGAAACCCACTTACGGACGAATATCAAGGTACGGCATGATAGCCTTTGCCTCTTCACTTGACCAGGCCGGCCCCCTTACAAAAGACGTATTGGACACCGCCATAATGCTCGGACTAATGGCGGGCAAAGACCCGGCAGACTCCACATCCCTCCCGGCTTCCGTGCCGGACTACGCAGGGGCGCTCACCGCGGATGTAAAGGGGCTGAGGATAGGCATACCCTGCGAGTACTTCATAGAGGGCATGGACAGCGAGACTGAAGCCCTTGTTCGAGAGGCCATCAAGGTCCTCAAGGACGCGGGCGCCGCCATAGTGGATATATCGCTACCCCATACGGAGTACGCCGTCAGCGTATATTACATCGTAGCCACGGCCGAGGCATCAAGCAACCTTGCCCGTTACGACGGCGTAAAATACGGCATGAGGGTTGATAAAGGCTCCGGGCTGATTGATATGTACAAGACCACCCGGGACGCGGGTTTCGGCGCCGAGGTAAAACGCCGGATAATGCTCGGCACATACGCATTGAGCTCCGGATACTATGACGCCTACTACAAAAAGGCCACGGATGTGAGGGCAATGATAAAAAGTGACTTTACCGAGGCCTTCAAGTCCTGCGATGTTATCGCCACGCCCACGGCGCCGGCGCCGGCCTTCAAAATCAACGAGAGGACAAGCGAGCCCCTTACCATGTATCTCTCCGATATATTCACCATCTCATGCAACCTGGCGGGGCTGCCGGGAATATCCCTGCCCTGCGGCCTTACTTCAGCGGGCCTGCCCACGGGGCTTCAGTTAATAGGAAGGCCGCTCGAAGAGCAGAGCATCCTCAATACGGCCTATGCCTACGAGCAGGCGGCAGGGCCGATTACTAAAAAACCGGAGTTATGAAAACATTCCCGCTTTCTATTGAAAAAAAAGGCAGGATAACGACAACCCACGAGAAAACAGGCGTAGCGCCATTAAAGACGCATCACGCGCTCCGCTCGCTTACATCTTGAAAGGATGGGCTTTGTTCGACGCAACCCATCACATATAAGAGGAAGGCCATTGAAGTACGAAGCCGTAATAGGGCTTGAAGTTCACAGTCAGCTCCTTACAAAGACAAAAATATTCTGCGGTTGCTCCACGCTTTTCGGGAGTGAACCCAACACGCAGGTCTGTCCCGTATGTCTCGGTCTGCCGGGGGCCCTGCCCGTGCTTAACCACAGGGCCGTAGAGTTTGCCGTGGAGATGGCCCTTGCCGTAGAGTGCCGGATTAACCGCCGAAGCATCTTCGCGCGGAAAAACTATTTTTATCCCGACCTGCCAAAGGGGTATCAGATATCACAGTACGATGAACCTCTTGCGGAACACGGCAACCTGCTAATAGAAACAAACGATAGCAAACGCAAGATAGGCATCACAAGGATACACATGGAGGAAGACGCAGGAAAACTCCTTCACGGAGAGGGCACAGAAGACGGGAGCCACAGCTTCGTGGACCTCAACCGCGCCTGCACGCCCCTTATCGAGATAGTGAGCGAGCCTGATATGCGCACACCTGAAGAGGCCGTGGCCTACTTGAAGGGCCTGCGGGACATCATACTGTATCTGGGCATAAGCGACGGCAATATGGAAGAGGGGAGTTTTCGCTGTGACGCCAATATCTCCATTCGGCCTGTGGGGCAAACCACCCTTGGGACAAAGGCCGAGCTCAAGAACATGAACTCCTTCAAGTTCATAAAAGACGGCCTTGCCTACGAGATAGAGCGTCAGATAGACCTCATCGAGAGCGGCGGCCACGTTGTGCAGGAGACGCGCCTCTTCGACTCGGCTCGCGGCATCACCCTTGCCATGCGCGGAAAAGAAGAGGCCCACGATTACCGGTACTTCCCTGAGCCGGATCTTCCGCCCCTTATCGTAGCCGAGGCGCTTGTAGAAAAGGCCCGCAAGGGCCTGCCAGAGTTGCCCGTGGCAAAAAAAGAACGCTTTATAAAGGAATACAAGATACCCGCCTATGACGCCGGGGTCCTCACCTCAGAAAGAGCGCTTGCCGGATATTACGAGGCCGTAGTAAAGGCCACCGACGAGGCAAAGCTCGCCTCCAACTGGGTCATGGGTGAACTTCTGCGGGCCCTGAAAGAAGAGGGGCAGGCCATAGCGGATTGCCCCATAACCTCCGGGAACCTCGCCGAGCTTATTTTGATGGTAAAAAAAGGGACCATAAGCAACAAGATGGCAAAAGAGGTCTTTGCCGGTATGTACAAGACAGGCAGTAAGGCCGAGGCCATAGTCAAGAAAAAGGGCCTTAGCCAGATATCCGACGAAACGGCCCTTGCAGCCATAATCGATGAGGTCCTCGGCAATAATAGTGAGAGCGTTGAGAGATACAAGAATGGAGAGCAAAAACTTCTGGGCTTTTTCGTGGGGCAGGTAATGAAGGCCACCAGAGGACAGGCCAACCCCGGGCTTGTGAATAAACTGCTGAAGGAAAAACTCAAGGGGTGAAAAATACTGTTTGATGGGTTCCGTTTTACTCCACCCATCCTACGAAGCTTTGATAATTCCCCCGGGAACATCCAGCCCCCCCTCAAACATCAAAAACCCCAAACCCCTCTTTCTTCCAACGGAAGTAATCCCGCATTACAGAACGATGGTCAAAAGCCATGTCTCCGGGCAGGGTGTCTTCCAGAAATACCGCCGCCTCGGCGGCGTCGTCTCCGGCGGTTGGCCTG
>CAZMKZ010000006.1:0-52886 GCA_964567185.1 uncultured Thermodesulfobacteriota bacterium
TAAGAAATCCCCTTGGCTCCATGCTCATATTTTCCACCATACTCTGCCGTGAGCTCAATGGGCAGGCAAGGAGTCAGAAACTTGCCGGGCATATTGTCGAGAGCGTAAGAAACCTCGACCGCATACTCTCGGATATGCTCGTATTCTCAAATCAGCCGGCTCCCTCTTTTGCTCCTCTTGACATAAGTGACGTTATAAAAGACGCCCTTGATACATGCTCCGGTCATAAGGATATTGATGTCACGATAGAAAAATCATCCAGCGGCGGCGTTATAGTCTCAGGAGACGCAAGGCTTCTAAAGCAGGTCTTTGTGAACCTCTTTTTCAATGCCTTTGACGCCATCGGCGATGTGCCCGGCTCCATAGGTATTTCAATTAGCGCGCAGGCCGGTCATATGCTTGCGGTTGTTGTCAGTGACAGCGGAAGCGGCATGGACGAGGAGATACTGGACAGGATATTCGACCCCTTTTTTACCACCCGGCACAGCGGCACGGGCCTGGGCCTCGCCATAGTGGCTTCTATAGTGAACGCCCATGGCGGCGAGATAACCTGCGCATCAGGCGCGGGACGCGGCACGAAGTTTACACTTCGCCTGCCATGCCCGGAAGAGGCGGCAGGCGCCTGAAAGACAGACTAAATGGATGGAGGTTTTATATGCGCGACATACTTGTTGTTGACGATGACCTGGGCATGAGGACTGCCCTTAACGAGGCCCTCTGCCGCAGGGGCTACAAGGTAGACCTTGCGGGGTCGGGTAGTGAGGCCCTTGATATGTTTCATGAAATGAGGTACAGGCTCGTCATAAGCGACATGAAGATGCCCGGCATGGACGGGGTAGAGCTTATGCGGGGGCTTAAGAAGATAGAGCCCACGACGCCGGTACTTCTCATAACGGCCTTTGGAACGGTAAAAAAGGCCGTGGAGGCCGTAAAGGAGGGGGCCTTTGATTTTATTCAGAAGCCCTTTGCCCTTGAGTACCTTGAGGGGCTTGTGGAGAAGACACTTTCCCGCGTTCATGGCCGTGAGTCTTCGGATAACCATGGAAAGGGCGTTTTTTTGCCCACCAGGTCTCCGGTGATGAGCAAGACCCTGGCCTTTGCGAGGATAGCGGCCAATAGCGGGGCCACCGTGCTCATTAGCGGCGAGAGCGGCACGGGTAAAGAGCTTGTCTCAAGGTTTATTCACGAGCAGAGCGCCCGCAGGCTCCGGCCCTTTGTGGCGGTGAACTGCGCCTCCATACCCGACGGGCTCCTTGAGAGCGAACTCTTTGGTTTTGAAAAAGGGGCCTTTACGGGCGCGGCCATGGGGAGGGCGGGAAAATTCGAGCAGGCCCACAGAGGCACCATACTCCTTGACGAGGTGAGCGAGATGGACGTAAGGCTTCAGGCCAAGCTCCTCCGTGTAATACAGGAAAGAGAGGTGGAGCGCCTTGGAGGAAAAAAGGCTTTGAGCCTTGATATTCGGATAATAGCCACTACGAACAGGGACCTCACGCACGAGGTAAAAGAAGGCCGTTTCAGAGAGGACCTCTTCTACCGCCTGAATATCTTTCCTATTGTTATACCGCCGCTACGTGAGAGAAGCGAAGATATACCCCTGTTATCAGAGCACTTCACGGCAAGGTTCAGCAGCAGGTATAACCGTCACCTCGGCTCCATTTCAGAGGAGGCCATGGCTTACCTTGAGGCGCGCCCATGGCCCGGAAACGTAAGAGAGCTTGAGAATACCATAGAGCGCTCCGTGCTTCTCAGTAACGGGTCTGTCCTTACAAAAGAGCATCTTCAGTTATGCAATGTCCATGGGAAAAAAGAGACCCCCATGCCCCCTTCTGCGGCATCGGAGCTCTCATTTGACGGAATAACCATCAAGGACGTGGAGAGGGACCTTATACATAAGACACTTGACGATACGGGAGGCAACAGGACAAGGGCGGCCAGAAGGCTGGGAATATCCATAAGGACCCTGAGGAACAAGCTCAAGGAGTACGGAGTACCGGCGGCTCACTGAGGGGAAAGTTATCCAAGAGCAAGGAATTTTTTTCCTCTTTGCCGGGGTCTTTCCATTAAAAAAGGGCAAAAGCAGTGCCATGCCATGCGGTATGAATCTTGCAGTTGATATTGATTGATATTGTTTGAGGCCTGCACATGGGAGCCGACGGGCTGGTTGGCTACTGCAGTGCGCTTAAGAAGGGCCGAGGCCTTATAAGGAGGGTACCATGGGTTTTATCTTTGGAAGGACCATAGGTCTGCTCACAAGGACGCTTGATATGCGTGCGGCTGAGCAGAGGGCCATAGTCTCCAATATAGCCAATAGCGAGACCCCCGGCTACAGGGCGAGGGACGTGGATTTCAACGGTTTCATGGCCGGGGCCATGGGCGATTCTTCGGCGCAGGTAAGGCTTACGGGAACGCATCCATCGCACTTCACCGGCAGCGCGGGGGCGGAAAAAATAAAGGTGGTTGAGAGGCCTGTTGAGGACCCTGGTTTTGACGCCAATACTGTGAACATTGAAGACGAGATGGCGAGATTATCCGGCAACTACATGGCCTATAGCCTCTCGGCAAAGATGCTTAGAAAAAAGTTTTCCATTTTAATGACCGCTATAAAGGAAGGGAGGTAGTCGCATGTTTAATGCCTTTTCAGTTATCGCCTCTGGCATGAAGGCCCAGCGAGTGAGGATGAACGTAATATCAAGCAACCTTGCCAACGCCAACAGCACGGGCGGCCTTTCGGGCGGCCCGTACAGGCGGAGAGATGTTGTCTTTTCCACAGTAAAGAACAGTCCCAACTTCAGGGATATCCTCGATTCATCAGGAGGCCCCACCCTGCAGGGCGTGCGCGTATCCGCCATAATCGAGGACAAAAGGCCCCTGAAAAGCGTCTACGAGCCGGGGCATCCAAAGGCGGATGCCAATGGTTATGTAAAGTATCCTAACGTAAATACCGCAGAGGAAATGGTCAACATGATAAGCGCCTCGCGCAGTTACGAGGCCAACGTAAATGCCTTCAGGGCCACAAGAGAGATGATGATGAGGGCCATGGAGCTGATTCAATAGCGCTGTCTTAAATTCATGAAAGCATGGGAGAGATATCATGGTTAACGCGGTAAAGGGGGCTACAAACATCATAACCGAGGCCAATGCCCTGAAGGCCCGCGAGAGCGGCCTTGGCAAGGGCGGCTTCGAGGATATGCTCAAGGAGAGTCTGGAGAAGGTAAATACCCTCCAGGGCGAGGCCGATAAAAGCATGGAAGGCATTGCCTCGGGCAAGGGCGGAGACCTTCACGATACGATGATAGCCGTAGAAAAAGCGGACCTCTCCTTTAACCTCATGGTGCAGGTGCGCAACAAACTCCTTGCCGCCTATGAAGAGATAATGCGGATGCAGGTATAATAGATGGCCTCTATCGGAAAAAAGATTAACGGCATGGGTTCCATGAAGCTCACTGCGCTTGCGCTCCTTGCCGTCATTACCGGGGCGGCCATAATCACCCTTGTCACATGGAGCCAGAGGCCGGAGTACGGCGTGCTCTTTGCCGGGCTCGACCCCGAGGACGCGGGCGCGATTATCGCCAGGCTTGGCGACAAGAATATCCCCTACAAGATAGACGGCGGAATCATATCCGTACCAGAGGACAAGGTCCACGTGACGAGGATGGAGCTTGCCGGGGACGGTCTGCCCGGCGGCGGCGGAGTCGGTTTCGAGTTATTCGACAAGAACAACTTCGGGCTAACGGATTTTGTCCAGAAGATAAATTACAGAAGGGCCATGCAGGGCGAGCTCGCAAGGAGTATTACGCAGATTACGGGGGTTCGCTCGGCGCGGGTTCATCTTGTCGTGCCGGAGAAGGGGGTTTTTCTTGACGAGGAAAAAAAGGCCCGTGCCTCTATTGTCCTGAAACTGCGGTCGGGCGCCACCCTTGGCAACGATGAGGTCAAGGCCATTGTCCATCTTGTGGCGGGAAGCCTTGAGAACCTCGACCCACGCGATGTAACCATAGTGGATACAGGCGGCAGGCTATGGACCTCAAGCAGCACGGAAGAGAGCTCCGCCGGTCTCATGGCCTCGCAGATGGATTACAAAAAGAAGGTTGAGCTTAATCTTTCAAGACGCGTTCAGACCATGCTGGAAAAGGCCCTTGGCGCCGGTAACGCCGTAGCGCGTCTCTCCGTGGACCTTGAGAGACGCCGTGTTGACAGGACCGAGGAGATATACGACCCCGACAGTCAGGTAGTAAGGAGCGAACACAGGACAAAAGAGAGTAGCGGCGCGGGGGGCGGCGCAAGCGGCGTGCCCGGGGCTCTGTCCAACCTTCCCGGCAAAGGAGGCAGGGTAAGCAGCGGCGCGGGTGTTACCTCCAAAAAAGACGATGAGGTAATAAATTACGAGATAAACAAGGTCGTAAAACGTATTGTGGAGCCCTTTGGCCAGATTAAAAAGCTCTCCGTGGCCGTCCTTGTTGACGGCAGTTACGCCCCGGCAAAGCCCGGCGCTGATGGTGAGGCGGCAAAGAGGACTTATATCGCGAGGACAGATGAGGAGCTGGCCAAGATAACCTCCATGGTAAAGGCCACGGTAGGATTCAATGAAGAAAGGGGCGATACAGTAAGCGTGGTAAACATTCCCTTTGAGGAGGCCGTTCCCACTGCCGGGGTTGCCCTGCCGGAAGAGGCCGCGCCCATGATGGAGCGGATGATGCCCCTTGCCGTAAAGTATGGAAGTGTTGCGCTTAGCGTTATTTTCCTCATATTTTTCGTATTAAGGCCCATTATCAAGAGATTGACCGTTGAGAGGGTTGCCCTTGAGTCCATTCAGAACAACCTTCCCGCGGCCCTTGAAAAAGGCGGTGATGAACGCGCCCTCGCGCCGGGGACCAGCCAGAGCAGCCTTGATGGCACGGAGCAGTTGAAGCAGTTGGTTAGGGATAATCCGAGGCAGGCGGCCATGGTCTTAAAAGGCTGGATGCAGGAGAGGTAAGAGAAGTAGAGTGGCGGATATCAAGGGTATAGAAAAAGCGGCGGTACTGCTTATCAATGTGGGAGAGAACCTTGCCTCCGAGGTGATGCAGTTTTTAAGCCAGAGAGAGGTTCAGGATGTGAGCGAGAATATCGCCCGCATGGACTCCATACCCTCTGACGTGGGTAGGGAGGTGGCAAGGGAGTTTATGGCCAACTCCGAGTCGTCGGGCCTCGCCGTGCAGGGTCTTGAGTTTGCCAGAAGCGTTATTGAGAGGACCCTTGGCCCGGAAAAGGCAAAGAGGATACTTGAGCAGATTGCCAAGGAGACAGAGGGAGACGGCATAAAGGCCCTCGCATATATGGACCCCACGGTTGTGGCGAATATGGTAAGGGGCGAGCACCCGCAGATAATAGCCCTCATACTGGCCCTCATGCCTGCCGAGCGCGCCTCCCTTGTCCTTAAGCAACTGCCTGAAATTCTCATGGGCGATGTCATGCAGAGGGTTGCCGTCATAGAGTCCATACCACAGGCGGCGGTAAAGGAGATTGAGGCGGTCATAAGAGAGCAGGTCCTTGATTCCGAAGATTCCGCCGGCGATATCGTCGAGGGCGTCAAGGTTGCCGCCGAGATACTGAATCAGATGGAGTCGGCTACGGAGACCTCCATAATAGAGTTCATAGACAAGTCAAGCTCCGAGCTCGCCGTAAAGATACAGGAAAAGATGTTCGTCTTTACTGACTTGCTTGAAATGGAAGACAGGGCCATGCAGGCCATACTGAAGGAGGTGGAGACCGAGTCCCTTAGCGTTGCCCTGAAGGGCGCCGATGAGACACTTAGCGAAAAGTTTTTCAAGAACATGTCGGAGAGGGCCGCGACCATGCTGAAGGAAGATATAGAGAGCAGGGGACCCGTAAGGGTGAGCGATGTGGAGGCCGCGCAGATAGCCGTTGTAAGCGTTGCAAGAAGGCTTGAGCAGGAGGGCAAGATTATGAGGGCCGGTAAACAGGGGGATGTTATCGCCTGAGGTTTTTTTGACTGCGCCTCTCCTTTGGCCGGGTCTGTCACAAGAAAATGGAGAATAGATAAGCGTGTCCTCACATATATACAAGTCCGGCAATAATGCCGGCGAAGATGTCTCTACCCATGTCTTTGAGAAGATAAAAGACAGGAGGGTCTCACATAGAAGGGCCGATGACAGGGCCGTTGCCTCCGGTGAGAGGGGTATTTACGATGATGCCTATCTGGCAGGGTTCACCGAGGGTAAGAAGGCAGGCGAGGAGGCCGGCAAAAAAGAGGCGGCCCTGCGTTGCCAGGGGCTTGAGGGGCTTATTGCCGAGATAAGGGATTTCAAGAAGACACTCTTCAGCGAATGCGAGGCAGAGGCCGTTAAACTCTGCATGAACATAGCCAAAAAGGTCATACAGAGGGAACTCTCCATGCGCGAGGACAGCGTGGTCTATGTTGTCAAAGAGGCCTTGAAGGCCGCCGTTACCAACGGCAAGATAAGGATACGGCTCAACCCCGGGGATATGAGTATCATCAAGGAGCATGGCAAGGAATTGAAGCGGTATACACAGGGGTTTTCAGGCGTGTCCCTTGATGGCGACGAAGGCGTCACGAGCGGCGGCTGTATCATCGAGACGGGCTCCGGCGAGGTGGACGCCACGATTGAGGGGCTTTTGGACGAGGTTCAGGGAATCCTTAACGATAGCTGATAGCCGGGCAACGGGGGCGAACAAGGTGCGAAGGGGGCGCAAAAGGGCTAAAGGGGCGAAAGGGGCAGATGGGGAGTCTTGCGGCTGATGCATGGAGAAGGCGGTTTTTTTTTGAGAAGAATCGGGGCAAGAGCCCTTTGATGGATGGAGATAGAATGCCCTATTCCAGCGCTCTGAAGAGGCGGCTCAAGGGACATAGCGAAGCCCTTAAGGTCATGAGGCCCGTGAGGGTGAACGGCAGGATAACCCGCGTTGTGGGCCTTGTCATGGAAGGCATTGGTTTTGGCGCATCAGTGGGAGAGATATGCAGGGTCTATCCCGGCCATGGCATGAGAAACCTTGACTGCGAGGTAGTGGGCTTTTCCGGCGACAGAATCCTCCTTATGCCCCTTGGAGAGGTCTTTGGCGTAGGGCCGGGCAGTAAGATAGTGACAAAGAGAAATAGCGCCCGTGTTCGGGTGAGCGAGCGGCTCCTTGGCAGGACACTTGACGGGCTTGGCCTTCCCATAGACGGCCTTGGCCCCGTGGAGCCTGATATGGAGTATCCCCTTTACAGCGCGCCGGAGAACCCCCTTATGAGAAGACGCATAGACAAACCCCTTGACGTGGGCATAAAGGTCATAAACGGCCTTCTTACCGTGGGACGCGGGCAGAGGATAGGCATTTTCGCGGGAAGCGGCGTTGGAAAGAGCGTGCTCATGGGCATGATGGCGAGGAACACCGCCGCGGACGTGAACGTCATTGCGCTTGTGGGCGAGAGGGGCAGGGAGGTAAAGGAGTTCATAGAAAAAGACCTCGGCCCCGAGGGTCTCGCGCGTTCGGTGGTGGTGGTGGCCACCTCGGACCAGCCGCCGCTGATCAGGATGAGGGCCGCCTTCATGGCCACTGCCATAGCCGAGTACTTCAGGGACAGGGGGCGCGATGTGCTCCTTATGATGGATTCAGTGACAAGGTTTGCCATGGCCCAGCGGGAAGTCGGCCTTGCCGCGGGCGAGCCTCCGGCCACACGCGGGTATCCGCCATCTGTCTTTACCATGCTCCCTAAGCTCCTTGAGAGGGTAGGCACATCGAGCACCGAGGGCACTATTACGGGTTTTTACACCATCCTTGTTGAAGGTGACGACTTAAACGACCCCATCGGCGACACGGTGAGGAGCATACTCGACGGCCATATAGCCCTATCCCGCGCCCTTGCATCAGGGGGACATTACCCGGCCATAGACGTGCTTGAGAGCATAAGCAGGGTGATGATTGACGTGGTCCCCGGCGGGCATATGAAGGCGGCCGGAAAGGTGCGCGCCCTTATGGCGGCATACAGAAAGGCCTATGACCTCATAAGCATCGGCGCCTACAAGGACGGAAGCGACCCGGAGGTGGACAGGGCAGTAAAGGCCATTGAGAGTATAAATAAATTTTTACGGCAAGCCATGGGCGAGCGCGTAACTTTTGATCAAAGCCTCGCCATGCTGGCCTCTATTGCCCATGAGTATAGCCCCGATGAGCCTCCGGCCTGCAGACGCGGGGATGTGTAAGGGAATAAGATGAAAAAATTCCGCTTTAACCTCGACTCACTCCATAAGTACAGAGGGAGTCTTGAAGAGATGAGCATGAGAGAGTTTTCCCTTGGGCTTAAGAGGTTCAGGGACGGGCAGAGCGGGGTGCTTCGCTTGAGGGAAGAGAGGCGGCGCCTCTCAAACGAGATAGACCGCATAAGGGAGAGCAACGACAAAAGGCTTGAACTCGCCCTGTACACCACCTACATCACGGACCTGAAGGAGCTTATCAAGGAGAAGGAGGCGGAGCTTAAGACCCTTAAAAAAGAGCTTGATAACAAACGTCTTGCACTTATCGAGGTAATGAAAGACCGCAAGGTCCTTGACGTGATGAAAGAAAAATCACTTGCAAAACACACCCTTCAATCCATGCGCGCGGAACAGAAGATTATGGATGACATAGCCGGAACCATGTTTTCTTTTGGAGGCAGGAAAGATGAAAAATAAGGTCCTGGCCGCGCTTGTGATTCTGAAGATATCCATTCTGGCAACGTGGCTCTTTACAAGTTTAGACCCCTTTACTTCAAAAATAGCTACCGCCGCTCTTCAGCCGCGTTCCGACCCCCCCCATGAGGTAAAAAAAGAAGAGAAAGCGACATCCACGGAAAAGGGGTTTATTCTGGCCATAAGGCGCAAAGAAGAGGAACTGCGCACAAGAGAAGATGAGCTTGCCGAGAGAAAAGGCCATCTTATTGATATAAAGGGGGACATTGAGACAAGGGTCAGGGAACTCAAGACACTCGTAAAGGAACTGAAGTCCGTAAAGCAGAAGATAGACAGCTTTAACGGCGGCAAGGCGAGACGTCTGGTGAAGATATACGAGAATATGGCGCCGCAGGACGCCGCCGCGAGGATAGAGCGCCTTGATGATAATATGGCCGCCTCCATACTCGGCACAATGAAAGAGAAGATAGCCGGTAAGATTCTCGGTTTTGTAAATGTGGATAAATCCGTAAGGATAAGCCGTGTGCTGAAAAAAGATATCAGGTGAGATAGGCCTGCATACGAAATTCGTCTCTCTTCCCCTCCTTCGCAATACCTCCCCCCTTTATTACGGGTAAAGATTGCCGGGAGGGTTTTTTTTACCCCTTTTTTGTCCCGTATTAGTTTGGCGCAGGACATGAAGTATTATTCATAACACCCTGTTATGACAAGGCTTTTAAGCGGTTAAGATGCCATGGCACGGCCGTTGCAAAGTATACCTGCAAGGTTCGGGAAGGTTATCTTGAATACGGATGAATCTGATATGTCAAACCACTTGAAGGTCACTCCTCATAAAACCCTTTTGGCGAAGGGTATGGTTGGCGTCTTTAACGGCAAGGTTCGGGTAGGGAAGGTCCATGTGCCTTCCAAGGGGCCTCTTCGCTCCGCCAAAGGCGGGGGGTTTAAGGGCAGGCTCGAGGCCATGGGCAAGGTGTGGGCGCTAAAGAAAAAAGTAAAGGGCAGTGGGGATGAACACGGCCGTCATGCAGACAGCCCGGCTCTGGCGGGGCCGGTCCTCCATGGGAAAAATATCTCCTCTATTTATAAAAAGACCGCAGACCATAAAAAGTCTACCCTTGAAGGCGGGGAGTTCGGCAGGCGAGAGAGGGGCAAGATAACTTTACAGGACGCCTCCATGGGCCTTGAGAGAGCCGGGGTTAAGCATTCTCATCATGTTAAAGGACATGGCAATGGGAAGGTCATCTTAATGGAGGGCACGATGAGGTTTGAGAGGCCCGGCGGCAGGATAAGGTCCCATGGCAAAGGCCACGCCAGGGAAATGGAATTTTTAAATGACGGCTCAATGGTTCTTGAGAAAAACAGGGCTGAGACGGCCCGCCATGGTAAAGGTCGCGGCAGGTACGCCGCTAAAGGCCGGCCTGTCCTCAAATTCAGAACAAAGGGCCTTGCTCCGGCGGACAAGGCTCCATTAGGGGCAGAGCCGGCCCTGCCGCGATTCCATAAAGGCCATGGCGGCGCAGGGGAAGTCTTAAAGAGGGCGGGGGGCACTATCAAGGGAGCGATACTCCAAAAAGGCTTGAATGAGGCATTTACCGGAGCGTTGCCGGAAAAAAGGCCTATTGAGAGTGCCGTTGAACCGGCTCTGTCAGGTAAAACCGTCTCCGGGACATCTGGTTCACTTCCAAAGGCTGGGCCCCTCAAGGCGCAGGGTGCGTCCTCGGCGGGGACCATGATTAGACCCCTTGAAGGGGCGGTCTTGAAAGGCGGGAGAAAAAAGAGAGGGACCCCGCAAAGGGCGCATCGCGTGGAGAAAAAGGGTGGACGCAAGACTATGGGTGCGCAGAAAAAGCCCCTTAAGGGTCTATCGATATCCGGCGGTGCTCCTTCAAGGAGTGCTTCTTCCGTCTTTACGGAGAGGCTTAATTCTACGGGACCCGCTAAATTTATCGAGGACATACACTTGATTCCCTCTGCCGTGGTTGATGGGGCCCCGCAGGGCGGGCAAGCCGGGCCCATGATAGAGGACGGAGATAAGAGGGTCTTAAGCGGCCCCCAATCTATTATTAACGTGAACGCCGCCACGGGGTTAGAGAAAGCGCGGGGCAGTGCCTTTACCACGCTCCTTACCCGCGATTTGCAGGGTGCGGAGGCGCAGATGATTAAACAGGCCTCTCATGGGGTGGTCATGAGTCTCAGGCAGGCCGATAAAGAGATACTCATAAGCCTTGAGCCAGAGGAACTCGGCCATATGGAGATAAAGGTGCGGATGCATCACGGGCTTGTGGAGGCCTCCATTGTTGTGAACAACAGCGATGTCATGGCCATGCTCAACGCCAACAACGCCGCCCTTAAGGAGCACCTGGCAAGGCAGGGGCTCATGCTCGGGGGACTTGACGTAACACTTAACCACGGTGAGGGTTCACCTCGAAAAAACAGGGACCTTCAGGGTGATGGCCGGGGCCATTACAAGAGGCCTATTCAGGGCGTCAAAAGTGCGGCCACCGGAGGCGGGGACCACTCTATAGCAACAAAGGCCCTTCATGAGAGCAAAGTTCAAGGCGCCCTCGACCTTTTCATATAAGACCAAGCCGGAAGAGAAGTTCTAATAAATAAGATGGAGGTAAGGAGATGCAGGCAAACCCCGTAGGACTAACGGCCATGGCCACGGGAGGCAGTCCCGTGGCAAAGAATACGCAGGTATCATCGGATATGTTCCTTAATCTGCTCGTAACTCAGTTAAAGAACCAGGACCCCCTCTCCCCCACGGACAACACGGCCTTTGTGGCCCAGCTTGCCCAGTTCAGCTCACTTGAGGGCATAAATAATCTCAATGAGAATTTCACCGGCGTCTCGGACTCCATGGCCGCGCTCAATAATTACGGCACAACAGGGCTCATAGGCAAAAACGTCACCGTAAGCGGGAGCTCGTTTAATTTTCAGGGCGCGCCAGTGCCTCTGGGCTACGAGCTAAAGAACCCCGCCGATACAGTGACCCTTACGGTCTTTGACGGCAAGGGTAATGTGGCGGGCAAGTCTACGGCGAGGAATGTGCCCGCGGGAAGCCATGAGTTCATATGGGACGGCCTTGACAATAACGGCTCGCCTCTGCCTGCCGGGGAGTATGGGTTTACCGTTACAACAGGCGACGGCTCCGGTAATGACGTGCCTCTTGATACATATGTAAGCGGCGCGGTTCAGGGTGTGGATTTTTCAGGCGCTGAGCCCGGTGTGGCCATAGGCGGGGCCATGTATCCGGCCAGCGGCATTAAAGAGGTCTTTTAACGGCCTTTTCGGCAGTGCGGCAAGATCAGGAATAGGCAGGGCCATTACCCCGGCCATGGCCACAGCGGTTTCTTAATTAAAAGGAGGCATATCGTGCAGACATCACTATTTACGGGCATTAGCGGCCTTAACGCCAACCTTGCGGAGCTATCCGTGGTGGGCAACAACATAGCTAACGTCAACACCGTTGGTTTCAAGGCGAGCAGGGCCATTTTTTCAGACCTGCTCAGTCAGACCCTTAATGCCGGAGGCAACCCCAAGCAGATAGGGCTCGGCGTGGATATGACGGGTGTGGAGCACCTCTTCAATCAGGGCGCCATGGAGACCACCGGCAATGCCTTTGACCTTGCAATAAGCGGCGGCGGGTTCTTTGTCCTTCAGAACCCATCGCTCAGCAAGCCCTCATATTCGCGGGCAGGCCAGTTTCACGTGGACAAGGACAACTTTCTTGTAAATCCCGATAACCTGAGGCTTCAGGGCTTCATGGCAAACCCATCGGGCATACTGGGCAACACCGTCAAGGACATACAGCTTACGACCAATAACGTATCCCCCAACGCCACATCAAAGGTCGATCTCTCCGCCAACCTTGATTCCAACTCCCCTGTGACGGGTTATGTCTTTACCACAGGCGTGAACGACTCATTTGTCTTTGATGTGGGCGGCGCGCCCATTACGGCGAGCCTTATAACAGACGGCGGGCTTGCCTCGGGCTCGGCCAACGATGGAGGCGCCGTGGCGGCGGCCATAAAGTCTGCTCTTGAGGCAAAGAACGGCACCACCGACACCTATACCGTGGCCTACGACGGGAAGACGGGAAAGTACACCGTAACCAACGAGACGGGTAACGGCACTACCCTTACCATTGACTGGTCCACGAGCACATCTGCGGCACTGCTCGGCTACAATGCCGTGAGTTCCGGTCCCATAGCGGCCGGGGCATCCGATGTGAGCGACCTGGCCGGCGGCGCCTTCAGCCTGGCAAAAGCGGGAGAGACTTCCAACTTTTCCGCGCCTGTGACCATCTTTGATTCTCTGGGTAATTCCCATGTAATCACCACCTATTTCAGAAAGAATACCGTGGGCGCCACAGGCAACACATGGGACTGGTTCTCCGTAACGGACGGAGCGGATAGCACGAGCGGAGTTTCGGAGATACAGGCCAACGGGTCCATGGTCTTTGATACGACAGGGGCTCTTTTTTCCGAGTCCGCCGTTACCTATCCCACGGGCGGTTTTAATTTTGCCGGAGGGGTAAAGCAGAATCAGATTATAGCCTTTGATTTCGGAACGGGCATCACCGCCGGAGGCACTGGCACCGAAGGGACCACGCAGTACGGTGTGGGCTCTTCACTGCTGAGGCTCAAGCAGGACGGCTTTGCCCCCGGAACACTGCAGAGGCTCGATGTAGGCACGGACGGGCTTATTACAGGAGTCTTTTCCAACGGTACCAACAGGACAATAGCGCGCCTCATGCTCGCTGATTTTCCCAACATCACGGGGCTGACCAGTGACGGCAGCGGCCTCTTCTCCGAGACTTCGGCCTCGGGCCAGAGGCTACTTAACGCGCCGGGGAGCGGAGGCGTAGGCGTGCTTCGGGCCTCTACGCTGGAGCTCTCAACAGTGGACATAGCGCAGGAGTTCGTAAAGATGATTACGGCGCAGAGGGGCTTTCAGGCCAACTCCCGCATCATAACCACCACGGACGCGCTTCTTGCCGAGCTCGTCAACCTCAAGCGTTAAACAGCCTTCGGGCCGAGGCGGGAGATAGCGCTCCAAGCGAAGCAATATTATCTCTCTCACGGCCACTCACCTTAAGGGGTATGCTTTCGCATACCCCTTTTTTTCAGCATAAAAATGACAGAGCCCCGCACAAGACTTTGACTCCGCGGCCTGTGGCGAGTGGGCCAATGGCCCCGCGCAGGCGCTTTTGCCTTACAGGCCAGGCGCGCGCCTCTACCACCGCCTTCGTGGCACGGAGCTTGCACTATTCAATGGCGAAAGAGAATCAATAATCGAAGAGGAGAGAATTATGGCCGACGAGGAAGAGCAGAGCAAAGATGAGGGTAATGAGACTAAAAAAAAGAAGAGCAAGCTTATCCTGATTATCATACCCCTTGTGGTAATCCTCCTCGGGGGCGGCGGTTTTTTTGCATACAAGACCTTCCTGTCTCCCGCCGGGGCAGATGAAGGCGTATCGGGTGAGGCCCATGGCAAGCACGGAAAGCACGCTAAAAAAACGGGCCACGGCGAGTCCGGGGGCGAGCAGACAGAGGGGCCTGCCTTTTTCAACCTCTCGCCCTTTGTGGTAAACCTGCAGGACAATATCGGAACCCGTTATCTGAAACTTACCATGAAGCTCGAGCTTGAAGACCAGTCGTCCGAGCAGGAGATAAAGGCTCAGCTCCCAAGGGTAAGGGATGCCCTTATTATCCTCCTCAGCAGTAAAAACTACGCCGAGATAGGCACCGTAGAGGGCAAATACCGGCTACGTGACGAGATAGTCAAGAGGGTGAACAGATTTTTGAAGGATACGCCCGTACAGGGCGCGTATTTTACTGATTTCGTTATCCAGTAAGAGGGGTGGATGTGCAGGAGCAGATACTTGACCAGGATGAGGTAGACGCACTGTTGCAGGGGCTCTCGGATGGCCAGATAGAGTCCGGCAAGGGCTCCGGCGAGGTCCCAGAGGGAGTGGTGCCCTATGATTTCGCCAGTCAGGAAAAGACCGTAAGGGGCAGGATGCCCTCCCTTGAGATGGTCAACGAGAAGTTCTGCAACCGCGTGCGCGGGCCCCTCCTGAATATCCTGAGAAAGGGCGTTGAGATAGAGGCGCAGGGCATTGAGAGCGTGAAGTATGAGGAGTTTGTGAGAAACCTTACACTGCCTTCGAGCATAAATATCTTTACGATGAGTCCGCTGCGGGGGCACGGCATACTTGTCATGGACCCCAGCCTTGTCTATCTCATAGTGGATAATTATTTTGGGGGCTCCGGGAGGTTTTACACGCGCATAGAGGGCAGGGAGTTTACCATCGTGGAGCAGTCCGTAATAAAAAAGGTAGTGGACGTCATCTTGAAGACCCTCTCGGCCTCATGGAAGACCCTCTGCACCGTTGACTTCAAGTATGAAAAGAGCGAGATGAACCCGCATTTTGTCAACGTCATAGAGGCCGTGGAGATAATGATGGTATCTGCATTTCATATGGAGATAGAGTCTTCCACGAACGATGACAAGAAGAACACGTTCTTTTTCTGCATACCCTACCTCAGCGTTGAGTCAATAAAGGAAAGGCTTTACGGAAGGGCCGGCAACGCCGCCCTTGGCGCTGACGAGGGCTGGACCGCGAGATTGAGGCGGCACGTTGAGCACGTGCCTCTTCATGTGGACAGCGAGGTGGGAGTTACGAGCATAAAGCTTTCAGAGGTTCAAAAACTCAAGCTCGGAGACGTAATACTCCTTGATAAGAGGATAGACGAGCCCTTTGAGTTCAAGATAGAGGGCAACGCCAGGTTTTTGGGCAGGCCCGGGGTCTCGTGCAACAACTACGCCCTGGAGATTCAATCGGTAATAGATAAAGGGGGATGAAATGGCGGATAGCGTAGATAAAGACGCTACGGAAGAGGAAAAGGCCGAAAAGGACGAGGTGGCCGACGGCCCCGTTTCCGGGGAAAGCGAAGAGGATAAGCCCGGGGCGCAGGCAGACCCCGCCGGAGGCACCAAAGGTGAGCCTTCTAACGAAGATGGTGCGGTAGATGGCGCGGTAGAGACGTCTGATGAGGATTCCGGAGACCCCGCCGAAGGCGGGGAAACCGTTACCGACGATGTCTGGGACGAGGCCATGAAGGAGGCCGAAGCCGGCGGGGAGGGTGCTGCCCCCGAAGTAGCGCCCCAATCGTCAGAAGAGGCGGGCGCCCTTGCCGATACGCCTCAACCCGCCGATTTTACGGAGCTTACTGGCGGCGGCACTGGAACGCTTGCCGATATGGACATGATACTGGACATCCCCGTAACCGTATCCGTGGAGCTTGGACAGTCCGAGATGATGATAAAGGATATTCTGCGGCTCGGTCAGGGCTCCGTGGTGGAGCTTGAGAAGATGGCAGGTGAACCCATGGAGATACTCGTAAACGGCAGGCTCGTGGCAAGAGGCGAGGTAGTCATGGTAAACGAAAAATTCGGCGTGAGGCTTACGGATATCATAAGCCCCACGGAGAGGGTGAAGAGGCTCGCCTGATGGAAGGATATTCATACATGCTCTTAAGGTCTGTCCTGGCCCTTGGCTTTGTAGTGGCGCTCATGGTAGGGGCCATGTATGCCTTTCGAGTGCTCTCCGGCCGCAGGGGTTATTCTTCGGCATCGCTTCCCATAAGGGTCATTGCAAGGGCCTTTATGGGACAAAAGAGCAGTATAGCCATAGTGGACGTGGCGGGCGAGGTCCTGGTGCTGGGCATATCCGCCAATGCCGTGAATCTCCTGACGCGCCTCGATGACCCGGAGGTAATTCGGGGGCTTAAGGACAGGCCGTCACGGGGCGGACCGGGGCTAAAGGGCTTGATGACCCTTATGGGCAGGGGCGTCCTGAAGGGACGCGATAGAGAGGCAGGCAGATAATGGGGATACTTAGGGGTATTGATAAAAGGAGATTTCTCGTGGGGGCGACTCTTGCGGGGTGCATCGCACTCGTGGTCCTCGCCGTGGCCTCAAGCGCCATGGCCGCTTCCGCGGACGTGCCCTCGGTGAGCCTCTCCATAAATGGAGATAACGCCTCCGGCGGCCTTGGCGCCGCCGTAAGGATAATAATACTCCTGACGGCCCTTACATTCGCCCCTGCCGTGCTGATTACCATGACCTCCTTTACGAGGCTTGTAATAGTCCTCTCACTGCTTCGGCAGGCCCTCGGCGTTCAGCAGGTCCCGCCCAATCAGGTCATCATAGGCATGGCGCTCTTTCTTACTTTTTTCGTCATGCGCCCTACCTTCATGGAGATAAACAAGACGGCCATCACCCCTTATAACGATGGTGATATATCTGAGACCAGCGCCCTTGCGAGGGCGGTGACGCCGGTGCGGGGTTTCATGCTCCGCAACATCAGGTCCCGCGACCTCGGTCTTTTCATGAGGCTCGCTCACGTGGCCCCGAATGTAAAAAAGGACTCTATCCCCATATACGCCGTAATTCCGGCCTTTATAACAAGCGAGCTCAAGACGGCCTTTCAGATAGGTTTTCTCATATACCTGCCATTTCTCGTCATAGACATGGTGGTGGCGAGCATACTTATGAGCATGGGCATGATGATGCTGCCTCCGGTGATGATTTCCCTTCCCTTTAAACTCATCCTCTTTGTCCTTGTAGACGGGTGGTACCTCCTTGTGGGGTCCCTTGTTCAGAGTTTTTCCTGACCTCAAGCACACCTTTAGGGAGTCTTTGTTGTGATAACGACGGAATTTGTATCGACCATGGGCATGGAGGCAATAAAGACGGTAATCCTCTTATCGGCCCCGGTTTTTGTGGCGGGCATGGTAGTGGGGCTTGCGGTAAGCGTTTTTCAGGCGTTGACGCAGATTCAGGAGATGACCCTTACCTTTGTGCCCAAGATTATCGCCGTTTTTCTTGCCCTGCTCTTTTTCATGCCCTGGATGATGAGGCTCATGCTCGACTTTACGGGCAATATCCTTACAAACATACCCGCATATATAAGGTAGCCTCATGGATTTTATAGATATGCTTACAAAAACCGCCCCTGCCTTCATCTTTGTGCTGGCCCGCACGGGCTCCATACTATTTCTCTTTCCCTTTTACAGGTTCGTCTTTTTTCCCATGACCGTAAAGATAGCCCTCGTGGGGATACTATCTGTCATTCTCGTGCCACTTGTGGGGCCGGTGCCACTGCCCCCGGGCCTCCTGCCGCTGGCCATGGGGCTCGGCAGAGAGGTGCTCATAGGTTTCACCATTGGGCTTGCCACCAACTTCATCTTCACGGGTGTGGAGTTCGCCGGGCACATAATGGGGTATCAGATGGGCCTTGCCATGGCCAATGTCTACGACCCCTCCCTTTCGGCGCAGGTCTCCATAATAGGCAGGCTCATGGGGCTTATCGCCATGCTCGTCTTTCTCTCGGCAAACGGACACCTGCTTATCATTATGACCATAAAAAAGAGCTTCGACATCATACCGCCCTACGGGTTTCACTTCTCCGAGGCCCTCGGAGAGGGCGTGCTCGTTCTCTCACGGGAGATATTCATCCTTGGCCTGAGGCTCGCCGCGCCGGTCATGGCCGTAGTCTTTTTCCTCAACCTTACCCTCGGCATACTCTCAAAGGCAGTGCCTCAGCTTAATATGTTTGTCGTGGGTTTCGCCGTTATCATAGCGGCAGGTTTTTTTGTCTTGATGCTTACCATGCCCATTCTGGAGGGTGGTATGGAGCGGGCGCTGGAGGGGATGTGGCAGAGCGTTTATGAGCTTGTAAGGGTGATGTGATATGGCCGAAGACGGAGGGGAACGCACTGAACAGCCTACCTCGCGAAGACGCGAAGAGGCCAGAAAAGACGGCAACGTACTTACGAGTAAAGAGGTGGCTACCTTTTCCATAATACTCGGAGGTTTTGTCATGTTCAGCCTCTTCGGCTTCTATATTACAAAGGGGCTCGCGGCCTTTATGACAGAGGCGTTCCGTATGCCTGCAAGAGCGGGAAATGAGATGAATATCAGTGAGTTAATGAAGATATTTAAAGAGAGCTCTTATGTATTGTCAAGGGCCTTTATGCCTGTATTGATATTGCCCGTATTCATAATAGCGGCAAATATACTCGTCCATGGAGTTACATTCTCGACCAAACCCCTGAGTATGGATTTTGGCAAGATCAATCCCGGCAAGGGTATTAAGAAGATATTTTCCATGGATTCCGTCTCCGAGCTGGTGAAATCCCTCCTCAAGATAGGGGTCCTCTCATATGTGGCCGTATCGGCCCTGCGGGGCAGGTGGGGCGAGATAGCCGCTTTTTCGAACGTGGGCATCTCCGGGCTCGCCATACAATCGTGGCGTATCACCCTTCTGGTCATATCAAGGACACTCTGGGTCTTCGCCCTTCTCGCTGTTATCGATTACATCTATCAGAAGTGGCACTTCGAGAAGGGGCTCAAGATGACAAAGGAAGAGGTAAAAGAGGAGACAAAATCCACCGAGGGCGACCCCCATGTGAAGTCGAGGATAAGGAGCGTTCAGAGGGAGATGGCAAGACGCAGGATGATGGAGGCCGTGCCAACGGCCGACGTAGTGGTGACAAACCCCACGCGCCTGGCAGTTGCCCTGAAATACGATACCGATAAGGCCGGGGCCCCCTATGTGGTGGCAAAGGGCGCAGGACTTGTGGCAAGGCGGATAAAGGAGATAGCCGCCGAGCATGGCATTCCCGTTGTAGAGGACAAACCCCTTGCCCGGAGCATTTACAGCGGCGTTGAGATAGGCAGGGAGATACCGGTGGAGCTTTACAGGGCCGTTGCCGGCCTGCTGGCCTATGTATACAGATTAAAGAACAGGGGCGCCTGAGGGGGCCGGGAGCAAAGGGCCGTGGTGCGGTCAACACGGGCGAAGCAGGGGCAACGGGTCTGGAGCAGGCCATAAAAAACCATAAGGATTGATACACGTAATGGCAATATCCATTGAAAATATAGCCCGATTCAGGCGCGGGGCCGATTACCTTCTGCCCGTGGGAGTCCTGGGCATACTCGCCATGATGATATTGCCCATGCCGCCCCTGCTCCTCGATATCATGCTTTCATTTAACATTACGGCGGCCCTTGTAATCCTCCTTGTGGGCATATACGTCACGAGACCCCTTGATTTTTCCACCTTTCCCGTAATCCTCCTCATGACGACTCTTGCGAGGCTCTCAATGAACATAGCCTCCACGAGACTCATACTCCTTCACGGCAATAACGGCCCCGGGGCCGCGGGAAATGTCATCAGGAGCTTTGGCCAGTTTGTCGTGGGCGGCAACTACGCCGTTGGTTTCATAATCTTTGTAATCCTTGTGATTATCAACTTTGTGGTCATCACAAAGGGCGCGGGACGCATCGCCGAGGTCTCGGCGAGGTTTACCCTCGACGCCATGCCCGGAAAGCAGATGAGCATAGACGCGGACCTTAACGCCGGGATAATAGACAACGAAGAGGCGAGACGGCGGAGGACGGATATCGCCCTTGAGGCGGATTTTTACGGCAGTATGGACGGCGCAAGCAAGTTCGTGCGCGGCGACGCCGTGGCCGGAATAATGATTACGGTAATAAATATCTTCGGCGGCCTTGTCATAGGCGTATTCCAGCACGGCATGCCCGCGGCCGAGGCCGCGAGGACCTATACCATACTAACCGTGGGCGACGGGCTTGTGGCGCAGGTGCCGGCCCTTATCATATCAACCGCCGCCGGAGTTATAGTCTCGCACGTGGCCTCAAGCAGTGACCTCGGTAAAAGCATAGGCCGGCAGTTTACCTCTGATATGAGGCCCGCCATGATAGCCTCGGCCATTCTATTCCTCTTCGCCATCATACCCGGCCTGCCACATCTGGCCTTTTTCATACTCGCCCTCCTTGCCGGCGGCCTTGCCTTTGCCATCAGGCATTTCGGAGGTCTCGCCGCGGCAGAAGAGGCCGATGACGGGCAGGCCGTGGCCGATGCCGGTGATGACTCAAGTGCGGAGTCTCTTGAGTACGTGCCCACCCTTGACAGGCTCTCTCTTGAGGTGGGATACCGCCTCATCCCACTTGTGGATTCCTCTGAAGGCGGCGAGCTTCTTGAGAGGATAAAGGCAATACGCAGGCAACTTGCAGAAGACCTTGGGCTGATTGTCCCGCCAGTGCATATAAAAGACAACCTTGACGTAAGGCCATCTGAGTATGTCTTTCTCATTAAAGGCGTGGAGGTGGCAAGGAGCGAGCTCATGCCCGGAAATTCACTTGCAATAGACCCGGGTAACGCCCGTCCCGGCCTGCAGGGGGCCCCTGCAAAGGACCCCACCTTCGGGTTGCCCGCCGTCTGGGTTCCTGATGAGAGCAGTGAGAAGGCACAGGTCATGGGCTATACCGTAGTGCCCCACGCGGCCATTATCGCCACGCATATAACAGAGCTGTTGAAGACGCATACCAGTGAGATTCTGGGGCGTCAGGACGTGCAGGCCCTCCTTGACAGGTTTGGCGAGACATCCCCCAAGGTAGTCGAGGAGCTTGTGCCGGGGCTCCTGACCCTTGGCGGAGTGCAGAAGGTCCTTCAGAACCTCCTCTCCGAGCAGATATCCATTAGAGACCTGCAGACAATACTTGAGACCCTTGCCGATTACGCCACCGCGATAAAAGACACGGATCTGCTTACCGAGTACGTGCGCATGAGGCTCGCGAGGCAGATTACAAGGAGCTGTCAGGCCGAAGACGGCACGCTACGGGCCGTGGTCCTGGGTCAGGAGGTGGAGGATGTTATTGAAAAGTCCCTGCGTGAGACAAATCAGGGCCTGTACCTCGCCATTGAGCCAGGGATTGCGCGTGCCATTATGGAAAGGGTTCAGGAGGCCGTCCAGTCCGTGACTGCCATGGGGTACCACCCCGTCATACTTACATCAAGGGATATAAGGAGGTTTTTGAGAAAGCTGACGGAAAGGACATTCCCATACATACCCGTGCTCTCCCATAACGAGGTGGCAAAGGACGCGAAGGTTCAGACATTAAAGGTAGTGAGGCTTTAGCATGCATATAAAGAGGTTCAGGGCAGTCTCTTCTAAGGAGGCCCTCGCAAAGGTAAGAAGAGAGTTCGGTCCCGGCGCCCTTATCGTTGAGACCAGAAGGCTTGAAGACGGCCTCTGCGAGGTTACCGCCGCCCTTGACCGTGAAGACACAGGCCCGGCGCTGCCCGATGCTTCGGATAGTGATATGGTGCCGCGCATCATGGACGAGATGAGGGAGATAAAAGAGCTTCTTTTTTCCATGACAGGCAAGAGGGGAGATGAGGCAGAGGCGTACAGGGCGCTTAAGAGGCAGATGACGGCCAATGGAATAGACACCGCCACCACGCTGAAGCTTCTCTCAAGGGCCTGCGGGGCGGACTCCGGAAAGGGAAGGGGCAGGGGGGGGATTACGTCTTTGCGGGATATCGTCAGGGGGGAGATAGGACGGAAGATAAGGGTAAAGGACCCCATGAAGGACTCACGGGTAATCTCATTCATAGGACCTTCGGGGGCCGGAAAGACAACGACCATAGCCAAGCTCGCGGCCCAGATTGTACTGAAAAAAGCAGGGAAGGTGGCCCTCCTTACCACGGACACGCGGCGCATAGGCGCGCCGGAACAGCTCTTGAAGTATGGCCGCATAATAGGGGTGCCCGTGGGGGTGGCCGCCACAGAGGCGGAGATATCGGCCTTTGTAAGGGAGCACGACAGTTCCAGCTTCGTCTTCATAGATACGCCGGGGAGCGATATGAGGAAGAGCGATTATAGGCGTGAACTACACGGGCTTGCGTCCATGATTCCGGGGTTGAAGTTCAACCTTGTGCTAAGCGTCCGCGAGAGAGACGAGTCTCTTCATGAGTCTGCAAGAGGTGTCTCAACCCTCCCCGTAGACGCGCTTACCTTTACGAAACTTGACGGGGCAACCTCCTTTGGACAGATGCTCGGGGTCTCAGTGCGCTCAGGCAGGCCCATAAGCTACCTTGGCACGGGACAGAACGTGCCCGGCGACCTCATGCCCGCCACTGTGAAGGGGGTCTTAAAGTACGTCATGCCCGGTTAAAGAGCAGGGGCCTTTATTGGGGCAGGGATTTAGAAAAGTGAAAGGGTCTATAAATCACCTCATGGCCGGTTTTATGCACATCGGCCGTGGGGACAAAGGGGTCGGATAATGAAAGAGATAAGAGAAAAGAACAAGGCGGGTATGCCTCTGCCGGAGGCGGACAAAGAGGGCTCCGGGGGTTCTGTTGTAAGGGTCATATCCGTAACAAGCGGCAAGGGCGGCGTGGGAAAGACGAACTGCGTTGTCAATATGGCCATCTCTCTTGCCCGTAAGGGCAAGAGGGTGCTTATCCTCGACGCGGACCTCGGGCTCTGCAACCTCGACGTCATGCTGGGGCTCTCGCCCAAATACAATATCAACCATGTTCTGCGAGGAGAAAAGAAGATAGAGGACATTATTGTGAGGGGTCCCGAGGGCATCATGGTAATACCAGCGGCCTCGGGGATTCAGGAGCTTACGAACCTTACCGCGGAGCAGAGGCTGGCCCTTGCTTCGAGTATCGAAGGGCTCGACAAGATTGCGGACATTATGATTATAGACACGGGCGCCGGGATATCGAGCAACGTGATGTTTTTCAACACCGCGGCTCACGAGATAATAGTGGTGGTGACGCCGGAACCCACATCCCTTACTGACGCATACGCCCTCATGAAGGTTCTCATGAAAAAACACGGAGAAAAGAGCTTCAAGATACTTGTCAATACGGCGCGCGGCGATAAGGAAGGCAAGAATATTTACAGCATTATCAGTCTTGTGGCCGGAAGGTTTCTCAATGTCTCTCTGGAGTATCTCGGGTATGTCGTTGATGACGATAAGGTCTCACGGGCGGTGCTCAACCAGAGGGCCGTTGTGGACATGTTTCCCGAGACCGCGGCGAGTCTTTGTTTCAAGGGCATATCAGAGAGGCTTTCGAGCATGCCCGTAGAGGCGGCCCCAAAGGGGGGGATGCAGCTCTTTTGGAAAAACATGATTAATATGCAGGATAAGGTTCTATGAAAGAGCAATCCAAAACGGGAAAGAGGCCGTCAGCCGGGCCTCTGAGGTCAGGGATAATGAAAAAGACGGCCAAAAAAAAGAGGGCTACTGATAAAACGGGACCGGAGAGGGATACTCTCATGCTGGAGAACGTCAGGCTTGTGAAGATAATAGCGCATCATATTGCCGTTCATCTTCCCCCTCATATAGACGTAAATGACCTCATGAGCGCCGGTTCCATAGGGCTTCTGGAGGCCATTGACAAGTTTGACGCCTCAAGGGGTATAAAGTTTAAGACCTACGCGTCGATAAGGATACGAGGGGCCATTATGGATGAGCTCCGCGGCATGGACTGGATGACGCGCTCCATGCGGGAAAAATCCAATATGCTCAAGAGGGCCTTCGGAGAGATAGAGAAAAGAACGGGGGGACCGGCAAGCGAGGGTGATGTGGCGGAGTTTCTCGGTATCTCCGTGGAGGAGCTGAGGACGCTTCTTGGCAAGGTGAGCGCCTGCAGTCTTGTGAACATCGAGGACCTTACAACGGACAGCGAGCACAAGCTGGATTTGCTCGAATGCATTGAAGACCCGAAAGGGGCCGACCCCATGGCCTTTGCGAGGTTCAGCGAGCTGAAGAATACGCTGGCGAATATGGTGGATAACCTTCCGGATAAAGAGAAGCTCATTGTCTCGCTTTATTACTTTGACGAGCTCACGATGAAGGAGATTGGCCGCGTCATGGAGATTACCGAGTCAAGGGTCTGCCAGCTTCACAGTCAGGCAATGCACAGGCTGAAGGCGCGCATGATGAGGCAGGTACAGGAAGAAATGAGGTTGATATGAGAACTTTGCACAGGGGGCGGAGTTATCTTAAGGGAGGTATCCTATGGCGAATACAGCTCGTTTACTTGAGGCGTTAAGAGGCGATGATCCCTCGGGGCGCAGGCTGGCCTGCGAGGAGATAAGCGGACTTCGCCAACCCCATGAGTTTATCCAGACCCTTGCCGAGGCCCTTGGAGACATGGACCACGGTGTCTCCGAAGCGGCCATGAACGCGCTTATGGAGATAGGCGGCAAGACGGTGGTGGCGGCTGTTGCGCCGCTTCTACGCGATAAAGAGGCAAGGCTCCGGAACAGGGCGATAGAGATTTTAATAGGCGCCGGCGATGAGGCAACTGCACTGGTATCGGAGATGCTCAATGACCCCGACGATGATGTGGTGAAGTTCGCCGTTGATATACTTGGCGAGATAAAAGACCCGGCTCCGGCCCCGGTGGTGGCAAAGCTCCTGAAATACCCCAACGCCAATGTCAGGGGCGCGGCGGCCCTTTACATGGGCAGGGCACGGCCTTACGGAGCCGCCTCGTATATTACGGAGGCCCTTGGCGACACTGAGCAGTGGGTGAGGTTCTCCGCCGTTGAGGCGCTCGGACTGCTCGGAGACATCAGATACCTTGAACCCCTTCTGGAAATAGTAAGGCGGGAGAGCGGCCTTGTGAGAGAGGCCGCCATTGACGCCCTTGCAAGGATGGCCACCACGGCGAACTCATACGAGATTCTCATGACCATGGAGGAATTTATAAGTGAGGACCTTGCCATTCCGGTGGGTTCAATAGTGGGGATACTTGAGAAGGCGGCCTCGGCGCCATGGGATATAAGCAGTTTCGCCACCCTGGGAGATATGCTCTTTAATGTCTTTGACAGGGCCTCGGGAGATACGGACGTTGAGATAAGAAAGACCGCTTTAAGGGGTTTTGTGCTTCTTAAGGACGCCCGCGGCGTAAGCAGGATAATGGACTTCATACATTCCATGGAGGAGCTTGATGAGGAGACCGAGGAGTATGTAGTCAGGACCCTTGTTGAGCTATGCGGCGGCAGTAAGCTGCCTGCCGATGTGCTGGAGGGTATTGAGAGGGGCGGACAAAACGCCATTGTCCTGATAAAGGTTGCCGGAAGACTGAGGTCTGTGGAGGCATTGCCTGCCCTTGAGTCATGCCTTGAAGGGGCCTCCAAGGAAACGGCGAGGGCCGTGCTTGCCGCCATTGACCATATAGGCTCGGCCGAGTCAAAGGCCATTCTCCATAAATCCATCTACTCTCATGACGGCCACGTAAGAAAAATGGCCGCAAAGACCCTTGCAAGGGTTGCCGGAGAGGCCGTTATTGAGGACCTCTTTGCCATGATGCTCAGGGAAAGGTACAGGGATGTCATCGAGGGGATTACCGGGACCATTGCGGGTCTGGGCACGGTGAAGGTGCGCGACGGCTTTATAAGCCTCCTCTCAAACAACAGGCAGGATATGAGAGAGATGGCCTGCATGGGGCTGGGGTTGATGGGCCAAAATGCCTCTACGGCGCCCTTAATAGAGGCCACCGAAGATGAAGACCCGCAGGTAAGGAAGATGGCCTATGTCTCGCTTTCCAAGCTCAACGCGCCGGAGGCCACGGGCACGGTTATAAAAGGGCTCGGCCTCGGAGACGAGGAGGTAAGCATAGCCATACTGGATTCCCTTGACGCCGTTACCACAGAGGATCTGAGAGACGCCGTAAGAGAGAGGCTCGGGGACAGCAACCTCTGGGTCAGGCATCACGCGGTGACACTGCTTGGAGAGATGCTGGACAGAGACTCAGAGGAGGCCCTCATAGGGATACTGGAAAAAGATGCGCCTCCCGTAAAGGCCGCCGCAGTAAGGGCGCTTGCCTCGTTAGCTTCGCAGAAGGCCCTCCCGATACTTAAAGGTCTTTATGAAGTATCAGAACCATCTCTTCGTTGTTTAATAATTAAAGCCATAGAGGAAATTGAATGTTAAGAGACGGCTCGAAAACCCGTACCAGGGTCTCCCTGGATACATTTTTGCTCTTAAGGGACCTTATCTATAAGAGGTGCGGCATCTTTTTTGCGGAAAATAAACGCTACCTCATAGAGACAAGGCTCGGCGGAAGACTGGAGGCCCTGAACCTCAAGAGCTTCGAGGACTATTATTATTACCTTGTTTACGACGGCCGCAAAGAAGAGGAGATTAACAGGCTCATAGGCTGTATCGTCACCAATGAGACGAGTTTTTACAGAGACCGCGCTCAGCTTACGAGCTTCATCAACGACGTAATGCCGCAGGTCCTGAAGCAAAAGGAAAAGGAGATTATAAAGGAGATACGCATCTGGAGCTCGGCGTCGAGCACGGGAGAGGAACCCTATACTCTGGCCATAATGCTTATGGAGAAGGGCCTGCACCTGAAGGGGTGGCGTATCAGCATAACGGGCTCTGACATAAGCGACAGCGTCCTTTGCTCGGCTAAGAGGGGCATCTACGATGGGTACACCCTGAGGAATACTCCCGAGGATATCAGGAAGAAGTATTTCTTCAAGACAGGCGATACCTACTCCGTGGTCAAGAAGGTGAAGGACCTTGTTACCTTTAAAAAGATAAACATGATGGACAGGGCCGGCATGTCCTCTGTAAGGGGCGCTGACGTGGTCTTTTGCAGGAATGTGCTCATATATTTTGATGACGCCTCGAAAAAGGCCGTCTTTACGCACATATACGACAGTCTTCGGCCAGGGGGTTATCTTTTGCTCGGTTTTTCAGAGTCCCTGCACAACCTTACGAGGCTTTTTACACCCGTTAAGGTGGGGCGTTCTCTTGTATATAAAAGGTCATGATGGGGGTGATTATGGAACAAATTCTCGTAGTGGATGATTGCGGTGTAACAAGGAAACTGCTCTCATTTATGATTAGAGGCGGTGGGTACGGGATTACGCAGGCCGGCAACGGGGTGGAGGGTCTGGAAAAACTTGCAGGCACGGATGTGGACCTGATAGTAACAGACCTGAATATGCCCCTTATGGATGGTCTTGAATTCTCCATGAATGTCAGAAATATCGAGGCGTACAAACATATCCCCATAATCATGCTCACCACCGAAGCCGGCGAGGAGGACAGGAAGAGGGGAGAGGAGGCAGGTATAAGCGTCTACCTTGTAAAACCCGTTGAGCCGGCGACGCTCATAGGAGAGATTGAAAAACTTATCCATTAATCCGCGCTTTGGCCTCAGGCGGTTGAGATGTTTTTTCCTGAAAACATCCTTAAAAAAGGAGAATGAGAGATGGCTGACTCAAATATGAAGATACTCGTAGTAGACGATTTCGGGACCATGAGAAAGATAATAAAGAACCTCTTGAAGGAACTTGGGTACACCAACGTAGACGAGGCCGAGGACGGGGCCATGGCGCTGGAAAAACTCAAGCAGGGCGGCTTCAACTTTGTCATAACGGACTGGAATATGCCGAATATGCCGGGCATAGAGCTTCTGAAGACCATCAGGGTTACCGATGGCATAAAGGACATGCCCATACTCATGGTTACCGCCGAGGCGGAGAAGGAAAAGGTAGTGGCCGCTGTTCAGGCGAAGGTAAATAACTATGTGGTAAAGCCCTTTACCTCAGCAGTGCTCAAGGAGAAGATAGATTCCATATTCGATAAACTGCAATAGCAAAGAGAGACCGTAACCCCGGGGTTGCGGAAAGGATGGTGAGATGGATCTACCCTCAAATGAGATGGATGAGATAATAGACGAGTTTGTAGTCGAGTCCGAGGAATCGCTTGAGTCCCTTGATCAGATGTTCGTTGCCCTTGAGAAGGACCCCGGCAACAAGGATCTGCTTAACGAGATATTCCGCTGCGCCCATACGATTAAGGGGGCCTCGGGGTTTCTCGGATTTAATCGCCTCGTGGAGGTGGCCCATGTGAGCGAAGACGTGCTTAACAAGCTCAGAAAAGGTGAGCTCAACGCCACTCCCGATGTCATGGACGCCGTCCTGAAGGCCATGGACATAATAAAGGAGATGCTCGGCAATATTAAGAACACCCGCGAGGAGGGCATATCACCCTCCGTCGAGTTCATGCGGAAGCTACTTGAGGTGCATGGCGATGCGGAGGATGCCGGCAGTAAGGGAGAAGAAGAAAAACCATCTGACGGGGTAAAGGCAAAGCCCGGGCAGAGGGCGAACAAAGGCGATGAAGAAAAAAAGCAGGCCCCCTCCGTACACAGGGAGCGCGAGCACAATATAAGGGTGGACATAGTAAAGCTCGATGATGTTCTTAACCTTGTGGGCGAACTCGTGCTCTCGCGCAACAGGCTCATGCGCCTCGGCGCTCAGCTTAACGATACCAGCGTGGAAGAAGAGATAGTGGCACATACGGATGAGGCCATAGGACAGCTCGACCTTGTTACCTCCGACCTTCAGCTTGCCGTTATGAAGATGAGGATGCAGCCCATAGCAAAGGTCTTTAACAAGTTTCCACGCATGGTGAGAGACCTTGCGCGCCAGAGCGCCAAGGAGATTGAGTTGAGGCTGGCCGGAGAGGATACCGAGCTTGACAAGACCGTTATCGAGGAGATAGGCGACCCGCTCATTCATCTTATCAGAAACTCAGTGGACCACGGCATAGAGGACCCGGCGGAGCGCGAGGCCGCCGGAAAACCCCGGTGCGGCGTAATCTCTCTATCGGCAAGTCAGGAGGGGCAGAATATCGTCGTCTGCGTCGAGGATGACGGAAAGGGCATAGACCCGGAAAAGATAAAGGCATCGGCAATAAAAAAGGGTGTAATCACCCCGGAAGAAGCCGTGAAACTCAACCGTAAGGATACCCTTGACCTTATCTTCAGGCCCGGCTTCTCAACGGTCAAAAAGGTAAGCGACATATCGGGGCGCGGCGTTGGTATGGATGTAGTCAAGACGGGCATCGCCAATATCAACGGCCACATCACAATAGATTCAAAGCCCGGCGCGGGCTCGAAGATACTCCTGCGGCTCCCCCTTACACTGGCCATCATACAGATACTTATCGTGAAATCCGGTGATGAGATATACGGCATACCGCTTGCCAATGTTATTGAGAACATAAGGGTAAGAAGAGAGGACGTAAAGACCATAGAGGGCAGGGATGTAATACGCATAAGGGAGAGAGTGCTGCCCGTGGCAAGGCTCGATACCATTGTCAGGGGCGGCTCGCCCATGGAGGGTAAGAGGGGAGATAATATTTTCATAGTTATCATCGGGGTAGGTGAAAAACGTTTCGGCCTCCTTGTGGATGAGCTCTGCGGTCAGGAGGAGATAGTAATGAAGTCCATGGGTGAGTATATGAAGGGCACCGAGGGCGTGGCCGGGGCGAGCATCACCGGAGACGGCAAGGTGGTGCTTATACTCGACGCGGCGTCTGCCCTCCTATCGCAGGAGCAGAGGCCTGCCATGGCATCCTGAGGCAAGGGCTTATCCAATGTTATTCTCAGTGTTGAGATAAAGGAGATATTGTAATATGGGCAAGATAAGGCTCCTGATAGTAGACGATTCATCTTTTATGAGGAGCATCATAAAGAGGATGATTAGAAATTATAATGATATCGAGGTAGTGGGCACGGCGAGAGACGGCGTGGAGGGCGTTGAAAAAGTCATGGAGCTCCGGCCCGATGTCGTGACCATGGATATCGAGATGCCGAGGATGAACGGCATAGAGGCCACGGGACATATAATGCGGGAGAACCCCGTACCCATAATCATGGTGAGTTCCATCTCTCTTGACGGGGCCAGGGCCACACTGGACGCCCTTGACAGGGGAGCCGTTGATTATATATCCAAGAATCTCAAGAGCTCGGCCCTCGATGTCATGGAGATAGAGAAGGGCCTTGTGCAGAAGATAAGGACCTTCGCCAGGTCACGGAAAAAACTCCGGCCTCCCGTAAGGACGGCGGCAGGGGCGGCAAAACCATTTGTTCCCGTGAAAGAGCCGCGGAGTTTTGCCACACAGAACATAAAGTCCGTGGTAATAGGCGCCTCAACCGGGGGACCCAAGGCCGTTCAGAAGGTCCTCTCCGGGTTTCCCTCCGGGCTTAAGGTATCGGTTCTTATAGCGGTGCATATGCCGGGTCAATTCACCCGGGCATTTGCCGAGAGGCTTGACGGGTTATGTAAGATGAGTGTCTCCGAGGCGAGTAGCGGTGATGAGGTACAGCCCGGCCGCGTGCTTATATGCCCGGGGGGCCTTCAGACGAGATACGTGAGGAGGGGCGCCGCCGAAGTGTGCGTGGAGGTCAACAACGAGCCCGCCGGGTCACTGTACAGGCCCTCTGTTAATGTGGCCATTACATCAGTTGCCTCGTGTTTTAGCGGCAGGGCCATGGGCGTAATACTTACCGGCATGGGTGATGACGGCAAGCTCGGCATGAGGGAGATAAAACGCCGCGGCGGCAAGACCCTTGCGCAGAGCGAGGGAACATGCACTGTCTACGGCATGCCCAAGGCCGTTATAGACGATGGTATGGCCGACAAGGTCGTCCCTCTCGATATGATTGCGGCTGAGATTGTCAACATGATATGACCTCCAAGGGCCGGAGATAAGAAGGAGATTATTATTACCCCATGGATATTCTCACAATAGCCGGCATCCTGATAGGCATATCGGCCCTGCTGGGCGGTCAGATACTCGAGGGCGGCTCTCTTAACTCCATCCTCCAGCCAACGGCGGCCATAATCGTCTTTGGAGGAACCCTTGGGGCCGTGTTAGTATCTCACCCCCTTGCCACCTTTGTGCAGGCCGTGAAAGACGCCAGAAAGGCCTTTGTCAATGGAGGTCTCTCAACTGCCTCGATGATAGGTTATATAGCCGGTCTCGCCGTCCAATCCAAGACACATGGCCTTCTCAGCCTTGAGTCCAGGCTCAAGGATATAAAAATCCCCTTTTTTACCAAGGGCCTTCATCTCGTCATAGATGGCGAGGAGCCGGAGCGTATACGGGATATACTGGAGATAGAGCTCCAGTACTCGGAAGAATACTCCGAGGCATCGGCGGGTCTCTTTGAGAGCGCCGGAGGTTTTGCGCCCACTATCGGTATCCTCGGCGCGGTGCTCGGCCTTATTCAGGTCATGGAAAACCTTGCCGAGCCCGATAAACTCGGCGCGGGTATTGCCGTGGCCTTTGTGGCCACGGTCTATGGCGTAGGCTCGGCCAACCTGCTGTGGCTTCCGCTGGCGGAAAAAATAAAGAAGAGGGTCCGCGAGGAGAGTATTATAAAAGAGCTGATGATAGAGGGTTTTATCGGCCTCTCCACGGGAGAAAACCCCAGGACCCTGAAAGAGAAGCTCGACGGTTTTGTGAGAAAACCCGAGAAGCTTTCAGGCCATTCAGGTCAGTTGTGATGGGACGCAGAAGGAGAAAAAAAAAGCCCGGAGGCAATCATGAGAGGTGGCTCGTATCCTACGCGGATTTCATAACCCTTCTCTTCGCCTTTTTTACGAGCATGTATGCCATGTCCTCTGTAAATGAGGGCAAGTACCAGTCTTTCAGCGGCGCCCTCTCCGCGGCCTTTAACCAGTCTCTCAATAGCTCCATGTCGGGCGCCATTGATCCTGTTGTAACAAGAAAGGGCGGCCAACCCATATCCCTTGAGTTTCAGAAAAGGTTTTCCGGCAGATACCGCAGGTTGCTGAGCTCCATGAAGGGGGTCCCCGGCATGGACGGCATCCGTCTTGTCATGGAAAAAGACAGGATTATTATAAGGGTCCCGGGAGGCACGCTCTTTAAATCCGGCAGCGCCTCGCTTGCGCCGCGCGCCGCCGCAGTGCTCTCGGAACTCGCCCGCACCCTTACCGGCCTCCATAGCCGGATTAAGATAGAGGGGCATACGGATAACGTGCCCACAAGGAACAGGGCCTTCTCGTCCAACTGGGACCTTTCGAGCGCAAGGGCCCTCACTGTGCTGAAGTTTTTTGTGAATCGCCATGACTTTGACCCTGCCTTGATATCGGCAACGGGTTATGGTGAGTATCGGCCCCTCGGCTCAAACGATACCCCCGGCGGCAGAAGGGCCAACAGGCGTGTTGATATAGTGGTCCTGCGTTAGGGCAGGTCTATGAGGAGGCCGGATATGAGGGACGCTACGTCTCCGGGCCTGTTTTTTTTTGGCTCTCGTTATTGCGTTGCGGAAAGGGCCAGTGGCCCTGTGGATTGCTGGAGTGAAGCGTAAGCTATCAAAACGAGGGGCGGCGGGAAGGGGTAAGGGGGAAGCGGGGGCGGCGGTTCGTCGTAATACGCCGTAAGGCTCCGGCCCTTATGAGCATTCCTTCAGCTTCATCTCTTCGACGCGTTCTTTTACCTCTTCGAGTATATCGAAAATTTTATTTCCCATACCGATTGATTTCAAGACCCATGCGTGGTTCTGCGATGCCTCGCAGTCGCTGTCAATGCCGTCGCCCGTGTCGGAGACGATAAAATCGGCAAGATACACCACATGGGGCAGGTATTCCATTGCCGGGTCTGTCTTGTCCACGGGACATTCCGAAGGGTTGTGATGAAAGGCAATGGACCTTACGCAGGCCTCGGGGAGGTTTATCCTCTCGGCCAGCCACCCTCCGACTTCGGGGTGAGTGGCGCCGAAGGCCTTTTCCTCGCGCAGAAGCAGTCCCTCACGGCTCGCGCCCGAGACCTTGAGGTATTCACCTCCAAAGAGCTGGAAGAGGACCACCCTGCCGATGTCGTGCAGTAGCCCCGTGATAAAGGCCGAGTCATTGTCAACTGCCATGCTCTCCTTGGCGATGAGCCCAGAGGCCATGCCCACAATGAATGAGTGGTTCCACAGGGCGTTTACGGAACGCCTGTTATTGGAGGAGAGTCCCGTAAATATGGAGGTGGATACGGCGAGGGTCTTTACCATGTTGAAACCCAGCACAAGTATGGCCTGGCTTATGCTGTTTATCTGCCTCGGAAACCAGAAGTACGCGCCGTTGGCCATGCTGAGGACCCTTGAGACTATGACCGGGTCGTGCTCTATGACGGCCTTGAGGTCGTTTACCGAGGCCTTCTCGTCCTCGGCAACGGTCATGACCTTTCTGAATATGTCGGGGCTCGTGGAGCCCTGCATCATCTTGTCTACCTTTTTTCTGAGTTCCTTTTTTTTCTCGTCGCTCATAATCACTCCGCCTTTCGTCTCTTTGAATGGCATTTTAAGGGTCAGGTGGCAAGGTTGTCTTTTTTCCGCTTAATCCGAAGCGCGCGTCTTCCTCCCGGGCAGAGGCGGCTGTCCCACGGACATTTACTGCCCTTTATATATATAACGGCATAAATGCCCCTGGAGTTAAGTCTGTTACGTATTATCTTATGGTGGACAAAAAGGCCCAGACCACATCAGGGTCAAACTGCGTGCCCGAGCATCTCTTCAGCTCCGCCACAACCTCTTCGATGGATTTGCCTTTTCTGTATGGGCGGTCCGCGCTCATGGCGTCAATAGTGTCGGCAACGGCGAGTATGCGCGCGAAGGGCGGCAGGGCCTTTCCGATAATTCCCTCGTCGGGGTAGCCCCTGCCGTCATACCATACATGGTGGTACCTTACGCCGGGGATGATGTCCTTTAACTGCTTTAGCGGAGAGAGAATTTCCGCGCCCTTTACGGGGTGCTTTTGAATCTGTCTGTACTCCTTGTCCGTAAGCCTTCCCGCCTTGTCCAGTATGCCCTCATATGTGGCTATCTTCCCTATGTCATGGAGAAGTCCGGCCAGCTCAAGGTCCCTTAACTCGTCTTTTTTAAAGCCCATTACCCTTGCAATGCGTATGGCTATCTCCGTAACCCTCTCGGAGTGGCCGCGCGTCCAGGGGCTTTTCGCGTCAATGGTCTTTGAGAGTGTGCGCACGGTGCCGAGGAAAAGGCCCTCAAGGTCGCTTATGAGGCGTGTGTTCTCAAGGGCCACGCCTATGTGGGCGGAGAATTTTTCCAGCGTGGAGAGGTCCTCGGAGCCGAAGGCCGAGACGCGGCGCGAGCAGACGTTGAGCATGCCCTTTATCTCGTGCTTCACAGTAAGCGGTATGATTATGACGGACCTAAGCCCCCCCCTTGTAAAGCGTTTTTCAATGCCCCGGGGGTTCTTTATCTCCTGTGTGTCGCCTGTGGTAAAAGGCATGGCATCGTTGATTACCCTTGAGAAGATGGTTTTTTCAGTGTTGAAGGCCTCGCCCCTCTCCGCCAGTGTGCGGCCGTAGCCCGCGGTGTATACGATGCGGCTCTCCTTAACTACCCATACGTCGGCGCCGTCGCATTGTACGAGGCGCGATATCATCCTTGCCGAGGTCTCCAGTATCTCGTCCGTGCTTACGGCCGAGAGTATGGAGCGGTCTATCTCGTTGAGCATCCTTATGGTCATAATCTTTCTCGACAGGTCCATGGTCCTGTTTATGGACTCTTTGTAGAGACGGGCCTCGTCTATGGCCACGGAGGCCTGGCCGGCAAAGCCGCGCATGAGGTCAAGGTCACGGTCGCTGAGCCCGCGGGCCCTGACGTTGCTCTCCTTGTAGGCGGCTATGATGAGGCCGAGGTAGGCCCCCCTGTATGTAATGGGTATGAGGGCTATGGAGGCAAGGTCCTCGATTGATTCCACAAACCTGTTTCCATGAAAGGCCCTGTGGAGCTCGGCGCGGCTTACGGCGGGTATAAGGGCTACCTCATTTGTCTCAAGGGCCCTTATGATGATATGGCTCTTGCCGTCGATGGGAGCGTTATTGAATATGGGCTGCATCACGCCATCGATGCCCGCGCCCTGGCGTGGGATAAAAGTCTTTGTCTCCTCATCGCCGAGGTAGGCCGCCACTATATCGGCGCAGAGTATCTCCTTTACGCATGAGACTATCTGCTTTAGAAGCAGGTCTATATTAGTGGTCTTGGCCGTGGCCTCGGCAATCTTGAGCAACTGGCGGTTAACCGCCATCTCCTGTTCTATACGCAGGATGTTCTTTTTTTCCTCGCTGATATCCTCCATGAGGTGCAGTGAATACGTGAAGCGGCCGTGGCTGTCCCTGAGCGGGATGTACCTCAGCCTGAAGGTGCTCTCCTCCTCAAGGCTTATCTCCTCTTCCTCAACCCTGCAGTAGCCGTTTTTTTCTTTTCCGCATATGGAGAAGGGGCCTTTCATCAGCGGGTAGACCTCATAGTATGGCCTCTTCACGATATCCTGAAAGGGGAGGCCCGCGAGCCTCTGGTATGCCATGTTGCATTTTATAACCCTGAACTCCCGGTCATGGACAAAGATGGGGTCAGGTATGCTGTCAAAGGTCTCTTCCCATTCCTTTTTGCTCATCTCCACGGTATCCAGGAGCCCCATGACCGCATTTTTTGATGCTTCAAGTTCCTTGACCGAGCCTTCGAGTTCTGCAGTGCGCTCGCGTACCTTCAACTCAAGGTCAACGGTATAATCGTTACGGACCTTTTCCAGTGCCGCGCGCTCCGAGATGTCTCTCATGAAGCAGAGCACGAACTCGCCCTGCTCTGTCTCCACGCGCGAGGCCGTGATATCCACAGGGACCACCACCTTGTCCTTTCTCTTTATGATAGTATTGCGGCACTCCTCTCTTATCCCTCCCGATGCGAGGGTGAGTATACCGGCGCAGTCTCCCTCGCAGTTGTGGGGGTGAACGCTGTCAATGGAGAGTTGCAGGAGCTCATCGCGTGAGTATCCCGTCAGCGCGGCGGCCGCGTTGTTGGCCTCCACTATGGAGCGCGCCTCCGGGTCAAGAAGAAAGACGGCGTCGGGCGCCGTATGGATGAGCCCCCTGTATCGTTTTGCCGACCTTTCGAGCCTCTCGCAGGTCTCGCCGAGCGAATGCCTCATGGCGTTGAAGGCCTTTGCCAGCCCCTCAAGCTCATCACCGGGCCTTACCTCCACGGGTCCGGTGAGGCGGCCCTCTGTAATGTCCTCCACCTGTTCCTTCATGGCCCTTACAGGGGCGGTGATAAGCCCGGAGAGAAGGTGGCTGAGATACATCCCTAAAGATATTAGAAGGAGCACGGCGACGGTCATTATCTTCCATACATCACTCCATGCGCCCTTGAGGGAGACCGTGTTCGCGGCGAGTTCCTTCATCTCGATTTTATGCCACTCTTTCAGGGAACCCGGAATGGAGTCCGCCCATATCTTCTCCATCTTTTTTGCCATGAAGGCCGCCTTGCTCTTGCCCACGGGGTTGTGAATGGCGAATATGTCGGCCGATAGCCCCTTTATGCGTGACCAGGCAAATGATATGGAGCCTAAAAGTCTCTCTTCCTCCCGTACCTTTTCCGCGTCAGGTTCTTTTCCTGCCGAGTAATGGGCCCGTGCCATATCAACGATAAGGGCTTCCACAGCCTCTGATACCTTTCTGAACTCTTCACGGTACCGGGGTTTTCCTGTCTTTATGTATTTTTTTACGGGCGTAATGGTGCCACCTGCCAGTGAGGAGAGCCGTGTGACGGCCCTTATCTCCTGACGTATGGCGCCGGCCCTCTCAATGCTCCCGTAAAGAAGCCTCTGGTTGTAAAGGGCAACGGCCGCCGTAAAGGCGAGAAAGCCCGCGAGAAGGCATGAAAAGGCTATGAATATTTTTGACTGTATCTTCATGCTCAGGGAATGTTCTCCTTAACGCCTCGCCTGCGTGAGCTGCTCTTCCGGGACGCCTTACAGGGCTCTCTATACACGGATTGCTATCGGTCTTTTGAATCGGCGTAAAGAGGCCAAAACTTTAACTCCTTTCCGGCCCCTGCGACTGGTTTTCCTGCCTCGTCTTACAACGGATTTGCGACGGCCCGGAGCAAGTGGTCTTAAATCTTCGTTGGCGATTAAAGTTTCTCCATATCCAGGCCGAATAGGATGTAACTGTACCCATGGCGTAAAGGTGCGGCAAGGGCAGGCGGTAGCGGGATATATCAGGCTGATTATAAGGAGGAGGGTTATGGGTCTTAAGAGAGATGGTGATTCCAGCGATGTGCTTCAGCTTGTCACCTTCAGACTGGGAAACGAGGAGTTTTCCGTTGACATACTGAAGGTGCAGGAGATTATCAGGGACATGGAACTCACGAGGGTTCCGAGGGCCCCGGACTTTGTGGAAGGGGTCATTAACCTCCGGGGACGGGTAATACCCGTAATTGACCTTCGTAAGAGGTTCGGCTTCGAGGCCTGCGAAAAAACCACGGAGACCCGCATAATAGTCATAGACGTAAACGAGAGGACCGTTGGGCTGAGGGTGGATGGTGTATCGGAGGTATTGAGGCTTCCCGCCGAAACGGTGGAGCCCGCACCTTCGCTTGTGACAGGCTCGGGCTCGGATTACATAAGCGGCGTAGGAAAGGTGGACGAGAGGCTGATTATACTCCTTGATGTGGGAAAACTCCTATCAGAGAGCGAGCGCGACGCCCTTGGAGATGTCTTGAACTCTACGGCCGCATAATCCGCCCCGCCTTAAGGGGGGGTACTTTAAAACTTATTTTGTTCAGGGAGGATAATTATGAATTTCAGTTCTTTAAAGGCGAGATTTTCTATAAGTTTTCTTGTGCTTCTGGTGTTTTTTCTTGTCCAGTTGCCTATTGTCTACTCGCTGGTCTCTTCCATGGGAAGAGGGCTTAAGACCGTGGATATTTCCGGGGGCTTAAGAAAAAGGGTGGTGGAGATAAGCTATGTGCTTACGCGCCATATCCTCACCAATGACGAGTCCCTTGAACCTGTCTTTCAGGGGAAAAAGCATGACTTCGAGAAGGTCCTCACGGGACTAAAAGAGGGCTCCGACGGCATGCCTGCCATAACAGCGGCCGAACAGCTTGCCCAGCTTAAGGCCGTTGAGAAGAAGTGGACTGTAATGAAGACCTCCTTTGACAGGGCCATGGACTACGGAGACGGCCTTACCGGGGGCCTTGCCACACTGGACGCCCAGATACCCGTAATGATAGGCAAGCTCAACAAGGTGATAAAGTCTTTTGAGAAAACAAAAAACCCGGCATATGGAAGGAGCATCAACCTTGCGGGGCTTCAGCGCATGAGGACCGTAAAGCTTGGTTACCTCACCCATCGTTACTTCTCTTCCTTTAACGATAAGACCAAGGCGGAACTTGTTGGAGCCATAAAGAAGACTATCGCCAATTTTGAGGAGACGCTCATGGGCCTTCAGTTTGGCTCAAAGACCCTTGGGCTGAAAAAACCTGCTTCCAGAGAGGTGCTTGCCAATATAGGGCCTGTTGAGGCGCTATGGAAGTCCAGAAAGGCGACTATCCTGAAGGTTGTTAATCTTAAGGGAAGCTTCGATAAAGAGATGTCAAGAATCGCCAACGAACATACTGCCGAGATAGTGAAGGCCGCCACAGTTCTTAATCATGGCATCGCCGCCTCGGCCAACGCGCAGGCGAGGCGGGTGCTCATCATAATGGCGGTAATGGTCTGCTTTTCCGCGGCGCTTGTTATCTTCTTCCTCTACAGGACGACACGCCTTGTAATTGCCCCCATAGAGAAGGTTGAGGAGATGGTAAAAAAGTTCGCCGGAGGCGACCTTACGGGCAGGGTGCGGATAAACAACAAGTCCTTTGGCAAGGAGATTAAGGACGAGGTATACAGCCTGACTATGAGCGTAAACGCCATGGCCGACTCCATGAGCGATATAGTGGGCAAGATCGGAAACTCTTCGGTAAGCCTTGGTTCTTCATCGAGCCAGCTTGCCTCGTCATCTTCTAATATGAACGAGGGCGTAAACAGGCAGTCCGCGCAGACCGCGCAGGTGGCAACGGCCATGGAGGAGATGAACGCCGCCGTCATAGAGGTGGCCAGAAACTCCCACAGCGCCACGGAGGCCGCGCGGAGCGCCCGTGATATCGCCGCCAGAGGCGGTGACGTCGTAGGCCAGGCCATTAACGCCATGAAAGATGTGGCCGAGTCCACGGACGTAACGGGAACCACCATAAAGAGCCTCGGCAAGAGCTCCGAGGAGATAGGCACCATTATATCAGTTATCAACGACATAGCTGACCAGACAAACCTCCTGGCCCTTAACGCGGCCATTGAGGCGGCAAGGGCCGGGGAACAGGGCAGGGGCTTTGCCGTTGTGGCCGATGAGGTAAGAAAGCTCGCCGAGAGGACCACCAAGGCCACAAAAGAGATAAGCGAGATGATAAACACCATTCAGGACGAGACCACGCAGGCGGTTGACGCCATGGAAGAGGGCACTCATAAGGTGGAGAACGGCGTAAAACTCGCCAACGAGGCCGGAGACGCCCTCGCGCAGATAGTCACCGGTGTTGAGGACGTGAACGATATGATAGGGCAGATAGCCACCGCCGCAGAGGAGCAGAGCGCCACGGCAGAGGAGATAGCGCGGAACATGGAGAATATTTCCGAGGCCGCTCAATCCAACGTAGACGCCATAAACGATGTCTCAGGCGCCTCGGGCAGTGTCGCCGAGATAGCCTCGGAACTTAAGACGCTTGTGGAGAGGTTTGTCGTAACGAGCCGCGTCGTGGACGATACCCCGGAACTCAAACTAATACATGGCAAGGCCGGGCAGGCCCAGGCCTCCGCGGCATCCGTCGAGGCCCGTACAAGGGCGGCCCAGTGAGGAGGATGATTGGCCGTGGTTGGCCGTCAGTTTAGTGACATGGAACTGCGGCCATGACAGATGTATCAGCTCCCTGTCGAGCAGGGTAAGCGAGGGGGGCGGTCTTCAGCGAAGGGCCGTCCCTTCTCGTGTTTTTAGGCTATATCAAGTGTTGGGAGCGTCGTCCCGGGATTCCGGAGGAGAAATTTTCCCCCCTTGATGTAAAGAGGCATGGTTTTTGCATTTTAAAACAAACGAGGTAAGGTCTTATGACAGAGAATGGCGGAGTACACATGCCAGGTTTGAGACGGCCTCTTTTGCCGGTGCGGCCTCTGCGGCCCGTTGATAAAAAACGCCCCGGAGGGGAGGGCAAGGATAGGGGAGAGAAGAAAGACCCCGGTGAAAAGCGCAAGAACGATGGTGAAAAGGGGGTTGAGGGGATCGATATCATGGCATGAGCCGTGGTTTGCTTTACCCTTTAAGGAGAAGACATGGACCAGTCAATCCTGCTGATGGCCGATGTATTCATAACGGCCGTCATACTCTGTGTGCTTTTTGCGATGATGGCAAAGAGGCCGGGGGCAGAGCGCAGGGACGGCAAGGCCGAAGAAGAGGCCCTTCTGGCCTTACGCAAAGGTATGGATGACCTCGGGGGCAGGGAAAAGGACCTCGCCGTAAAACAGGAGAGGCTTAAGGATATCATAGAGAGGCTCGACGGGGCCCTTGCGGATATACATGCCGCCCGGACGCAGGACAGCGCTGAGGACGCGGATTACAGCGCCGCCCGAAACCTCCTTCAGAGAGGCGAGCCCGTTGAGAAGGTAATAGAGATGTTTAATCTTACAAGGGGAGAGGCCGATGTATTGGCCTCCATAAACGCCATGGCATCATAGGCCTTCTTTTGCCACGGGCCCCTGGATAGAAAAGTCTTCTTTGTTTTTCCCCTCTTACACCCGGACAGACCATCTGACCTCCGGACCCCGTCCCCCCTCCGCAGTAAAACCCTTCTAAACAGGGCCGTCCCGCTACATGGGACGGCCTTCCTCCTTTTATGGGCAGGGTACATTTTACTGTGCAATGTCAATGTCTTGTCTTGTTTGCGGGCCTGGCCATGGAGGGGCTCTTGCCCTGCTTAGAGATGAGGGCAAGAATGTGCCTCAGGGGCAAAAAGTGCCCCATACCGGCCCCCTGCGCCCATGTCCTATGCCTTATCACCACGTTGTCATGCCCCTTTCAAAACCGGCCTTATGATCTGGCCCGTTTCTTGCAATGTAATATATGTGAGAAGGTGTCCCATAATTAAAAAAATGGCGGGGGGTATGGTTATGTCCATGAAGTGTCTCACATCCGAGCTTATCCGTGACTTGAGGGGCCTTGTATGGCTGAACGGGTTTTTCTTTTTAGCGCTCATAACGGCGCAGTTTCTTGCCATGCAAAGCAGGTGGATGACCCCGGCGCTTTTTTTGAGCGTCATCGGTTTTTGCGCCGTCAATTATTTTTTCATATTCAACTACTACAGGGTGAAGGCTGAACGCCGTCTTGACCGCTCATATGATGAGCTCCGTTCGAGCATGAGCTTTGACGAACTCACAGGCGTTTATAACAGGAAGGCCGGCATGGCGCGGCTGAAAGAAGAGTACGCCCGCGTGGGCAGGACAGAGCGCAAACTTACCCTTGCCATGGTTGATGTTGACAACTTCAAGTTCATTAACGATTCATGCGGTCATCAGGTCGGCGACCAGGTGCTCCGCCATATCTCAACGGCTATTAAACACTGGCTCCGCGAAAACGACGTTGTATTCCGTTACGGAGGCGATGAATTTCTTATAATACTGCCGGAAACAGATGAAAAACAGGCCATCAATCCCCTCGACAGGCTGAGGAAAAGGCTCTCGGACCAGGTCTTGATAGGCGGCGTTAATATCAGGCCCTCGGTAAGCATAGGGGTAGCCACCATGCTCGATGGAGATGAGGACACAGACGGCATGATAAGCCGTGCCGACCGCGCCCTCTACAACGCCAAAAATAGAGGTAGAAACAGGGTCTCGCACATGAACGAAATGGGGAAGGTGGGGCGTAACCTGAAGGTCTTTAACGGCTAAGATTATTTTTTCGGGGCCTTTTTCTTCATTCAGCGCTGTTGAATTGCCTCTGGCGGGGCGCAAGGGGAACGCCGGAAACCCTGTGACGCGCGCCTTGCCTGCAGAGAGGGGCGGGTTTTTCCATAAGCCGGCCGGCGCGGGAGTATGGAGAAAGCATCACAATAAAAGCTGTTTGACAGTTATTTCGTGAGATGCTACCATTTTCAATAGCTTGAGCTGAAAGCCCACTTAAGTGGGATTTCTTTTATCGTCTATGGAGAGACCTGTTTTGTCTTTTTCTCTTTGGGAATATCTTCAAAAAAACTCGAATAAATTTCTGCTCCCTTTAGCGGGGCTTTTTCTTTTTATCCTTCCCATACCTCATACGCTTACCATCAGAGAATCATCGCTTTTCATCTCCGTAGTCATCCTTCTTCTCCTTTTTCGCGGCAGGGGAAGTGCCGTGCTTGAGACAGCGGCCTCTTTGAGGATACAGACGGCGCTTTATGTCATTTTCGTAGCATGGCTTCTCATAGTCGCACTTTTCATCTCAGAAGACACCATCTGGGCCCTTAAGGAGATGAAGACGCAGTGGGTAATGGGGTCTCTTGCCCTCATCCTTGGGGCGGGCATGGCCACCCTTGCCGGAAAGGGGGCCATTAAGATGAGGGCCGTGATGACGGTCATCTTCTGGACTCTGGCCCTGCATGTGCTTGCCATAAACGTTGACGGTATATTCAGGATACTCAATGAATCCGTCTCCAACGGCTCTTCCCATGGCCTCACAGCCCTTACCGCCGGTGTAGGCGGGCTCACCATAGGCCCAATAGACGGAAGCCTTCTGGTGAGCCTCTTTTTTGTCTTCATATTATCAGAGGCCATCTTCCGTACCGTATATAAAAAAAGGTCCCTTTCCGTCTCCAACGCAGTCCTCGTAATCTCTTTTATCCTTATCGCGGGGAGCTCCTTTCTTACGGGCATGAGAAATATCGTGGAGATGCCCGTTGTCATAGCGAGCGCCATATCCATTCTTATCATCGCGGGAGGGCAGGCACGGAAAAAGGCCCTCTATTCATGCCTTATCTTTGTGCCCCTCTTTCTTGCCGTCTTTACCATGGCCTACAAGAGCGACAGCCGGTGGGCCGAGCTCAAGGAGAGCCTTGACCTTGTAATGCAGCAGGAGGAACCCGCTAAAATTCTTGCCTTTGCGCCGGACTTCGTCTATCCAACACTGCCCGATAACAGGCCTGTAAACATCTCAAACTTCATAAGGCTGACTAAATACAGGGTGGGCGTAAATATAATAAGGGCCTACCCCTTTGGCATAGGTTTTGGCAGAAACGCCTTCGGCCATTATCTGAAGGGACGTTATAATAGCGGGGTGGGCCTTAACAGCGACAGCAGCGTTCTGGATATGGCCGTGGGCGCGGGCATACTGGGGCTGGGCCTCTTCGGGGCCTTTATCTTCAGTATCCTGGCCATGTCACTCAGGGTCTTTAAAAAGAACGGGGATTTTTACGCCCTGCTCTTATCTCTTTTAGTAATATGCTTCAGCGCCCGCATGGTCTTTGATTCCGTTTTGAGAGACCATCTCCTTGAGATATTCATGTTCATCACCGGCCTTCTGTCAACGCGTGTCTCTCTCATTGGCGCAGGCCCCGCCCTTAGCCTTCAGATCAATAAATACCGCTATGACGATGTCACCGAACATAGCCATAGGATGAAGGCGGTCTGAGAGTCTCTGCACCGGCCGCCATGCCGGAATCTACGTGGTTTTGGCCCCTCCCCATATTATAAAATATAATAATTACCGTGCGTTATGGGGTTAAGTTAATAGTCTTCCTCATGACTCGTCTGCTTTTTTATCCCCTGAAGGTATCATTAACCGCTTGACCGCAGAGGCGTTACCCCTGTAGTCTTAAGAGGGAGGCTGAATGACGTGGAGGCAGGTATGAAGAGGGTTGACGAGGCATGGAAGGACGATGCGCAGGTACGGCTCTTTTTAGAGGGCATAAGAGGGGCCATACCGTTTTTCGAGGCCCAGCTTGAGACCATGATGAGGCTCATGAAGGGGCAGAAGGTGCGGTCCTTTCTCGACCTCGGATGCGGCGACGGCATCCTCTCATCGAGGATATTGTCCGAATATCCCGGGGCAGAGGGGGTGCTTCTTGATTTTTCCGCGTCTATGCTCGAAAAGGCACGTCTGAACCCTGGATTAGAGTCCGCGAACCTTGACTTTGTCAGGGCCGACTTCGCGTCTCCTGATTGGCCTTCAATGGCGGCTGGCCCCGCGATGAAGACCTTTGACCTCATAGTCTCAGGGTACGCCATACACCATCAGGACGCCGGGGTAAAGAGGTCTATCTACAATGCCGTATATGAGTTGTTGAGCCCCAATGGGCTCTTCGTGAATATTGACCACGTGGCCTCCCCTACGGAGCGGGTTAGGGATATATCCAATGATTTTTTCATTGAGAACCTGAGGTCTTATCACGAGGGGCGGGGCGGGGCAGGTGTATTTGAAAAGGTGAGGGATATCTTTCTTCAGAGGATGGCCGAAGAGGCCGGGGTCCTCTCTTCGCTGGGCTCACAGCTCCGCTGGCTCGGGGAATGCGGCTTTATTGAGGTGGATTGTTTCTTCAAGTCCTTTGAGCTTGCTGTCTTCGGCGGGCGAAAGCCCGTTGAATGATACCCCGGCCGCTCATCGGCGCAGATTCACCAGGTTATATACGAACTGGCCGTGAATTTTGAGTTCGTCTATATCAAAGTCTTTCGGAAAGGTGGTAAAAGGCGATGAGAGCTTCAGGGCCGTAATGGCCGCGTCATCAAGTATGGGATACCTCGAAGATCTGCTAAGCCTTATGTCGCTCACGGTACCGTCCCTTTTTATGGTAAAGTCTATGAAGAGTTTTCCCTCCCAGCCGCGCATGGCGGCCGTCCTGGGATACTCCCAGTACTGCTCTATCTTGTGCCGCAGCTCTATGAGATACTTCTGATACTTCAGCTCCGAGGTGTTGAGCATAAGGGTCTTGCTCTTTGTCTTCGGCCCGGAGCCCTGATATCTTCGCGCCAGTTCCGCCACCTTGCTGTCGCTTAGCAGGAGGTTGGGCCTGTAGCGGGCCGAAGGGGCCCTGGCCGCGGATTTATTACGGCCCGCGTCGGGATTTACCGTATCTCCTCCTCCGCCCTTGTCGTGGCCCTTGCCCTTTGAGGCGGAGAGGGTCCTGCTCTTTTCTGTTTTTTCCTGCTTATTCCCTCTCTTATGCCCTTTTTTCTCTTTACTCTTCAGCATTATATCGCCGTCCGTCAATGGCAGGACGGTCGGGGCCGTTAACTTCGCCTCTTTAAGGACCGCCTTTTTTTGTGAGGCGGAGTTTGCCTTTTTTTTCGGGGTAAGGGCGGCCTTTTTCATGCCTTTGCCTTTTGCGGCGCCTTTTTTGGTCTTGAAAATCCTCCTTGGCTTGGCGGCCCCGGCAACCTTTTTTGATGCCTTTGTTGCTTTTACCGCCTTGGAGGCCCTTGAAGCCCGTGCCTTTTGTCCTGAGAGGCTACCCGGTATGGGGCGGATCATTATGGCACCGCCGCCGGGTATGTTTTCTTTTTCCACTACGTTCGTCTTGTCGGCATAGCGTTTTGCCTTCTTCGGCGGTTTCAGGCCCTTACTCGGGACCTTATAGCCGGGCGGCAGTTCCACTACCTGCAGGTACTCAGGTTTCTTCATCTCAACCCTGCGCCGCGCCAGCCAACCCCCGTGCTGGCCCAAAACAAGGATAGACCACAAGAGGGCTCCATGCAGGCATAGCGAGATGATAAGGAAGTATTTGAGCCCTTCCGGGCCATGGAAAAAAGATTTTTTTATTGACACTATACTCTTATTCTGCCAGAATTTCATAAAGAGGCAAAATCTCTAACATTTAGCATACATAATGGAGACGACCCATGTTTGGACTGGGAACGACTGAACTTGTAGTAATACTGGTCATTATACTCATACTCTTTGGCGTTGGAAAACTGCCGGAGATTGGTTCGGGTATGGGCAAGGCCATAAAAAACTTCAAACAGGCCGCTGACGATAACGAAATAGACATCACCCCGAAAGAAGAAAAGAAGTAATCCTTTTAACGGGCATTGGGGGTCGATTGGTTACGTTTCTTCATGCCATTGTCTTGCCTTGCCCCTTGCCCCTGAATCAGATACCCCCCTACTTTTTCACAGGCAATATAGATACGATTCACAGGTTTTCTATCCCACTGCACATTTTACTGCCGGCTACTTTGCCTTGCTCCCGCTCTCTGAATAAAAGACGCCTTGCCCATCGCAAAATATATCTCATAAATAAATTATACACCTTAAGGCATTTTTTTTGAATGAATCAAAAGCAATGCCCTGCCTTTAATGACGCGGCCGCATGAGAGCGATGGAGTATAATTATGGAAAGGGTGGAAAAGAGGGGCCTCAACGCAGGACATCTATGCCGTACTCGGCCACAGCGTTTTGAAGGTCCGTAAATAATATCATCGTCGGTATGGTCGCCTTTTTAGGCATGGTGCCCGCAGATGTATCTCGAAATGACTTCAGGAGCGTTTCCACGGGGAGGTTTCTAAGGTCTTCGTTGGTTACGACCCTTCCGGGGGAGACCATTTTGCGGGCCATCTCGCGCCCCGACGAGTCCATGACAAGACCGCGGATTCCGCTTATCTTTACAGGTCCATCTGTTATATTCTTTATCATCGTCTCAATGACGAATATCTTGCCGCCGTCCTTGTTTACCACGTAATAGCCCTTTGTTGACTCTATCTCAAGGGGCTTTTCCCCGGAGGGGTCTGCCATGAAGGTGTTATCGGGCCTTGTCTTCATATACATGAGACTGCCCGCTATGGCGAGAACTATTACGATAATTGCGATAACCCCGGCAAGGCTTGATTTTTTTGCCTCTTCGGGCTCTGCCGGCGTATCCGGTATGACAAAGGTATGGTTTGCCTGAGCGCTCTCTTTATTTTCCCCGCTCTCGTCAGGGGCCTTATCGCCATTAGAGGAGGCCTTTGGGATCTCTTCGCTGAAGGAAAAAAGGTCATCACCCTCCATTTTAAAAGGGGCGGCCCCTTCATCGGCCTCTTCAGGGGACCCCTTTATATCGAAGTCGTTTGATTCCCTTTCAGGCAGACTCTCAACGTCTTCTCCCCCTTCTCCCCCTTCTCCCTTGTGACCATTATTGTCCGAAGGCCCGGCATCGCCGCCGTTCAGGTCAACGAGCGGGGCGCCTTCTTTTGGGGCGCCATCATCATTTACGCTGCTTGAGTCGGCCTCGCCCCAAGGCTTATGTCCTTTGGCGCCAAAGGACAGGTCAAAGGTGTTGGCGCTCACTTCCCAGGGAAGGGGCGCGTCGTTGTTTTTTTCGTCTGCGGGCTCTTCGTGCTCCGGGTTGGCTTCGGCGGGCTCATGGGCGGGGGTTTCCTGCGGCTCAAGGCCGGCCCATGGCTTGTAGGCAGGGGCGCTCTCATCTTTTTGTGTCTCCTGCTCTATGTCTCTTGCCCCGGTTCCGCTAGGGGTGGGGCGGGGTTCAGCGGCCTCTGCGCCAAAGGATGAATCCCCTGCTTCCGTGCCCTCTTCTTTTGCGGGGTAAGTTTTTTTGTACGCTTCATCTGCGGGCTCTTCGCGCTCCGGGGGGGCTTCGGTAGGCTCATCGGTGGTGTCCGGCGGTTCAGGACCGGACCCGCCCTCATCGGAAGGCGCGCGCTCTTCTCCCTGTGCAGGGTTATTTTCATCGGGCGCCTTGTTCTCAAGGCCGCGCTTGTTCCTCTCTTCACCGGCCGCGGGAACTATGAAGATATGGTCGCATTTTGAGCACTGAACCTTCACAGAGGCGTAAGATATCCTCGATGAATCAAGGCGGTACTTTGTATCACATTTTTCACAGCTGATAATCATATCATCTCTCTTTTAATCCTTTTTATGGCCTGATGGCATACCTTTTTTTTAACACAGGGTCATGTTTTTTGCAAGGGGGCTGTGCTCTTACGGGTAGCCCTCATACCTGCAGAGTCCCTACCCTGCCCGGTGCCGAGGGGGGGGCTTTTTTTTGCTTCCATCTTGCCCCAAAGGATAAAATGCCTTATAATCACTCATTCGGGGTGGTGAAATATATAGGGCCCTGAGGTTTTTCCCGATGAGGGGGCAAAAGCCCCGATATTTTTAATCCGAAAAGGTAGAGTCATGTTATTAAAGTTTGCCCTGTTCCTCCACATTACCTCGGCCATATTCTGGGTGGGGGGTATGTTGTTCATATCCCTTGTGCTCGCGCCATTTCTCATGTCACTGCCCACCCCGGCGGAGAGGTCAAAGGTATATCAGGTGGTGGGAAAAAAATACCGCCGCTACGGCTGGACGGCCATAATCATACTTCTCATTACGGGCCCCATTGTATTTCATGGGCTTCACGGCCTCTGGCCCCACGCCATATTTACCTCGGCCCTCCACGGCACGCCCCTTGGCAGGGCCCTTTCCATAAAACTTACATTCGTGGCCATCCTCGTTATTTCGAGCCTTGTCCACGACTTCTGGCTCGGCCCAAAGGCACGGGGGTCGAAGAGCTTCACCACCATAGCAAAGGTCTTTGGCCGCTCCAACCTCATTATTGCCATAATCATCGTCATATTCGCAGTATTTCTAAGGCTGGGCGGAATATGAGAGGCTGATATATGCACAAGTTCAACCCCGAGCATATCGGGCGTCTTTTAAGCGGCAAGAGGACTAAAGAGGCCCGGCCCCGCCGGTTTCTCCTGGATGCCGGCCTTGGCAGGGCACAGGTCTTTGTCGATATAGGCTGCGGGCCGGGGTTTTTTACGCTTCCTGCGGCGCGTATCGTGGGCAAAAGCGGCGTGGCCTATGCCGTTGATACAGAACCCCTCATGCTCGAAGAGCTTAAGAAGAGAAGGCCGCCCGCCAACGTAAGGTGTATTGTTTCCAATGAAAGTTCCGTTCCCCTCTCTGATAATATCGCTGATTTTCTCCTCCTTGCCTATGTGCTCCATGAGGCCGAGGTCAAATCGGCCTTTGTCCTTGAGTTGAAAAGGCTCATGAAGGCCGGGGCAAAGGTCGTTGTTCTTGACTGGAAAAAGAAGAAAGAGGCCGAGGGGCCGCCGGTGGAGGACAGGCTAACCATAAAAGAAGTGAAGGCCCTGCTCAAGGGTGCGGGATTCATTCGTATTAAATCAAAGCCCTTTAATCCCTCTCATTATGAGGTGAGCGCGGTGAAGCCATGACCAGGTAGGGTTTGCCCTGCGAAACCCGACAAATAAAGAGGCAACAACCATGGAAGTGAAGATAGGCGGCTCTGTATTGTCCCTTGTGCGCGGCGATATTACGCAAGAGGAGACAGAGGCCATAGGCAACGCCGCCAACTCCCGCCTTGCGGGCGGCGGCGGTGTGGACGGGGCCATCCACAGGGCAGGGGGGCCGTCCATAATGGCCGAGTGCCGCCGTATCGGCGGTTGCCCAACGGGCAAGGCCGTGATCACGGGCGCCGGCGATTTGAAGGCCCGCTATGTCATTCACGGGGTGGGGCCGGTTTACCACGGCGGCATACATGGCGAGGCGGAATTATTGAAATCCGTCTACGCCGAGAGCCTTAAGATTGCCTCTGAAAAGGGCATAAAAAGCATTGCCTTCCCCTCCATCAGCACGGGGGTCTACGGCTACCCCATCGAAGAGGCCGCGCGTATCGCCCTCAAGACGGTTATTGAGTTCCTTAAAAAGGACCATGTGGTTGAGCTTGTGCGATTCGTGCTCTTTTCTCATAGGGATTTGAAGGTCTATGAGGAGGCGCTGGCCGAGGTACGCGATGAGTAAGAGGTTTTATATGATGCTAATGAAGCGGAAAAGCCCGCATCTATTTGTTCCGGTATCCTTAAAAAGAAAAAAGATTTGATTTTAAGTGAAATAATGCAGTTTTAGCTTGAATTTCAAGCCGATCTCCATAAAACTATATTTTTACAATATTGAAAGGCGCCATTTATCCTTACGGTTTTTTTCTGTTGTTACCGGATGTTGTAGTGTTGCGGCCATAGGGCATGGATTAAAAAATGTCAGCCGTAAATGCCGGTCATGATAGGTGAAATGCTGGCGATGTGATATTATATGAAAATAATAAGGTCTCTTTTTATGAGACGTAGAGACTAACGCCCCTTAGTTGAGCATTCCTCAATAATGATAACAGTAGAAGACATAACCACCATACCCGAGTTCCTCGGCATAAGGGAAGAATGGAACTGCCTGCTTGCAGAAAGCCGCTCTGATAGCTTTTTTCTGAGATGGGAGTGGCTGTATAACTGGTGGTCATTTTACGGCAAGGGCATGGAGCTTAAGATACTTCTCTTAAGGAAGGATGGAAAACTGAGAGGTATTGCGCCTCTGTACGTTACCTGCGGCAGACTTGTAAGAACTCTCTCTTTTCTGGGGTCTTTCCATGTGGGCTCGGACTATCTCGACTTCATACTTCACAGGGATTTTGAAGAGGCCTTGCTCGATAGATTGTTTTTGTATCTCAAGAAAGAGTTCAGGGGATGGGACGTCCTCGAAGTGATGGACATGCCCGCTGATTCCATTACAGCGGCCTATATAAGGGGACAGGATACCTTCACGCGGTTTGAAAGGGAGCCGACAATATGTCCGTACCTTAATCTGCCCGCCACGTGGGAGGCCCTGGAACGGTCCTTTAGCACCAACATGAGGCAGGCCGCCCGTAGAAAGAAAAAAAAGTTCATCAATGAGTTTGACGGCAAGTTTGTGGAAATAACGGATGCACGTGACCTTGATAGGGCCTTCGCTTCTCTCATGACGTTAAGCATCGCAAGGTTCAGAGAGAAGGGGATAGCAAGTCCCTTTGATGATGAAAAATTCCGCGGCTTCCACAGTAAGCTGATATCAGAACTTTTCAAGAACAAGATGTTGCGGCTTTTTTTTCTTAATATCAATGGCGAGGATATTGCTTTTCTTTACAACTTCAAGTATCGCGACAGGTATCTCTTTTATCAGTCCGGATTTAGCACTGATTGGGCCATGATAAGTCCCGGCGTCGTCATCTTCGCCCTGTCCATTGAGAGGGCGATACAGGAAGGCATGAAAGAATTCGACTTTCTACGGGGTAATGAAAAATACAAGAAAAGATGGACAAAGGAATTCAGGAGTAATATCTTTATTCAGCTCTTTAATACCGGAGCCAAGAATGACGTGATGCGACGGGCCATATCCATGCGTTCGGATATTAAGCGCACCCTCAGGAACTTAATGCCAACGAAACAAGATTGAGCGGCCGGCGTGGGGGGGGGCGCCTCTCGCCGTGTTGGATGGATCTTGCCTGGTCAGGATGAAATTTTAGGGAACAAGGACGAGACCATCTTGGAATAGACCCTAATGGTAGGCATGGGGTCCGCAAAACTCCAGGTTGGATGAACTTTTGCGTGAGAGAATGTGCTGACGAGCCTTCCCAACCATCTCAGCGTACCGTAAATATCTGTTTGTCCGTAGCCTGTTGCACTGCGAAGACCTTGAATGTCGCCATAGAGCCAACCAAAACGAACCCCTATGGAATAATCAAGGTTATTGGCCGAGAGGAGGAAAGAACGGCCTTGCGCCAAATCAACGGCCATCTTTGGAAAATCAACGCCGCAGTAATAAGGTAGAACAAAGGCGGCGCCCAACCTCGGATTTATCTCCAGAAAACATTTTACCTCTCCACCTTCATCAACGAGAAATTGCGCGCAGCCAAGGCCGGTGTAGTTGAAATATTTCAATAACTTCCGGCATGCATCGAGCACTGAGGCCGAAGGTGCGACAGAGACGCTGTCAACGGCCAGGCCCGTGCCGTCCAAACGGTCTGTTCTCAGTATCTTTACCTCAACCCCGGTGATTAGCTCGCCTTTTTCAGCCAGAAAATAAAAGTTGTGGCGTGGGCCGGATACATATTCCTGGACAATTAAGGGATTTTCTCCCCCGGGCCAGTGCTTGAAGTCCTCATCAATGGTCTTTGATGTACGGCAAATAAAGACTTTTTCATTGAAAATCCGTGTAAATTGGTCCGCCGGTCTTATAATACAGGGATAGCCTATCTCAGCCACTACCTCTTTGAGCTCCGGCAAATCAGAAACTTTCTTGAATTTAACCTGTGGTATCTTAAGTCTTTCAATGATTTTGCACATTTCCATCTTTTTGTGGCAGGTCGTCACTATCCGGGGGGCCGGCATTACGACCTTTGCGCCAGCAGGAATTCTGCTGATGTTGCGAGCGAGCGCGGCTGTCTCATTATCACCGATGGGGAAGACCAATGAGACATCTTTCCGTGCATTCAAAAATTCTTCAACGGCCGCTATAAAGCTTTCGCCAGAGCCCTCTGCGGCGGGATGGTCCCAGACTTCTGATGTGAAACGGGAGTGTTTGCCATAGGGCGAGGCGGGATCGGTCCGGCCTGCGATGACCTGATAGCCGGCGCCGGACAGGGACCTGATGACCGTCAAAGAATGCCGATAATCACCGAGGAGTAAAACTTTTTTTTGTTGTGGAAAATTTGCCGTCACTTGATCGCCTTATAAAGGTTTATATGAAATTCGCCCCTGTTAATGCTTTTTATTCTGCGGGAGTCCGAGTCGAAGAAGGGGACGTTCAAACCCTCCTCAATAAACCTTATGCATGACGATGATAATTATTATAACATAATTTTTTAAAGACATTCAAACATACATTA
>CAZMKZ010000007.1:0-51495 GCA_964567185.1 uncultured Thermodesulfobacteriota bacterium
CGTGGCTCATCTCGTGAGAGAGGCTCATGGCAAGAAGGACATGGCTGGCTTCGAGACTGCCTGATGTGCAGGCAGAGCCGCTTGAGGCCGCCACTCCCCTCATGTCAAGGTTCAGAAGAAGTGACTCGCCCTCCACGTACTCGAAACTTATGTTCGTAGTATTGGGAAGCCTCTTCTCAAGGTCGCCGTTTATCTTTATATCGGGTATCTTTGCCTTAAGTCCGTTTTCGAGCCTGTCGCGGAGGGCCTTCTTGCGTGCCATGTTCTCCACAAGGTTCTGGCCGGCAAGCTCGCATGCCTTGCCCAGGCCAACGAGGCCGGCCACGTTCTCGGTGCCGCCGCGGCGATTTCTTTCCTGATGGCCGCCGTGAAGCAAAGGCACGAGCCTGACGCCCCTTTTTACATAGAGCGCCCCCGTGCCCTTGGGACCGTATAGCTTATGCCCCGAAAGGGTAAGAAGGTCTACGTTAAGAGTCTTTACGTCTATGGGAACCTTGCCCACGGCCTGCACGGCGTCGGTATGGAAGGTAATGCCCTTTTCTTTGGCTATGTCGCCTATCTCGGGAATGGGGAAGATAACACCTGTCTCGTTATTGGCGTACATGATTGTTATGAGGATGGTCTCGGGCCTTATGGCCGCCCTGAGCTCATCGAGGTCTATCATGCCAAGGGTGTCCACCTTCAGGTACGTTACGGTAAAGCCCTCTTTTTCAAGGTATTTGCAGGTATTCATCACCGCCGGGTGCTCCACCACCGTGGTTATGATATGGTTGCCCTTATTTTTTTTGGCAAAGGCCGCGCCCTTTATGGCGTGATTATCTCCCTCCGTGCCCGTGGAGTTGAATACTATCTCAAGGGGCGCGGCGTTCAGCAGGGCGGCCACGCGTTCGCGCGCCTTGTCCAGGGCCGCCTTTGGCCCCCTCGCGGCCCAGTGCACACTCGACGGGTTTCCCCAGTCATCCTGCAAAAAGGGCAGCATCTCTTCAAGCACCTCGCGGTCCAGCGGCGTTGTTGCGTTGTGGTCTAAATATATCTTGTCCAAGTTAAACGAGACCTCCTTTCAGTATTCCATTCCTTTACCGGGAGCCTTCCTGAGCCCCTGTACTTACATCGTCTGTAATGTCCTCTATGCTTATGGAGTTCAAAAACTCCGATATCTTATTGGCAAGCCCCTTCCATACGCCCTGCGTGGAGCAGTTGGCCGCCCTCGCGCATCCGGCGGAGTCTTTGTCCAGACAGGCCACGGGGTTCAAGGGTTCTTCCACAACGGAGATGACCTCGCCCACGCTTATCTCCGAGGAGGGCTTGGCCAATACATATCCTCCGCCCGGCCCGCGCACGCTCCTTACAATATGGCCCCTCCTGAGCTTCACGAAGAGCTGTTCGAGGTAAGAGAGTGAAATGCCCTCTCCCTCTGATATGTCCTTAAGCGTTACAGGTCCTTCGCCGGGATGCCGCGCAAGACTTACCATGGCCCTTACGGCGTATTGACCCTTTGTGGATAATCTCATATCATCATAACCCGGGCATTTAAGCCACTGCCCCTGCCTTACATAACAACATCAATACAGGGGCCTTCAAAACAGACATGGCCCCGCCAGCACATCACCCACAGGCCCACGCCCCTATTAGCGTCTTATAAGGTTAAATTTAATATACCTTATTATTTTTGTCAAGTATTCTTTTGTCCCTCTCCTGAAAAGGCCTCAAGGGGGAACCTAACCCCGCAGGGCCGCAAAAGGGCGGGTCTATGACTTTGGGATAAGATAAAGATCGGGCAGGCAAGGCTCTACACCGAAACCTGCGGGATAAGGCGGGTCATGGGTCGGACCTTATCCTCTCCACCTTTTTTTTGAGAGTGCTTACAAGGTCCTCATATGAAGACCTCTTGATTATCTTGCCGAACTGCGTGCGGTAGTTACTGACAAGGCTTACGCCCTCTATGACTATATCATAGGCCACCCACCTGCCGTTCTTTTTCATCATCCTGTAATATATGGGTATTTCCGTGCCCTTGCTCGTCAGCACCTTTGTCTTGACAAGCCCCCTTGTGTGCTTCTTGTTCATCCTCTCGCCAAGATAGAGGACCTTCTCGTCGGTCTGCTGCTCAATCTTGCTTATGTAGGAATTTTCAAGGAGATCACTGAAGAGGTTAACGAACTCTTTTCTTTCGGCAGGCGTCCTCTTTCTCCAGTTCAGACCCAGAGAGCGGCGGGACATCTCGGTAAAGTCGATGGTATCTTCGATAGCGGCCCGTATTCGGGCGCGCCGCTCCGCCTTGTGAGCCTTGCCCATCATGGCCGGGTCTCTAAGGGCGCTGAGCGCGCTGTCTATGGTGATTCTTACACGCTCTGTTATGGGGCCTGCCTCGGACCGGGAGGGAGCGCAAACAAGGGCGAGAAAAAAGAGCGCCATTATCGAGACTAATATCTTCTTCAAGATCTTACCACCTTTTTTAAAGAGCGACCCCTTTATTGGGATAGACGCGACTTTTTGCAGGGATAGACGCCGCAGAAGAGACGCCGGGCACAAAAATTCATAACATACCTCTCTGTGCATATGGACCCTTCAGGGCCTGTATACCATAAGAGGTTGCTTTCACAAAGATATATCTTCTTAACAGAGGGGTCATTTATCTGTCTTCGCCCCCCAAAAAAAGCCCCCACCGGGGCCCCTTGCTAAAGACCTGTTTCTGTAATATACTATAGCGCATAAAAGCGTTTTTTTCCAGAGAAGGAACCTTTTTCCAGAGATGGGACGGAGGAATGAGCATGCCTGTAAGCAAGGTCATAAAACATATCAAGGTTATGGCCCTGGTCTTTCTCATTATTTCACTTTCCTGCGTATTACCGGCCCGCGCTGACGAGACGGGCGGGGGCGAGCGCCTCATAGAGAGGCTTGACAGCACCCTTGTCTCTGTCATGAAGGACGCTAAAAAACTCGGGTACAGCGGGCGCTATGAACTCCTTAAGCCAGTAATAGAAGACACCTATGACTTCAGGCTCATAACGCGCTATTCCGTGGGCAGGATATGGAAGACCTTTGATGAGGAGCAGCGCGCCATGCTCGTGAAGAGGTTTACCGTGCTCAGCGTCTCCACATACGCGGCGCGCTTTGACGGCTATTCGGGAGAAAAGTTCAGCGTAACTTCAACTAAACCCCTTAAGAGGGGGCGTCTCCTTGTCCGCACGGAGCTCCTGAAGTCCGACGGCGAGATTATCCATCTGGACTATGTGCTCACAAAAAAGAGGGGCCAATGGCGCGCCATAAACGTCATTGCCAACGGCGTAAGCGACCTCTCTCTTAAACGCGCCCAGTACACATCCATACTGAGAAAAAAGAGCTTCAACGGTCTTATCAAAAAACTCGATAAGAAGATAGCCGCCTACCGGGAAGAATAGCGCCATCACCACGCCGCCCCCCCATGGGAGCGCGCATCTCACTCAACACTCTTTATCCTGACCTCCGGGAAGAAGCAGAGGCAGGACAAAAAGGGTGGAGATAACCGTCAATACAATACCCACGGTAAGAAGATGTCCCATGCTCGCCATGCCCCTGTGCCGTGAAAAGGCCAGACCTCCGAAACTTATGACCGTTGTAAGGGCGCTGTACAGCACGGCCCTTGAGGTACTTGAGCTTAAAAGCCCGCTCACCAGCCCGGAGGGGGCCGAGCGCGCGCGATGGACAACGTGTATGCCGTTGTCAACGCCTATGCCGAGAAAGAGCGGCAGGGCTATGATATTGGCGAAGTTGAAGGGTATGCCCAGTATCACCGTAGCGGCCCCTGTGAGGATACCCGCATATACGAGCGGCAGGAGCACGAGGGCCGTGTCTTTTACGTTCCGCAGGAGCAGTAGCAGTATAATGATTATAAATATCAGGGCATAGATAAAGGCCTGCCTGAAGGCCTTTACAACGGTATGGCCTGACTCCACTATGACAATGGGCAATCCCGTGGCAGAGGGCTCGACAGAGCGCACGGCCTCCACAAAATCGGCCAGGTTACGGGGGTCTGAGATATTTTTTTTCGCAAAGACCTTAATGAGCCTCTCTCCGTGCCTGCCCACCCAGCGGTTCACAAGCTCGGGCGGCAGGTCCTTGAAGCTTACCGGGCCGGCGGTAAGAGAATCGCGTAAGACCCTGAGCCTCTCGGGAAGAGAGGCCAGAAGGCTCTTCTCGAACTCGTCAAGGGCCGCGGCCCTCTGGCCGGGGTCCATGTTTTCGAGCCTTGCGGTAAGGCGGCCAATCACATCGAGGGCCTCTTTGGCCGCAGACCTCTCCGCGGGCCTCACATCTTTATCGGCCCCGTACCTTGAGAGGGCGGATTCGAGTTCTCTCATGGCATTGAGCCTGCCCTTGCCGTCCTTCTTATTAGAGGCACCTCCCCCGGCAATATCGAGCTCCGGGCCCATAAGGAGGGAGAGCTCTTCTATGATATCCAGTTTTTCGTCCTGTCCGCCCGGAATAAAGTCATCGATGCTAACGGCCTTGTCCACAAGGGCAAGGGCCTTGATACGACGGGCCGCGGCCTTGACATCGCTTCCCCTGTCCTTGACTACCATTATGGTAAGGGGCGATGAGCCCGGCTCTTTCATCAAGTCGTTAAAGGTGGCCACAGACTCCATGGAGGCATCGCGCAGGTTCATGGGATTGCCGTCAAAACGCACCCATCCGATGAGCGTGAGCCCAATGGCGCCAACAATGGTAAGGACGACCATAATGGGAAACCTCCTCTTCCGCGCCCCTGCCATAAAACCGGCCGAAGGGGTCTTGAGAAGGGGGGCCGCAGTATCTGCCGAGCGAGGCAGACGGAGTGGGCGAAGGGATATAAGGGCCGGTAGGAACGTCAGGCTGACCACAAGGCTGATAAAGATACCCGTTCCCGAGATAAGACCGAGCTCCGAGACCCCGGCATAGGCCGTGGGGATGAAGGAATAGAACCCCGCCGCCGTGGTGATGGTGCAGAGGACCAGAGAGGCCCCCACGTCCCGGGCGGCCTCTTTAATGGCCCCTTCATGGGGGTGTCCGGCAAGGACAAGCTCCCTGTAACGAAGGCAGAGGTGTATGGCGTAATCAATGCCAAGGCCGATATAGAGGACTGCAAAGGCCATGGATATCATGTTGAGGTTGCCGACGGCAAAGGCGGCAAAGGCCGCGGTAAGGATGATGCCGCAGATAAGGGTAAGAATGGAAGAGACGAGGAGGGTGAGGCTTCGAAAGGCCACGAAGAGGATGATACAGACGGCAAGGAAGGCCGCGATGCTGGCAAGCTCCGCGCCCTGGCTTACGCTCTTGAACTCCTCGTTGGCAAGGGCCACGGAGCCTGTCAGCCGCACGCGAACGCCGTGCTCACTGTCAAGGGACATCTCCTTTACAAGGGCCCTTATCTTCACCATGGCGGACTCGCCCTGAAATAGCTCTGAAAAACTCAGCCTGGGCTGAACTATTATGAACCTCCTCTTGTCCGATGGAGCGCTCTCCTTTCCAAGCATCAAGTCCTGCCATGATAGGCGGTAAAACCGTCCCTCAAGGCTTGCACGCGCGGCGTCCCGGACGCCATTTATGACAGGGGCAAGCTCAAACCCCTCGTCCACATCGCCCTTTTCCACGGCGTCCATGGCGGTGGTGAGCATGGAAAAAAAAGCGCCCAGGCTCTGGTCCGCCATTAGCTTGCCCATAAAGGGCTGAACAGCGGCCATGTGGTCCGAGAGGTCTTCCAATTTCTCAGCACTGAGGTAGAGGAGGCCGTTATGGCGGAAAAAATCATTTGCCCCGGGCTCGTAGACGCTCTTGAAGAGCTTTGTCTCAGCCTTCAGGCGGGCCGTCAGCCTATCTGCGGAGCTATCAGCGAGTCCCGGCGTCATGCCGTCAACCACTATGGCAATCTCACCAAAAAACTGGGGAAATTTTTCCTTGTAAGAGAGATAATTCTGCCGCCACGCCAGCTTCTCCGATATCATCTTGGAGGCGTCCGTATTTATCCCTATATGATGTATGGTATAGTTGAACAAAAGTACGGTAACGAGGAGGGAAAAGAGCACGGTCTGCCAGGCATGGCGGCTTACAAAGGCCACCCACCATGAGACTATCCTTCCCGTCAAACCAACGCTCTCTTTTTTTTCGTCCAATATGAAACCCGTATACTCTCTGATAAAACCCGTCTTACGGAAGAGGCAGTGATGCCGGGCCTCTGCGGGTTGTCTTTTACAAGGCTCTATGATATCTTTTGCGCGGCGAGCCCCCCACGGCAACACCTGGTTTGAGATTAAAGGCGCGGCCTCCCTCAGGGGAAAGAGACCCCGCAGGGGCATGCCTTCAGGGACATATACTACAACAAGACATATTGCAACACCGTGACTCAAAATACAAGGTATCTCTGTGATAATCCGGCTTTTTATATGAAAAACAGCGTTAAAAACGCATCCGCCGCAGAGGTATCCACTGCCGTGATAGTGGCGGCGGGCATGGGTACCCGCCTGGGCGGCGAAGGTCTGCCCAAACCCCTGAGGCCCCTTGTGGGAGCGCCCCTCATAGCCCGCGTCATGGATTCCGCGGCAAAGGCCGGCATTTCCCGTTTCATCATCGTTATCGGGTTTGAAGCCGGGCTGATGCGCAAGCATCTGCCCGATCTCGTACCCCCGGAGTGCGAGCTTACCCTTGTTGAAAACGCCCGATTCAGAGAACCAAACGGAGTAAGCCTCCTCGCCGGCATAGACGGGCTGGACGAGCCCTTCGCCCTCCTCATGTCAGACCACATCTTCAGCCCCGAGAGGTTGAAAACAGCCATGAGAGGGTTCGAGGACGACGGCATCTCACGGCTTGTGGTGGAAAAAAAAGAGGAGTTTGACGGCGACCTTGACGACGCCACCTTTGTTGACGTAAAAGGCGGTTTTGTCTCGACCATAGGCAAGGAACTCACTGAATACAAGGCCGTTGATACGGGTATGTTCGTCCTCAGCCCCGGGGCCGTAAAAAAGGCCGCCAAAAAGGCGGGGCCGTCGCCGGGCATATCGGATATAATGCGTGGGCTTGGAGAAAAAAGGCAACTCAAGGCCCAAAACGTGGAGCACGGCTACTGGCAGGACGTGGACACACCCGCTGATATCAGGGAGGCCGAAAAAAAGCTCTACGCTTCCCTTGTGAAACCGGCCGACGGTTTCATGGCAAGGCACGTCAACCGCCGTATAAGCCTCTTTATCAGCACACGTATCTGGCGCTTCGGCGTAACGCCCAACATTGTCACCACCTTTACCCTCGTCATGGGGCTACTCGCGGGGCTTGCCTTTTCCAGAGGCAATGCCCCGGCATGGGGACTGCTCGGCGCCTCCATCTTTCAGTTGCACTCCATAATAGACGGCGTGGACGGCGAGCTGGCAAGACTCTTATTAAAGGAAAGCCGCCTTGGTTTCTGGTATGATATGACCGCGGACAACGTCGCGCACATAGCTATTTTTTCGGGCATTGCCATGGGGCAGAAGGCGGGAGGCGTGCCCGGCCCATGGAACACGCTGGCCGTGCTCGCTGTTCTGGGGGTCTTTGCAAGCGTCATTGCCGTCTCTCCCCTCTTAAGGCCCTATGTGCGCACCAAAAAGGGGGCAGTGAACGGGGGCCTCAAAAAGGTGGTGGACGCCCTTACAAGCAGGGATTTTTCCTATTTCCTCTTTCCCCTTGCCATAATGGACTGGCTCGGCGGTTTTCTCTGGATAGTGACTATCGGCACATGGATATACTCGATTCTCGTAATCCTCTTAAGGATAAGGGCCAGAAAAAAAGCCGCGGCCTGAAGGCCCTTCTCATAGCGGGCGGACTTATGCTCGCCCTCTGGCTCATATGGCGTCTCGGGCCGGGGGAGGTATGGAAGGAGCTCTCCGGAGGCTGGTGGCCGGGCTTTATCTTTGTTGTGGGGGCCTATACGCTTCAGCAGGGACTCGGCACCTTTGCCTTATGGCTGCTTGGCACAAGGCGCACGGCCCCGGGCTGGCAGGGTACCACCCTCGCCCGCCTTACACGGACACGCTACATCGGCGAGGTCCTCAACTACGCCATGCCCACGGGCGGCATAGGCGGAGAGCCTTACAAACTCATAGCCCTCAGCCGGGTTGAGGGCAAGAACTCCGCCTTCATGGCCCTTGCGGCGGCAAAGTTCCTCCACGTGGCGGCCGTGGGCCCCTTTGCCGCCTTTGTATTTTCAAGCGCCGCCATGGAGGGCCTCGGCGGCCCCTCATGGCGCGCCACCTTTATCACCATGGCCGGGCTCATGGCGGCCATGACCGTCTTTTTATGGCTAATCGTGCTCTGGAGCCAGGTGGGCCGTCAGCTCCTTGGAGGGTATTACCGCGTAAGGTTCCGCGTGCCCCGCAAACTCCGGGGGCTTCGCCGTTTTCTGCATATTGACGTGGCGGCCTCCAAAGAGATAAAACGGGCTCCGCAACGGACCATTATCGCCTATGCCTGCTATATAGGGATGTGGTTCGCCGCGGCCCTTGAGTGGATGGCCATCTCCCATGTAATAGGCACGCACGGCGTCGGGCTCGGCATTACGGGGGCAGGGCTCTTCGAGTGCGCAACTATCATCGTTGCCGCCGTGGTGCCAGTCCCGGCGGGCATGGGCACGCAGGAGACAGGCAAGGCGGCCATGGCCGTGCTCATAGGGCTGGGCCCGCAGACAGGGCTTGCCATGAGCCTTATCAGAAGGGGTAGAGAGCTACTGATGATACTTACGGGAGCAGGGCTCGCCGTAATGGAAAAAAAAAGGCCCCGCCATTAAGAGACACCCGGGCAGACCAATCTTAAAAAGCCACGCCTTGACAGCCATAAGAGCAGGTGCTAACTTTAAATTAAGCGCGAAATAAATTATCTACCCTAAGATAAAAATCTTATGAAGATACACATCATACAGCCGACACATTACGCCGCTCCGCACAGCAGGGAGCTCTTCAAGACAAAAAAACTCAACCTCATGCCCCTGACGCTCGCCTACCTCGCGGCGCTCATGCCCGAGGGGAGCGAGGTAAGGCTGACTGACGAGAGAACCCAGAACCTTGATATGGAGTGGCCCGCGGACCTTGTCCTCATCACCGTATGGACGATAAACTCGCTTCGCGCCTATGAGATAGCCGACGGATTCAGGGCAAAGGGCATCACCGTAATACTTGGCGGCCCGCACTGTTTTTTTTACGGCGAAGAGGCCGCCGCCCACGCCGATGCCGTTGCCGTTGGCGAGGGCGAGGTGGTCCTGCCCGAGATTTTCAGAGACCTCGCAGGCAAGGGGCTTAAGGGTTTTTACCACGCAAAGGAGTTCCACGACCTTGTAAACCTGCCGCTACCACGTAGAGATCTCCTTGACGCACGCACATTTACGCGCTTTCATACCATCGCCGTTCAGACAAGCAGGGGCTGTCCCTTTTCATGCGAGTTCTGCGCCGAGCGCTTCTACCTCGGCTCCAGATACCGCATGCGCCCCGTCGAAGAAGTCATCGCGGAAATAAAGGCCACGGGGAGCAAACGCATCTTCTTCGCCGACAGCACCTTTTCCGGTAACCGCGGCAGGACCATGCGCCTCATGGAGGCCCTTATACCGCTCAAATTGCGGTGGAGCGCCCTCTGGACGGCCAACCGCGTCCTTGAGCGGGACTTCATGGTACTTGCCAAAAAAAGCGGGCTTCTCCACGTGAACCTCGGCATTGAGAGCATCAAGCAGGACACCCTTGACGGCATGCATAAAAAGACCTCAAAGGCGGGTACCCTCAAAGATGTGATAAAGGCCCTTCGTGACCTTGATATCAGCTTCAGCTTCAACCTCATCTTCGGCTGGGATACGGACCATGTAGAGGACTTCCATGCCACGCTTGAGTTTCTGAAGGCGCAGAAGGTGCACGTGGCCTTTTTCAACTCCTTCTGCCCCTACAAGGGCACCCCTGTATATAAAAAATACCTCACCGAGGGCCGCATCATCGACCCCGACAACCTCAACCGCTGGCCCGGCATCTCGGCGAGGGTAAGCCCCAAGAACTTTACACCCGATGAGCTGGCAGAGGGCATCAGCGAGATGTACAGGGACTTTTACTCCTGGCCCTCCATACTGCACCGCCTCCCCCTGCCCACCTCAATGTCGGCCATAACCTCATGGGTCATGAACATCTCGCAGAGAAAGATGGCCTCGGGGAATGCCACCAACTTCGAGCGCTACTGAGCGATAATCCCGCCAAATTCAGGGCACAGGAGGCACGGCTTGTGATTTGCATACCGAAAGGGCCTGTGCTAAACTTCTTACAATGGGTTTTTTTGTATTTTTAAGACCGTCCATAGGTCTGACGTGGAGGGAAAAGTGGAGTATAAGCTTGATACGGCCCCGGGGATTTAATATAAAATTCCTCTTTATTAAAGATATTGAGCACAACCGGACCTTATATCGGAAAACCTACGGACAGACCCGGAAAACCGTTTAGCGGAAGGACCTGTATGAGAGCTACTCCTGCAAATCGTACCCGGCCCGGCCCTGCCTTCATCATGCGCGGCCTGAAAAGGCTCTATGACTCAAGGGCCCTTTACGCTCAGGTGGTCGTCACTTCGGACTGCAACCTCTCCTGCGGGTACTGCAATGAATATACCGCCGGCGCGCCTTCGCCGCCGCTCTCTGCCCTGAAGAAGCGTATTGATTGCCTCGATTCCCTCGGCGTTCTGGTCTACGACCTGCTCGGCGGCGAGCCTCTTCTAAATACCGATCTCATCCCCCTTGTCTCTTACATAAAGGGCCTTCGAGGCAGTGAGAACATAGTTATCCTCATAACCAATGGTTTTCTCCTCACACCGGAGATTGTAGATGGGCTTAACGATGCCGGCCTTGACATGATGCAGATAAGCGTTGACTCGGCGAGCCCCACGAAAAATTCCGAAAAATCCCTTAAGTCACTCCTTCCAAGGCTGAAGATGCTTGCAGACAGGGCCCGCTTCAAGGTCAAGGTTCAGTCCGTGCTAACAAAAGATACCTGCGCAGAGTACGACGAGTTCCGCGCTCTTCTTGCGGGACTCCCCTTTGATTTCGGATTTTCCCTCCTGCACGGCCCAAGGGGCCGCGTTGCCATAGAGGGCGCCCGATACGTCCGCCTTCTAAGGGAGCATAAGCTCTTTGCCGGCATGAACCTTTACCGCCGTAACGCCGAGGAGGCCCTCATGGGAGACTATTCACGGCCATGGAAGTGTCTGGGGGGGAGTAAATTCCTCTATGTAAACGGCGGCGGAGAGGTTCAGTTCTGCAGTCAGAACAGCGACTTCGCGATGCCGATTGAAGATTTTACAGTTAGTGACATACGCTCCAATAATCACCACAAGCCCTGCGAGCCGGGATGCGTACTCGGCTGCGCAAGACTCGTATCCCATGCCCTTGGCGAGCCCCTTAAGACCATGAAGACGAGCCTGTCCCTTCTCACGGGCCTTAAAGGCAAAGGAAAAGAGATGGAGGGGGCTTCAGACCATGGCACGGAGATGGGAGATAAAAAGGGCTTTCGTGAAATGTTAAGATAATGAGTACCCTTGTCACAGGCGCCACGGGGTTTATCGGCTCGGCTCTGGCACGTGCGCTTCTGGCCAGGGGCCGCGAGCTTCGCCTCCTTGTCCGCGCCGACAGTGACAGGCGCAACATCGCCGGCCTCGATGCGGAGGTAGTAACCGGGGACCTTACTGACAGGGCCTCCCTCGCGAAGGCCATGAAGGGGTGCGAGGCCCTCTTTCACGCGGCCGCCGACTACCGGCTCTGGGTCCCAAACCCAAAGGCCATGTACGAGGCAAATGAGACGGGGACGCGCAACATCATGACCGCGGCCCTTCTTGCCGGGGTAAAGCGCATAGTATACACAAGCAGTGTGGCCACGGTAGGGCTGAATAGTGACAGAACCCCTGCCGATGAGACGACGCCATCACGGCTGAGCGATATGATCGGCCACTATAAACGGAGCAAGTTTCTCGCCGAGCAGGAGGTACTGCGGCTCATACGTGAAGAGGGGCTGCGGGCGGTTATAGTGAATCCATCAACACCCATAGGGCCGCGCGACATAAAGCCCACGCCCACGGGCCGCGTCATAGTAAACGCCGTTACCGGCAAGATGCCCGCCTATGTGGATACGGGGCTTAACATAGTACACGTTGATGACGTGGCAGAGGGGCATATCCTCGCCATGGAAAAGGGTGTAATCGGAGAGCGCTACATCCTTGGCGGCCAAAACATGACCCTTGCGGAAATACTTGACGAGATTGCCTCCATAACAGGAAGGCCCGCGCCAAGGATACGCCTGCCCCACGGCATTGTAACGCCCCTTGCGCACATATCCGAGGCATGGGCAAGGCTCACGAGGGCCGAGGATCCCATGCTTACGAAAGACGGGGCAAAGATGGCGAAAAAATATATGTTTTTCTCAAGCGCCAGGGCCAGGAAAAAACTTGGATACAGCCCCCGGCCCGTGGCCGAGGCCCTTCGCGACGCAATACTCTGGTTCCGCGAGAACCATTACTGTTAGAGAGGGTAGTATAACGGGATATGAAACTGCTGCTTGCAAAACCAAGAGGCTTCTGCGCCGGTGTGGAACGGGCCGTACGCACCGTTGAGCTGGCCGTTGAGAAGTACGGCACGCCCATATACGTGCGTCATGAGATAGTTCACAACCGCCATGTCGTGGAGGGGCTGAAAAAAAAGGGCGTCATCTTTGTAGACGAACTCGACGAGGTCCCCGATGGGGCCGTGGTTATATACAGCGCCCACGGCGTATCCAGAAAAGTAAAGGCAGAGGGCTCCACCCGCAAGCTCATGGTAATCGACGCCACCTGCCCACTTGTGACAAAGGTCCACAGAGAGGCGCGGCAAAACGCTGCCGAGGGCCGCGAACAGATACTCATAGGCCATGCCGGACACCCCGAGGTAGTGGGGACCATGGGGCAGATAAGGGAAGGCATGCACATTGTCTCCTCACCGGAAGATGTGGAGGCCCTTGAGATAAGGGACCCGGAAAACGTCTCCTTTGTCACGCAGACTACGCTCAGCATGGATGATATGGCCGATATAGTGACTGCCCTGCGCAGGCGCTTCAAGGGCATACGCGGCCCCAGGCAAGAGAATATCTGCTACGCCACGCAGAACCGGCAGAACGCCGTAAAGGCCGTGATAAAAGACGTGGACCTCCTTATTGTAGTGGGGGCCAGGAACAGCTCCAACTCGAACCGCCTCCGCGAGCTCGGCTCAAGGTACGGCGTGCCCTCATACCTTGTAAGCACTGCAGAGGACATCTGCGACGAGTGGCTTAAGGACGCAAAGTGCGTGGCCATTACGGCAGGGGCCTCGGCGCCGGAGATACTTGTCAAAGAGGTCATAGAGTACCTTGGCAAAAAGACGGGAGATATTAAGATAAAGGATATTGAAGTAACGGATGAGAACGTGAAGTTCAGCCTTCCCATTTAGTTGCGCCGGAGGGTAATAGAGGAGAGTTAATGGGTGTTCCACTTATACAACAGGTACGTATCGGCGCGTACATAGCGGGCCAGAGCCTCAAGAGGAAAAGACGTTTTCCACTGGTCCTCATGCTCGAGCCCCTCTTTCAATGCAACCTGGCCTGCGTGGGCTGCGGCAAGATTGACTACCCGCCTGAAGTGCTCAAAAAGAGGCTTGGCGCAGATGAGTGCATTGACGCGGCCCTTGAGTGCGGGGCCCCCGTTGTATCCATACCCGGCGGCGAACCCCTTATTCATCCCGAGATAGGAGAGATAGTGAGGGGCCTGACGAGGCTAAAGAAATTCGTATATCTGTGCACCAACGCCTTGCTCCTTAAACGCAAGATGGGGCTATTCGAGCCAAGCCCCTATCTTACGTTCAGCATACATCTCGACGGCCTTAAAAAACGCCACGACAAACTCGTCTCCTGCGACGGTGTCTTCGATAGCGCCGTAGAGGCCATAGCGCTCGCCAGAAAAAGAGGCTTCCGCGTAACCACCAACACGACCATATACGGAAATGAGTCCATCGACGAAGCCATCGGGCTCTTTGACTTTATCTCAAATCTCGGAGTAGAGGGCATGACGCTCTCACCGGCCTTTCACTACGGCAACGCCCGGCAAAAAAAAGACTTTCTTAAACGCGAAGACGCCATTCTCATATTCAGAAGGCTCCTCTCGGAGGGGAAAAAGAGGGGATGGAAGTTCAACCACAGCAGTCTTTTTCTCAATTTTCTGGCAGGCAATGAAGATTACAGGTGCTCTCCTTGGGGCAACCCCACGCGAAATATCTTTGGCTGGCAGATGCCCTGCTACCTGCTTAACGAGGGCTACGCAGACTCGTACAAAGAGCTTATGGAAAAGACGGATTGGGATAGCTATGGATTTGACAGGAACGTAAAGTGCGCCGACTGCATGGTACACTGCGGCTATGAGCCCACGGCCGTCATGGATACGGTGCGCCACCCCCTGAAGGCCCTGATGGTAAGGATAAGGGGTGTGGATACGAGCGGCGCCAAAAGGCCTTCCACAATACAGGCAGATCCTCCGCCGGAGACCACATAAAATAAACCTCTCTTACTTTCTTAAAAAAAGTAAGTAAGACAAAGAAAACCAGGAGGGGGAAGGGGCCGGATTATCCCCTTTACACCCTCCTCTCCTGCGTGATATATTTGCCCGGATACTTCTTTATCTCGATTAAGCCCATAAAATCAATCCTTGAAAGGAGACTACTGTGCGCCATTATTTCACGGCGGGCATCCTGCTCGTGCTTCTTCTCTTTATCACATCTTTTGCCACGGCCGGTACGCAGGGAGAGCCTTTTTACAGCTCCGGCAACTTCAGCGTTTTAGGGGATTCATACAACTACGCCGATATCGGGCTTGGGGCCTATTCTTTTCATAATAAAGATGACGGCGATGGCGCCGGCGAGGCCAACCTTGAGTTCAGGTTCGGGAAAAAATACTACTTCGTAGGCCCTCTTATCGGCGGCCTCGCGAATACGGACGGAGCCTTTTACGGCTACGCAGGTTTCTACGCGGATTTTGCCTACCGTAAGCTGGTCATAACCCCGGTAGCGGCCATGGGTGGTTACCATCAGGGGTCGAGCAGAAACCTTGGCGGTGTCTTCACCTTCCGTCTGGCCATGAACTTTGCATATCAGATTACAGAGCGTGCCCGTGTTGGGATTCGTCTTGGCCATCTCTCCAACGCCAATGTCCACGACAAGAACCCCGGCGAAGATGAGGCCCTCATTACATTTGCCTACGGCTTCTAAGGGAGAAGGGGGGGGACGCTGTTTCCTCTTTTATTCTGCCTCGCGGGACATGGGTGCTATATTCAGAGGCGTTAAGCCCGGCCCCATATTGGTTTTCTTTGCCCCACCGTCTTTTTTCTAAAAAAAGTTGGAGACGGTCTTTTCCTTACTTTATTTTTCCCGAAACCAGATAAGATAGGAAGCCCGCTTTCAGAAGGACCCTCCAGCCCCGGCCCAGATTTCCGAGCGCAAGGTTGTATGAACTGCGTAGCCGCATCATTTCCGCCACCATGGCTGGCCGCCTGATACAACTTCCGATGAGTTGCCCCGGCCTTACCCCGCCGCCAGCATCAAGGCAGGCATAGAGATCCGGCGAGATAGCCTCACCCGCCTCATCACAGACAGCGCGCATGACAAAGAGGGGAAGCCCCTTCCCGGCCGCTACTGAGGCCATACCCGCGCTCTCCATATCAACGGCCATGGCCCCGGTCTTCTCATAAAGGTCTTGCTTGGAGGTCTTGTCGAGCAGAGCGCTCTGCGTACTGATGATGTCGCCTTGCCAGACGCTGATGCCGCTATCTTCAAGGACCCTCAGTGCAAAATCAAGGGCCCCTTCGCTGACGCCGTAAGCCCCCTCACTCCCCTCCCGCCCCTCTCCCGCGTCCATAACCTCGCTTGCCAGCACAAGGTCTCCGGCCTTGAGCTTAGGCGAAAGCCCGCCGGAGATACCGGCGCCCACAAGGGCCTCTACACCCTCGTTCAGAAGAAGACCGGTGCCCGTGGCCGCTCTACTCCGGCCGACCCCGCAGAGCGCCGCGATAAGAGACTTGCCCCTGGGTCCCCGGACCCTCCTCAGGGAACACTCCCCATCGCCCTCCCCCTGCCATTGGCCCCGCCCCAGCATGGCGTGGGCCTCGGCCTTCAGGGCCAGCACAAGACCGATACTCACAGGCCCTTTCTTTTAAGCACCGGCAGGACCCATTCGGGCGGGTGCGTAAGGGCCGCCTCGTCCTGCCGGCTCCGGCCGCCCTCTTTCAGGGAGCTGTAAACACCAAGGGCCCAGAGCGGAAAATATAACCTGTAACCATGATACTTCAGGTAAAAGACCTTTGGAAAACCCGTACCCGTATAAAACTTCTCATCCCAGTTGCCGTCTGCTCTCTGAGTACTCGTAAGATAATCAACGCCGCGCGTTACTGCCTCGTCCTTGTGCCCGGCGACAGCCATAAGCCCCATGACGGCCCAGGCGGTCTGCGACGGTGTAGACTCGCCCATGCCGGCAAGCGAAGGGTCGTTATAACTGCGGCACGTCTCACCCCAGCCGCCGTCCTTGTTCTGCATGGAGCGCAGCCAGAGGGCGGCCTTCTGTATGTAGGGCTGGTTCATATCCTCGCCGGCCTGCTTCAATCCCACAAGCACGGACCATGTGCCGTATATATAGTTTACGCCCCAGCGTCCGAACCATGCGCCGCACTCTTCCTGCTCGGCCCGCAGAAACTCTATGGCCCTGGCCACAGGGGGAAAATCCCTGCGGTACCCCAGCATGGAGAGTACCTCCACACAGCGTCCCGTAACATCAGATGTGCTCGGGTCAAGCAGGGCCCCGTGGTCGGCAAAGGGTATATCGTTGAGATAGGTGTAGTTATTGTCGATATCAAAGGCCCCCCATCCGCCGTCGGAGTTCTGCATGCCGATTATCCAGTTTACGGCCTTTGCCAGAGACGCCATATTCTCCTTGTGCTCCAGGGCACCGGCCCGCAGCAGCGACATGACCACCATTGCCGTATCATCGGTATCGGGATAAAAGTCGTTCTCAAACTGAAAGGCCCAGCCGCCGGGCTCAAGCTCAGGGGCATTGGACGACCAATCACCACGGACCATTATCTGCTTATCAAAGAGCCATTTAACGGCCCTCTTCCCGGCCCTGCCTCCCTGCGCGTGGCCCGCCTCTTCCATGGCCGAGAGGGCAAGGCATGTATCCCATACCGGAGAAAAACAGGGCTGGCAAAAGCTCTCTTCCCCCCTGTCAAGAAGAAGCGCGTCAAGGGCCTCTATGCCGTGCGCCATATCTGGGTGCTCTTTACTGTATCCAAGGACGCTAAGGGCTATGAGGCAGTTGACCATGGGCGGAAATATGGCCCCTATGCCGCCCTCTCCGCGCATCCTCTCAAGGATAAAGCGCTCGGCAAGCCTCACTGCCTTCTCTCTCCAAATACGGGATATGAGGGGGTCGGCCTTTTTTATGATACGGTCGAGGAATATGAAAAAGTTCTTACGGGGCCGCCCGGAGACGTATCCGTCGATATGGCGGATTCCATCGGGCGGTGAGACAAAAAGCTCAGGTAACCCCTCTTCGGGCCTTAGATGACAGACAGTGCGCTTGGAGCAAAAGACAAGCAATGTGACTATGACCGTGCGGGACCAGTAAGAGACCTTGTCGATATGAAAAAAGAACCACCGCGGCAGCAGCATAATCTGCGCGGGGATAGCGGGCACCGTGCGCCAGGGTATCTGACCGTAAAGGGCGAGCATGATGCGCGTAAAGACATTGACCTTGACGGCGCCTCCGAGGCTCAATATAAGTTGCCTTGCGCGGACCATGTGGGGCGAGTCCGTGGAATCGCCCGCTAATTTAAGGGCGAAGTATGCCTTCACCGTGGCGCTGATATCCGAGACCCCTCCCTCGTATAGGGACCATCCGCCGTCGGCAAGCTGACTCCTTCTAATGTAACTTACGAGACGGTCCCGTAACCCGGCGTCGATATCCCTCTCAAGAAAACGCTGAAGGATAAGATACTCGGCGGGTATGGTCACATCGGCCTCAAGGTCAAAGGCCCAGAACCCCGCAGGGTCCTGCCTGAGGCCAAGGGCCCTGGCGCCGCCCCTGACGGCCTCCTCCAGCCTTGAGCCGAGTGCCCCAAAAACGCCTTGGGAACGCTCCACGGACGGCGCTACCCTGAGGCGTGTCCTCTTGTCGGCCATGGCTCCGGCAATTTTTTTCCTCTTCATAAACCTTACCCCTGCATAATTATCACGCACACCGGCAGATACTTAATCGTTAACAAGTTAATTGTACCCATGTTTTGCTCTATTGCAAGCAAAAAGCCCTTCTTCTCATTCAAGAAAAAAAGGCCTCTTCACCGGCCTGCAACAAGGCTTTTCCCCTATCCGGGCACCCCCCAATCAAGTTCGCGGCGCCGGAGATTTATCGCCGTCATACCCCCTTCGCAAGGACACCTTGCAAGGCGGGTTTTTTGCTTGACTCTTAGCGGCATTGACCATAAAATGTGTAAATTACCGTATCTTTCAAGGGCGTCATGCAGTAGCGGACGCCAGCGTAAGGCCTATGCGTACCTGTACCGGGGCCTCTTTTTTTTTAACGGTATCTCTTGGAACTTGACTCAATCCGAGTGTCGACACTTAAGGAGGGCCATGCCCCGTGTCCAGGATAAAGATAGCCATAGTGGGAGTGGGCAACTGCGCCAGCTCCTTTATTCAGGGAATACACTACTACAGGGGCAAAAACCCTGAAGAGGCCGTTGGTCTCATGCACTGGGATATAGGCGGATACTCCCCCGGAGAGATAGAACCTGTCTGCGCCTTTGACATAGACAGGCGCAAGGTGGGCACAGACCTGTCCGCCGCTATCTTCGCTAACCCCAACTGCACCGTTACCTTCAAGGCGGATATCCCCCCATCGGGCGTTAAGGTAAGGATGGGCCGTATACTGGACGGATACCCCGCGCACATGGAAGAATACAGGGAAGAGCGCCGTTTTCTTCCTTCCGGCGAGGCAGAGCCCGAAGAAGACGATATTGTCTCCGCCTTAAGAGACTCCGGAGCCGAGATACTCCTCAACTATCTGCCCGTGGGCTCCGAGGAGGCCACGCGCTTTTACGCCGAATGCGCGCTGAAGGCCGGCGTTGCCTTTGTAAACAATATGCCCGTCTTCATAGCGAGCGACCCGGCATGGGCAAAGCGCTTCAAGGAAAAGGGGCTGCCCATCATCGGAGACGACATAAAGGCCCAGCTCGGGGCAACCATTACGCACAGGACCCTTACCAACCTCTTCAAAAAACGGGGCGTAACCCTGGACAGGACCTATCAGCTCAACACGGGCGGAAATACCGATTTTCTCAATATGCTGCACCGTCCCCGCCTGCTATCCAAGAAAATATCAAAGACAGAGGCCGTCCAGTCCGTGGCCGGTGAGCGTCTTGACGATGAGAATATACACGTCGGGCCCAGCGATTACGTGCCGTGGCAAAACGACAACAAGATATGCTTTATAAGGATGGAGGGCCGGCTCTTCGGCGATGTGCCCATGAACCTTGAGTTGCGCCTCTCCGTGGAAGATTCACCGAATTCTGCAGGCGTGGCCATAGACGCCGTGCGCTGCTGCAAGCTCGCCCTTGACCGGGGCATAGGAGGCGTTCTCCACTCGCCTGCCGCCTACCTGATGAAGCACCCGCCCGTGCAGTTTAACGACGATGAGGCCTACTCCATGATGGAGGCCTACATCAACGGTACCTTCAGCGAAGATGAAGAGTCCGGTATCATCTCAGAGAGACAAAAAAAGGCCACCTGTCTGTAAGCCCCGCGCATAATACAGGGCCTCTTCATATATAGACAATAAAAAAGGTCCCCATAAAGGGACCTTTTTTATCTGAATCCGCCACAAGAGAGTGACCCAAATAGCTCCTAACAGACCGCAAAGCCATTACCGCCGTCAATTACCCGCAGATAATAGGGCCCCACCTCCACACAGGACTTGCCCACGCTTACCCCTTCTTATGATGATGCTTCAAGACAAGGGGTTTTCTCTTTCTCAGCTTCTCACGCAGGCCCTTCACAAGGTCCTCGTAGGATGACCTCTGGATTATCTGGTTGAACTGGGTGCGGTAGTTGCTTACAAGGCTTACGCCCTCTATGACGATATCATAGGCCACCCAGCCCCTGTCCTTCTTCATCATCCTGTAATCTATGGGCACCTCGGTTTGCTTGCGCGTTACCACCGTTGTCCTCACAACGCCCCTTGTGTGCTTCTTGTTTATCTTTTCGCCCCTGTACAAGACCCTGGCATCGTAGTTGGCCTCTATCTTGTCCATGTAGGACTCCTCCAGGAGACGGCTGAAGAGCCCGACAAACTCTTTCTTCTCTTGCTCCGTCCTCGCTCTCCAGTGTATGCCCAGAGACCGTTTCGTCATCTCCTCGAAGTCTATGGCTTCATCTACGACTGAGCGTACGCTGGCGCGCCGCTTCGCGGTATGGGCCTCTCCCATCAAAGCCGGGTCGTTCAGTATGGCGAAGGCGCTGTCTATGGCAGACCTTACACGCGCTGTCATACCTGCAGTGCCGGCGTAAGAAATGCCAGATAAGGCAAAGACTATTAAGAACGCTGTGATTACCCTGCCGAGTTTTTTCATGACGATCACCTCCCTGCAAGAGAGAGCCGCGTCTATTCTTTTATAAGGCTCTCCCTATGCTGCTGATAGGCGTTCCTTATGAATATGTACGGGTCAAGGGCGTCTCTCTTGATATCTTCATAGAGCCCTATATCAAGAGATACCTCATTGAGCCGCTCAAAGGCGTTTATCCCCACTACGATCTCACGGTCGTTTGGCAGTATATAGGCCGTGGGACTGAGGAAAATGTCGGCCACCATGCCTATGGTATCCCTTACGTTAGAAGGACCGAATACAGGCAGGTTTATATACAGACCGGGACCCATGCCGTAATAACCAAGCGTCTGGCCAAAATCCTCATCGTGCATCTCAAGGTTCCAGTGGCTCCTGGCCGGGTCCATGAAGCCGGCTACGCCTATGGTGGTGTTTATGACGAAACGCTCAATCTCAATGCCGGCGTTTTTGAACTTCAACTGGAATAGATTATTGGCGAAACGCACTGGCGTGAAGACGTTATCGAAGAATCTTCTCACCGCCACACGTCCGGGCTCCGGAACGACACGGCTGTATCCGAGGGCTACGGGACGGAAGAACCAGAAGTAGAGCTTGTCGTTCACAACAAACATGGCCCTGTTGAAGCCCTCGATAGGGTCTGCCACGGCCTGCCCCTCTTCTTCGTAAATATCGGCGAACTCATCATCAGAGTCAAGGTATTCATCGTCCTCCACGGCGACCGGCGCCTCATCCGGGACCTTAACATCTTCGCTATCAAGGGCCGCTCCGGCGGCAGGCGTCTTATAAGACCTTCCGGACCTTCTCTCGGAGAGTGATTTATCGGGCGTCACGGCAGTACCACCCGATATCTTTGGGGCCGTGGCGGCCGCGGGGGCCGCGGGTGAGGTTACGGCGGTGTCCTTCTTTACCTTGCCTTCCGTGGCTTTTTCGCCTCCAGGCCAAATCCTCTTGAAAAAATTCTTAACCGGATGATCGCCGGACGGCTGCCACCCCGGCGCGATGCCGCCGTTGAGAACCGCGCCCTCCGCCTTTCCACCTCCAGTAGTGGTTATAACTGTGGCGGGTGCTCGCCCCTTCTCCTCCTCACCAATAACACTATCGCCAACCTCACCGGCACGTTTCTCGGCAACCCCTTCTTTACTCGGAGGCAAAATCTTGTGGAAAAAATTTTTCAGAAAATCAAGCGAATGGTCTTCGCTGGAGGGCTGCCATCCCGGCGCGATGCTCCCGGGGGCGGCCTTGACCTTCTTCCCCTCGCTGGTCGTAAATATCACCGTGGATTTAACGGGTTTCTTATTTTCTTCAGAAGGCTCTGAATACTTGGGATAGGTCCTCTTCTTATGTTTATGCGGCACATATCCCTCGCCAAGCCCCCCGCCGGTGGTGTATATCACAGTGGAGCCCTCAACAGTCGTAGACTTCACCGCGGCTTTAGCGGGCTCCTCTTCATCCCCATAGGAGTCTGAATACTTGGGATAGGTCCTCTGCTTATGAGGCCCGGGCACATACCCCTCGCCAAGCCCCCCGTTGGTGGTGTATGTCGTGGTGGACCCCTGGGACGTATCAGCCTCTCCCGCCAGGGCTATGGCGCCACCATAAAACGAGAGGGCCAGGACAAAGACCATGACAATGGAAAATCTATCGTATATCCGCGCAAAACGCATAACAGGCCTCCTTTTTTACCCTCAAACCAGCCCCTACTTGGTGCTGAAAATATATTTACTTATAAGCTCCTCAAGACTTACCGAGGACTCCGTATCATTAATAGTATCACCGTTTTCAAGGGTCTCATCGGCGCCGCCGGGCACTATCTTTATTACCTTCTCACCGATGAGCCCGTTGGTCCTTACGGCGGCTATGGAATCAGCCGGTATCTTCACCCCCCTGTTTATCTTCAGCTCCACACTGGAGAGATAATCCTTAAGGTTTATACGGCCCACAGAGCCTATGCCCACACCGGCTATCTCCACCCTTGCCCCGGACCGCAGACCCGCCGTCGAGTCAAACTCGGCGTTCAATATGTACGTATGCTTATCCAGAAACCCTACGTTGCCGAAACTCACGGCAATATAGGCCATGGCGGCAAGCCCAATGACAACGAAGGCCCCAACTATAACCTCTACAGTATGCTGTCTCATTGCTCCCCCTGCTCTTCAATCGCGTACCGGCTCCATCATAAGACAGAGCGCATAAAAAACCTAATAAATCTGTATGGGGCCATCGGGGCTCCCGGCCAAAAACTGCCTCACAACGGGATTATCAGACTCGGCAATCTCATCAGGGGTACCGCTATCTATAATCTCGCCTTCGTGAAGCATGGCAACCTTATCGGATATCTTCATTACCTCGCCGATGTTGTGGCTTATGACTATATCAGTGCACGCCACATCGGCCGTGCATGTCGTCATCAGCTGATGTATGTTGTTCTCAACTATGGGGTCAAGCCCCGTGGTGGGTTCATCAAAAAACATATATTCGGGCCGCATCACAAGGGCCCTGGCAAGCCCCACCCTCTTGGCCATGCCGCCGCTTATCTCGTCGGGGTATTTGTCTTCCATGCCCGCCATGCCAATCTTTTTAAGCATATCTCTGGCCTGCTCAATTATCTTATCTTCCTTCATGGAAGACAACTCCCTCATCTGAAAGGCGATGTTATCAAGTACCGTCATTGAATCAAAGAGCGCGGCGAACTGAAAGACCATGCCGAACTTTCTCTTCACCCGCTTCAGCTCCTTTTTGCTGAGCTTCGTTATATCCTCGCCGTCCACGGTGATACTTCCGCTATCAGGTCTTATGACGCCGATGAGATGCTTCAAGAGCACGCTCTTGCCGCCGCCGCTCCGGCCTATAATCGTGGTGGTCTCACCCTTTTTTATAGTGAGGTTCACGCCGCGAAGGACTTCCTGGCCGTTAAAAGACTTCCTGAGTTCTTTTACCTCTATCATCACGCTCTCCTCTTACTCCGCCCCCAAAAACCCGCCCCCTTACACGCCCTAACACCTTGCCCTTGATATACCCCCCCCGCTCACAGGAGGAGGGAGGTAAGAAAGTAATCCAGCACAAAAATAAGCACAGAGGCCATGACCACGGCCTCTGTCGTGGCGTTGCTTACGCCCTTGGCCCCGTGCTCGCAGTTATAACCCTTGTAGCAACAGACCCATGAGAGTATAAAACCAAAGACCAAGGCCTTGATAAGCCCGCCGTATACGTCCTGAAAGATAAGCGATGATGTGGCCGAATCCATGTAGCTTCCGTGACTTATGCCGAGAAGCCCCACGCCTACGGCATAGCCGCTGAAGATGCCCACAACATCGAAGATGCTTACAAGAAGGGGCAGAACGAGTATGCCTGCGAGTATCTTTGGCGTAACAAGGTACTTCAAAGGGTCGATGGTCATAACGTCAAGGGCGAGTATCTGCTCGCTTATCTTCATTATGCCTATCTCAGCCGTCATGGCCGAGCCGGCCCTTGCCCCCACCATGAGCGCCCCCAGGACCGGGCCGAGCTCACGGACAAGACCCATGGAGACGGTGGAGCCAAGCAGGGCCTCGGAGCCAAAATCGCGAAGGGCGTAATAGCCCTGCAGGGCCAGAACCATGCCGGCGAATGCCCCTACAAGGATGATGACAAAGAGAGACTTCACCCCGATAAAATGCATCTCCTGCACTACGCGCCCGAGGCGAAGGGGCCTGCGGAATATGGTGAGAAGGAACTGGATGAAAAAAAGCACCATCCTTCCCATCTCCCTCAGAATGTTTATTGTTATAAGACCTATAAGCGATAAAAGCTTCAAAGCACCTGCTCCTTATGCACTCTCAATCCATCTGCCGGGGCGGGAATCTTCCGCCCCTCACAGGATGCCTTTATCCCTGCCGTTGAATATATCATACTGCTTAAGAAAGCTGAACAATGTAATAGGGCTTACATTAGTGAAGGTATATTGAATGCGGGTTAGGGTAAGCTCGCCTCAGGGCGCAACGACGCCAACGCCCTTGACGTGACCTGTCTTTTCCTTAAAGGTATCGGCGAATACCTGTACCCTGTGACGGCCAAGGTAGCAATGCACGTAGAACTTTTTTTCTCCTGACTTTAATATATACTTTGTAAGAAGTTTTGCCTGCTCCTTGTTGGACTTATCGGAGAGGTGCATGAAATCCATGGGAAAATTTCTGAACTCCATGCCGTACCTCGCGGCAAACTCCTTTTCTTTTTTAACAAAACCGCCCTCTACCACTGAGGCCGGGTCCATGAGGCTCACCAGCACATCCACCCCCATGTCCTCCCTCAGCCTTCTCCACTCCCTTTTCTCGGGATAGGGGCCTATGATGACGTTCTCGGCTACGAGCCTTACATCGCCCCTTATGAATTTAAGGGGATAGCTCTCGGGCCTGAAGGCGCTGTAAAGGCCAAAGGCGAAGAGCCCCACAAAAAAAACAGTAATTATCCAAATCTTGCTCTCTGTGCGCATTATCTAACCTGAGGGACCTCTGAAAACAAGAGGGCTTCCCTAAAAATGGTAATCCAGCCCGGCACGGTACTCTTCGTACTTGAAACCCGCGGCGCTGGCAAGAGCGCTTCTGGCGTACTTGGCCCTGCCCCTTATGGTGAGGTCCCGCGTAATATGCCCTTTCACCTCAAGGGAAAGCCTGGTGGTGGACTCGCTTGTCGTGTTAAAAGACTGCACACCGCCGCCGGCCAGAGCGTCAAACTCGATACGCCCGCCGTAGAACGAGCCCCGGGCCCTGCCGTAAAAAGTATGGCTGAAAAAATCCGCGGGGTCAAAATAGCCGTTGTTAAGGTCATCGGCGAAATCCCTGTAATCGAGCCTGTACCCCGCCGTAAATATTATGCCATAATATTCAAAATTCCTTGATATGTCGATGAAAAAATCCTTACGTGTATTTCCGTCAGAGTAATCGCCGTATTTAATGCCCGTGGTAAAATCCACGTACACGGCATTTCCGGCAAGATAGGCGGAGAACTCGTCAATCCTTATATTATTCCGGATGAGCTGCGCCGTATCCAGCAGCGCGTAGTGGCTATAACCCGCCCCTGCCCTGAAATTATCAGAGAGGCCCTGCCGCACGGAAATCGCGCCTGTCATCTCAGATGTGGGGTTCGTAGGGGTATCAAGACTGAGGAAGGCGAGCCTTGAAGATATGGTGGTCTTCTTTGCGAGGCGGTATGAGCCGCGGAGCCCCAGAGACTTTGCCCTTGACCTCTCAAAAAACCGCGAGGCCTCGAACTCGGAAAAAACGAGACTGAGCTTGAGCCCCGCCATAGGCGAGTAATAGCCCCCCACGCTGTATATCTCAAGGTGGTTGCTGTCCGAATCCTCGGAGACAATAAAGTCCAGGCTCAATGCCGGCCCTTTCTCAAGCCTTATCTTCTCTCTCAACGCCAGAGCCTCGCTGTTACCGGGTTCCAGCTCCAGGACCTCTCCAAGCTCTTTATCGGCCCCCCGCCTGTCTCCGCTCCACCAGAGGGTACGGCCAAGCCCGAGCCGCGCCTCTTTGTTAGTACCGTCTTTATTCAAGACATCTCTGTAAACGGTCTCGGAGCCCCTGTAATCTCCCTTCCACGCCAGGGTTCGCGCAAGCCCGAGGCTGGCCTCTCTATCGGCGGGGTTTTGAAGAAGGACCTTTCTGTACTCAACAATAGACTTCTCATAGAGGCCCTTCCAGGCGAAAACAGCGGCAAGCCCCTTTCGCGCCTCTGCCCTGGACGGATGGTCACGCAGGACCGCCCTGTACATTGCAATGGCCCCGTCATAATCCTTGCCCCAGGCCAAAAGCTGCGCCTCCATGGTCTCCAGCCTTACCCTCTCCCTGCCCCTTCTCATGCCCGCAAGGGCGGCCTTAACGACTTCTGCCGCCTCCAGATAACGCCCCTCTGACTTCAAGGAATCTACCCTGCCCTGAAGGGCCTCCTGATTGGCGGGGTCTCTGGCAAGAAGAGCCTTGTAGGTATTCTCCCTCGAAGACCTCGATGCCATGGCAACAGGGTTCAGCGCCGGCCCAAGACAGAGGACAAACACAGCGAGAAGACAGATGCCTAACCTCCAGACCCTGCTCTCACAGTTCAAAGGCTCAGTCCTTTTTCCATTCAAAGCCATTCTTTTCAACCCTCTCCCACTTCTTGCCGCCAAAGAGTTTCTTTATGACCGCCTGAGTGCGCCAGAAGCTGTTAATCTGCCTGTATCCGAAGTTTTCCAGCACCCCGTAGAGGAGCAGTATGAGAAAATCGCGTTTTCTGGGATACCTCATATAGGTCATCTCCTCAAGGAGTATGGCCCCTGTGGAAAGCAGCACCCCTATGAGTATGGCCATGGTGAGAAAGAGCACAAAAAAGCGGCCGTCCACAAGACCGAGAAAGAAACTAAGCGTCACCACCACATACCCTGTCACCTCGACCACGGGGCCGAGAAGCTCAATAATAAGCTGGTACGGCATGGCGAAGAGCCCTACCGTAGAATACTTCGGATTAAAGAGCATCTTCTTGTGGAAGAGGATGGACTGCATGAGACCCATGTGCCAGCGCCGCCTCTGCCTTGCCAGCATCTTGAAAGACTGCGGGGCCTCTGTCCAGCACACGGGGTCAGGCACAAAGAGTATCTTATACCTCTTGCCTGCATCAATGAAGTATCTGTGCAGTGTGAGGATAAGATCCATATCCTCTGTAACCGTCCTCGTGGTGTAGCCGCCCACAGCGGCAAGGGCCCTCTTGTTAATAACGGAAAAGGTCCCTGATATTATAAGAAGGGCGTTTACGGCGCTCCAGCCTGCCCTGCCAAAGAGAAAGCTCCTTACATACTCCACTATCTGGAACCTCGAGAGGCTGTCCTCGGGCAGTCTCAACTCCTCGATTCTGCCTCCCCTCACAACACAGCCGTTAAGTATCTTTACTATGCCGCCCGTGGCCATGATGGTGTCGGGGTCCTCGATGACGGCGCGCATAAGCCTTTTTATGGCCTTTTCTTCCAGTATGGAGTCTGCGTCAACGGAGCAGATATAGGGAGACCTTGATACGTTCACCCCAACGTTCAATGAATCTGCCTTGCCGCCGTGCTCCTTGGCTACTATGGTGAGATTGGGTATGGAGGGATTGAGATAAAAGGCCCTTACCTCGCTGGTATCAATAATGGCCCTGTATACAAGGTCTACCCTCTCAAGGTCAAAGGCGGCCCTGAGCTTTTCAAGGGTGGCGTCATCAGAGCCGTCGTCCACCACTATGACCTCATAATCGGGGTAGTCCAGCCGCAGTAATGCCTTTACGGTATCAACGATATTGCCTTCTTCGTTGTAAGTCGCTATGACCATGGCAACGGGAAGGGCAAGAGACTGGCTCATATCCGCCTGATACCTGCCGTACCGGAGCCGCCTCATGTGCCTTACAACTACAAAGGTGGCAACAACCAGAAGGAAGAGATAGATAAGATTGGCCGCGCCGTAATAGGCAAGTACGGCGTAATTAAACCAGTTTATTGTATGCGTTACATATCCCACATGAACCTCTGCCCCCAAAAAATGACCCTTACATCGGCCTTATCAGGGGTATCCGAAGACAGCCCTCGCGGCCCTTCTTACTCCGGCGTCGCTGTCTCTATCGGCCATCGCCTTCACGGCGCTCATGGCCCTCTCTGCCTTGAAACGGCCGAGTATCCCAACTATGGTACGCCTTATCTGCGGCGAGTCTCTCTCAAGGGCGTTTATAAGGGGAGAGAAGGCCCCGTTAAGGCCCATGGCGTAAAGCGTATCCTCGGCATTACGCCGAATTTCCTCACTATTGTCTTCAAGGCTGTCTACAACACGCCCTACGAGCCCCGTGCGCTGCATCTCTTCGACGACCATCTCCTTGGCATAGGCGTCGTCATGATTGAGGAGTATGTCCCGGAGCGATTCCATGGCGAGATCTTTCATAAGGCCCATGGCCTCGGCGGCGGCGCGCCGCACCTGCCAGTTGGAATCAAAGAGACGGAGCTTTATACTCTTCATGGCCTGAGGGGCGCATATAAGCCCAAGGGCCCGTGTGCTGTGAAGCCTTACGACCCAAACCGGGTCTTCAGTGAGTATCATGAGATGCTTGACGGCGCAGCGGCCGTTTTTTTTACCCAGGCCCTTGGCCGCCTTGGCCCTCACATCAGACTCGATATCAAAGAGAGACAGGGCAAGGTCCTCAATCACCAATGGGCCGCTAAGGTCTCCGAGGATATCCACTACCACGGCCCTGACCCTCCAGTTGCTGTCTTTGAGTCCGCGCCTCAGGACCTTTACGGCCTGCCTGCCGAAAGAAAGTATGGCGGACTTCACTATCCTCAATGAGACATCTTCAAGGGAGTCGATTCCCGTCTTCAGGCTCTCCATAATGGCCGGAAGCCCCCTGTCATCCCCTATGAGCCCAAGCGAGTACACTGCCATGTTGTGTACGTCCCTCGCCCTGTCATCAAGGGCCTTGATGAGGGCTTCCACGGCCCTTGCGCACCTTATTATCCCGAGCCGCTCGGCGGCGCGCGCCCTCTTCCACATCTTCGCGCTTTTAAGGGACTTTAAATAATAGTCCACATAGCCCAGGTCCTCGAAGAATCCGTAGAGCCGGGGATAAAGCCCCGGCTCCACGCCATCGATCTGCTCGATGAGGGCATCCTCAATGGCAATCCAGGCCAGGGACCCGGGCCGGGAAATTAGCCTCTGCGACGAGACCTCCCCGGGGTACTGAACCATGGCGGTCACGATGGGCTCATAGATACCCCTGCTCCTGTCAAGCCGCATGAACCTCTGTTTACGCAAAAAACGCCGCAGAAAGGCGAAGACGACGATAAGAACTATGGAGCAGAAAATTATGGCGATTATAAGGGACAGCAGTTGGCGGGTCACGATAGCGACTCTTTGAGTTGATGTGAGTTGAGAAGAATTTTTGTCAGCCCCGTCTAAAAAAAGACAGGGGCAGACAAAAAGCGGCGTCAGCAGACACAGTATTTGCCGCCAGGGATTATTCTATTACATTTTGGCCCGTTAAATCAAGCCATTTTGACAGACTTCCTAATGACCGGCGCCGATGCCGGCCCCATGCAGGGGCCGGGTTTCAATGCCTGCCATGGCCTCGCCAGTGCTCGACTCCCGAGAGGAAATCAAGGTCAAAGGACTGGCGCTGCACGGGCGTCAATAACTTTCTCATCTCTACGATATGAGAGTATCTCTTCGTCAGCATCTTTCTCCTGATGGAGCTTATCTCTTTAATCTTACCATTGATAGCGGCCATATCAGGATTCTTTGCAGTTGCCAGATTCTTCAGCTGTACATTCCTGAACTCAAGCTCTGCCTTCAGGGGGGCGAGTTCCCTCTTGATGGCAAGGTGCATTGCCTCCATCTTCTCATTCTGCGCCTTGCTCAAGGTATCCTTCCACTGATGGTGCCCCGGCTGATGATGCCCCATCTGCATGCCTCCGCCGTGCCCCCTTGTCATGGCGCTGTGCACTGTAACGGCCTTGTGCGTCTCCGCGTACGACAGGCCTGCGAAGGTTAAAAAGACGGCTGTCATGGCGATTATGCCCTTTTTCAGTCTCATATGCATATACCCCCTTTTTTTGCTCAGTTTTAAAAAACCATATCTTAAGCGTTATTATACCGCCACATCATAAAATGGCAATATATTAACTTGAGGAGGATAAAAAAAGGGAGACGCCTGTAACGCCTCCCCTCTGCAAGGCAAGGGCCCTGCACTCCTTATGAACCTCTGGACAAACCAGACCTTCCTTAATCGCTATTTGCCACCTTGAGGCCGCCTCTACTGTAATATATGGCCTTACGCGCCACGCTTTCTTCCGTCTCACTAAGGCCAAGCAGAGAGACCTTGCCGGAGCATACCCTGTAGTCATGAACCACCGTAACCCTGACATCCTCGTCTGAGCCGATGCGCCTCAGGCTCACGGCCGCGCACCCCCCGTCGCCATCACCCCTGTATGAGCCGTAGTACCTTTTCCCTGCGATGTTTTTTACAAAGCCCCTCTTGAGGGCCGCTATCTCGCGGGCCGTCGCCTCAAGGGATGTAGCGCTCACGGACCGTCTCTTCTGAAGGTCGGCGAGCCTCACGGCCTCGGCCCTCTCGTCCCTTACATAATCCACATCATCAAGGGCCAGACCCTGCCTGAACTCCGCCACCTCCTCACCGTCGTTTATGAAGTCGTAATTCTTAAGGACCTGAAACCTTGCCGCTCCCTTGCCGTTACAGGCCACAAACCAGACGCTCGTAGAGCCCTTCAGAAGTATGTACCGGAAGGCATCCAGGGCCGCCACCTCTGTAAGCCGCTTGAATCTCCCGTATTTTTTCGGTATTACATATAATGGATGGCCGCCGCCGTTCTGACAGGAGAGCGTTGCCATCTCGAAGATATCAAGGGAGGAGTATCCGTCCTTTCCGGAAGAGAGGGGTTCGTGGGAGAGCCTCACAGAACCGCTCCGCAAGGCCCCTAATGTGCCGGTGGCCGCGCTCTTGTATATCATGGGCTCTTCACCGTGCTCTATCATAGTAGCCTGCAGGGTATGGCCCGGGCCGCCGTAATACCTGCCGAGCACGTGGAAGGCCTTGCTCTCGCCCTGCAACGGAAGGCTGCCCATTACAAAGGTATGGTTCCTGTCAACCACATAAACCGCCCCAACGCCGGGGGCATCGGCAAGGACCTGCCTCAGGGCCGGGGGTGTGGCCGCCGCGCCCCTCGACATGGGGACAGCCATGGCCACAAGGCTCAATAAAACAGATATGAACAGCGTCTTCATCTTCAAAACCTCCTCGAAATTAGTCTCCTTACCCTCTTTAGTCTCTCTCTTGTCAACGCCTTTATATAAAGCATAAGGCGTGCCACATCCTTCAGAGGCATAACTACCCGTAAAATAAACAAAAAATAATACCGTGCAGGCAACACGAGGCCCCGGGTGTGCGCTTTTGGCCGGGCGCTCCGCAGGCAACAACACTGCGCACCGGCGCAAACCCCCGCGCCGCGGAGTTGGAGGTTGATTGGTTCAAAGACAAGGTGTAAGTGTGCGTTTTTTGCGGCTGTGCGTTTCCGCCCCACCGGGGCCGGTGAGAGTATGCCGCGCTCCCGCCTCTCATAAACATTGCCTTTAAGGCATTTCATAGTATAATAAGTTCAAGTTTTTGTTATGGTGACCCGAAGGAGTTTATTAAGGAGAGAGGGCCGGGTGACTAACCGCAGGGGCAATAAGAGAAAACCATTCAGGCGCAATATACGCTACGGCCTTATCGACCCGCCGGAATATACCTCTTTTATCACCGACCTTTCTGATACGGGGATATGCATACATACAAACAAAATATTCACCCCCGGCACAAAGCTATTCCTTGCCATCAATACCAACGAGGGCTCGTTCAAGGCCGAGGGCATAGTAATCTGGGCTAAAAAGTCCCCACCGCACCTCATACGACACATGAAAAGCGGTATGGGCATAAAGTTTACGAGAGTTGACGAGGGACTTCTCAAGCTCTACAGAGAGAAGCTCTGACCCCGCCCCACGCCCCCCCCTCTACCCGCACCCCCAACCCCGTTAGAAGTCCGGCGCCAACTTTTCAAAATCCTTTCTCTGTGCTATGATAGGGATATTGCAATAAAAAAAACGGGCCTCTATTATGCTGAAAAAAATATCAAGGCTTAAGGTGCCGAACGACCCCGCCTATATAAAGGGGATTTCAGCCTACTGCAGGGAGCTGTGCAGACGCATCGGCTTTGCTCCGAAGGAGACGAGACAGATAAACAGGGCACTCTCCGAGGCCGTCTTAAGCGTCATTACGCAGGCCTTCAATCCCTATGATGACGAGACCTTCGAGATAACCTTCCAGATACACGATGACGGCCTGCAGATAAATATAGAAGACATGGGACTGCCCTTTTCCTTCGGCATCGTGGAGAAGAAAAAGGTGGCGCCCGGGCTAAAGGCCATAGAAAAAAACGTTGACAGGGTAGTCTTTGTAAACAGGGGCACAAAGGGCAAAGAGCTCCAGCTCTTCAAGCACCTGAAGGGAAAACACGTAGAAGAGATATTCAACTCAGAAGAGCTCCTGCCTTACGGCGTCTGCGAAATTCCGTCCCGCGATCAGGACCTCGATATACGCCTTATGAGGCCTGAAGAGTCCACGGAGGTCTCAAGGTGCATATACAGGACCTACCGCTACACGTACCTGAAAGAAGACCTCTATTTTCCCGAAAGAATCGAGGCCATGAACCGCGACCACAAGATGGTCTCCATCGTCGCCGTAAATGACGCAGGCGAGGTAGTCGGTCACTTCGCCCTCATGCCGAGGCCCAACAACAAGGTGGCCGAGATAGGCGTGGCAGTTGTCATGCCCAGGTACAGGGGCAGGGGCATTATGAAAAAAATGCTCACCTACCTCATGGACGAGGCCCGCAGGCTCTCCCTGATCGCCCTCTACGGAAACGCACTTACCATACACGCCCTCAGCCAGAGGGCCAACATCAAGTTCGGTTTTCACGAGACGGCGCTTCAGCTTGGATGGATACCTCCCGGCTCCATAAAGGTCATCAAGGAGAGGGGGCTTAAGGGGGCTGGCAACATACTTACCTTTTTCAAGTACCTTAAAGAGACGGCGCCTTACCCGGTTTTCATACCGGAGAGGTACGGCAAGATAATGGAGAGGATATATTCCGGCCTCGGCCTTATGAGGCTCTTCGAGCCCCCCATACCTGTCACCACGGCCGTACTGCCCGCTCAATCGGAGCTCAACCTTAAGATAAAGCCGCACCACAGGACAGCGATTATAGAGGTAAAGAGATTCGGCAGGGACTTCATGGACCGCCTTCAGACAAAAAGCACGGAGCTCTCAAAAAAGAACTTCAACGCACTCTACATCGACCTTGAGCTGAAAGACCCCTTTACGCCCAGGGCCGTGCTCATGGCCGAAGACCTGGGGTTTTTCTTCTGCGGCCTCTTGCCGGATTACTCCGACGGAGACGTCTTCAGGCTTCAGCGCTACAAGACAAAGGTAATCTACGATGAGATACACACGGGTTCCGTCTTTGGTGGCGAGTTCGTCAAATACATAGAGACGCAGGATAAAGGCCAGAGGATGTGGCAAAGAGAGCCGGCCTGAAGCGGATACAAAAAGCCCGGCCCGTGAGAGGGCGCGCAGAGGATAATCCTGGAACAAGGGTGCGTTGAAATCGAAAAAATACCCTCTTGGCCCCGCGCCCCATATCTGCCGCATCATGGAACGGCGGAAAAAAACCTCCTCATAGTCGGCACGATACCGTCCATGATGCCCATGAGCCGCGAACTCTCGTAGAGCTCCCTCAGGGGCAGTCTTGAGCGGTGGGCAAAGTATATCTTCCTCTTGATTACATTGGCGTCCCTGTAAAGCCCGTCCCTCATTCCCCCGGCATACCTTGATTTAAAGAAAGAGAGACCCTTGAAGGAATATATGCCGCCGCCCCTCTCGTAGAGAAAACGGAAGACCTGCTTCATTAAGACTGAATGCCTGTAAGAGGAGTCCTCTACCTCAAAAAAAGGCGATAGCCCAAGAGAGAGCGCCTCTACGCCCTCGGACTTGAATGTCTCGATGGCGCGGCTCATTATGAGGGCAAGGGTGCCGCCATGGGCCGAGGGCCGGGTCCGCAGGGCGCCGGCGAGATAGCCGTATACGCGGCCCGACCTGTACATGGGGTCAAAAAAAATAAACCCCGCCACACGTCCGCCCGAGAGGGCAATAAATTTTCTCACGTCCGGCTCCCCGCCGTAGACGGCCCTGCGCACAAGAAACCAGAACTCGCGGTCTTTTACCCGTTTTGTGGAGAGCCACTCCCTTGTAACCTCCTTGAGCTGACCCTCGAGCCCCGGGTCTGCGCTTACCTCAACGACCTGCACACCGGATTCGCGCGCCCTTCGTATCATCCTTCTAATAGATTCTTTTGCCCTGCCACTGTAATCATAGCTTCCAAGGAGCAGTTCCGTCTCGACGCCCATCTCGTTAACGTAAAAACCCATGGCCGAGAGTTCCCTGGCGGCCTCGGGCGTTACATGCAGAAAGGCCGAGCGCGGAAAGCGGTCCATGAAAGACCCCACAAGGCGGGGATAATCCTCAACAGCGCAGAGGGGGTTTGAGAGCGCGAAGGTTATGCCCGAAGAAGGGGCATAGGGTATGTAACCCGTGCCCGGAAGGACAAAGTGGTCCAGGCCCTCCTGCAAGGATGAGTAGGCGGAGCTGTGGCTCCCGTGTTTAACAAGATACCCTCTAAGGTCATGCCTTTGCGCCTGAACCACACCTTTATCCATAGCTATTATTAAAACACCATTCATGGAGCTTTTCAACTAAAGGCCGCGCACCGTAGCGCACAGCCGCCATTAAATTTTTTTTCTGTCCTGAGCCCTGCTTTCATGTATAATTTAAAAAAAAATAAAAGGAGGAACAAAATGGCAAAGTCAATTACGGCGATTAAAGACATACTGAGGCGTGAGGAGAGGCTTGTTCTGAAGATTAAGGACACCATAACCACCATGGCCCACAAGGAATCCAAGGCCCTGCTGAGAGGTTTTTTAAAGAACAAGAGGGCCGAGGTAAAGGAATACAAGAAGATAATAAAGAACAGCGAAAAATGTCCGGCCATTAAAAAACCCGCCGCGAAAAAAACAGCGGGCAGATGCAAGAAATCCTCAAAATAAGCCGCCCGCGGCGGCGGCTTATTAACCGAGTCTATCCGCAGGGGCGGTGCAGGGCGGAAGGGAAAAGGGCGCGTGGGTGAGAGATAGTTACGCGTGGGAATGGTCACGAAAAAAAACAATGGCCGGAGCGGCCTGAGGCAGGCCCACACATGGCACGGACGCGAGTCCCTTAAAGCGCAAATGGCCCTGAGGCGGGCAACGCCGCGGCATGATAGATACTTTGTGCGCCGGTGATAGCCCCCCTCTACCTGTAGAAGAGGCGCGAGCCTCTTAAACGCAAGGAGTCTTGAGATGAGTAACGGATTACCGGCCTTCTTTCAGGAGGTAAGCGAGAGGTTTCCCGATATATTCAAGCATTACAGCGCCCTTGGCGAGGCCATATCCGGGCTGAATGCCATGGACGGCAAGACAGAGGAACTCGTAAAGCTCGGCATCGCCATAGGCGCGGGCTACGAGGGCGCCGTCCATTCCCACACAAGAAGGGCCCTTGCCGAAGGCGCATCGGAGAACGAGATAATCCAGTGCGCGCTTATGGCCGTTACGGCCATTGGCTGGCCCGGGGCCATGGCCTCTCTCTCGTGGATAGACGATATCATCACGGATATCAGGTCCGAATAATGGGAAGGCTCTAATAATCAAGCCCTGTCTGGACTATGGGTTTGTGCCCTTCGGCTCTAATATCAACGATGCTTATAAGCGTGGAGCCGGGGCCGATATGAGGCCTTGCGCCCTGCGTAAAGACGCTGAGCTCTCCCGTATCGGAGATAAGAAAGAGCGGGGTGGCGGAGGGAAAGCGGCGGATAAAATCATCGTATCCGAACTCTGCCGTGAGCTTTGTCTTTTTTACGCCCGCACCTCTGGCGAATCTGCGTGAGATAGACCAGTAATCACAGCCCCTGCCAAAGAGAAATCTGCCGTGAAGGTGAGTTGAGATTGTCTTGCCCGATGCCCTTGCCACGTCCCCATCAGGCGTGAGCTGATAGAGCTCGGAGCTATCGAATATATGCTTGAAGTGAAGGATGGCAAGGGAATTGGTCTCGTTGTTCGGCGTCATGGCCAGTAGCCTGCCTATGCCCTCCATATCAATTTCCTTGAGCACGGATTCCGAAAGTCCGCTCCCGTGATAGGCCGTAAGGCCCTTCATGCGCGCCGCCGTGACGCTGCCGCGGTTGGTGTCCACAAGCACGACCCTCCTGCCGATATCCTGCAATACCTGTGCTATCTCCAACGCCCATGAAGAGGCCCCTACGATAAAAAAACCACTGGGTTTTGCCATGGCCACACCGAGGACCCTGGCGAAAAAACCGGCCCCCAGACCATAAAAAACAACCGTTATTATGATTACGTAGAATGTTACGGGCAGAAGCATGCCCCCCTGCTCGACCCCGGCGTGGCCAAGACGCAGGGCGAATACCGAGGCCACGGCGGCCGCCACTATTCCCCTTGGTGCCACAAGGGCTATAAAGGCCCTCTCAGACCACTTAAGACCCGAACCAAGGGTGGATACCAGCACCGCCGCCGGCCGCACAAGGAATATCATAACCCCTGTAAAGAGAAGCCCCTCTAATGCAAAGTGCGACAACCCCTCTATCTTCAGACGCGCGGCGAGAATGATAAAGAGCACGGAGATAAGGAGCACGCGGAGGTTTTCCTTGAACTCCACTATATGACGGATATTTATGCCATTCTGGTTCGAGAGCCATGCCCCCATGAGCGTCACGGCAAGGAGCCCTGATTCGGGCTGTATGAGGTTTGAGAGCGTATAGGACGCCAGGACCATGAGCAGTGTTACGGGGTTCTGCATGAAGTCCGGGACAAGATAGCGTTTAAGGAGGATAACGAGGATAAACCCCGCTGTAATACCGCAGCCCCCTCCGGCGAGGAGGGTCTTTAATATGCCCAGCGCCGCCACGCCGTGCACCTGATGAAACCTTCCGGCCACTATGGCCTCATAGACAAGCACGGCGAAAACCGCCCCCATGGGGTCTGTGACTATGGCCTCCCACCGGAGGACGCAGGCAACCTTTTTCTTCGGCCTTGTCTGGCGCAGGAGCGGGATAATCACCGTTGGCCCCGTAACCACGAGTATGGCGCCAAGCAGAAGGGCCAGCGGCAGGTTGAACTCCAGGATGTAATAGGCCGAGGCCGCGCCAAGGAGCCATGTAACAAGGGTGCCCGTCAGCACAAGCCTGTTGACTACGGCGCCCTGCCCGCGAAGTTCCTCTAATTTAAGGCTGAGCCCGCCCTCAAAGAGGATGATGGCCACAGAAAGCGATACCAGCGGAAAGAGGGTCTCGCCGAATATGGCGTCGGGGTCGATAACCCCCGTGACCGGCCCCGCCACGATGCCGAAGATAAGAAGCACCAGTATGGAAGGCACCCTGATGAACCAGGCTATCCACTGTGCGGATATGCCGAGCATCATTATTACGGCAAGCCATATGATTATATTCTCATTCATGGCAAGACCTTCTCTCTCTGGTCCGGTAATATTATCAAGGGGGGCCTTCTACCGGAAGGCCCCCCTTTTTCAATCAAAACACCAACGGGCCTTTTTAATGGGGCCGCACCTTTGAGTCCAGGTTGCATAATAGCCCCTCAAGCTCACTTAACTGCCTCTTTGTGCCAACAACAACGAGTTTATCCCCCACATCTATAGAGAGGTCTTTCTGGGGGTTGGGGATAATCCTGTCTCTGTCTTTTTTCAATATGGCGAGGATGTTGGCCCCCTCCTCGCAGAGGTTTCTCGCCTTTCCCATGGTAATGCCCACAAAGGGCGAGTCCTCTTTTATCAGCACCTCTTCAAGGACAAGCTCGATATCTCTTGTATGCATGACAACATCGAGAAAATCAACGACAGCCGGCCGGAGCAGGAGGCTCGCGAGCCTCTTGCCGCCTATGCTGTATGGGGAGAGGACACGGTCGGCGCCCGCTTTCAGGAGTTTGAACTCCGTCTTCTCGATATTGGAGCGCGCCACAATGAAGATATCCCTCTTCAGGTTTCTCGCGCTAAGCGATATGTAGACATTATCGGCGTCTGAGTCCGTGGCCGTCACAAGGCCCCTTGCCCGCAGAATGCCCGCACCCTTGAGGATATCGTCGTCAGTGGCGTCGCCGTCCACATAGAGATAACCAAGGGATACGCAGCTGGCGATGGTCTCCGGTTTATTGTCCACCACCACAAAGGGGACGTTCTCTCTGGCCAGCTCCAGGGCTACCTGCGCGCCCACCCTGCCGAAACCGCAGATAATATAATGTCCGTTCAGGGCATCTATCTTTTTTTTCATCCTCCTCCTCCCCAGGGCGCCTTCCATGTGCCCTGAAACTATATAGCCCGAAAGTGCCGTGAAGATATAAAAGAAACTGCCTACGCCGAGGATTATAAGGACTACGATAAGGACCTTGCCCTGCGGCGTCAGGGGGTGGACCTCGTTAAAGCCCACGGTGGATATGGTGATAAGGGTCATGTAGAGGGCATCGCTGAAACCCCATCCCTCAACGAGCATGAGCCCCGCCACGCCGAGAACGATGACGCAGACAAGAAGAAAACCTATCTTCCAGAAATGTTTAAGCCAGTGCATTTGGCGCCTTACCTCCCGTCACTATACCCTATAAGGGTTTTACCATAAATAGGACGAGTAAAAAAGCATGGCATGACTTAACCGGGGCGCCGCCGTAGATGCGCGCCTCCCCCCTGCCCCGGCAGGGCTCCCTCGGGTAAGAGAACGCACGGCCCCATGGAGCCGTGATAACGCCAAATTATTTGACTTTATGAGGCCGTAGAGATATAAAAGAACCTTACTAATTCCATCTCGGGTCCATGGAAGTATGATATGGGGAACGTCTGTCCATTAAAAGAAAACCTTCATGCCTGACCTAAATCAGCCGCCATTACGGAAAATCGGTTCAAACCGCCTTATCCTCTTCTTTTTTTTCCTCACCGGCCTCACCGGCCTTGTCTATGAACTGGTATGGATAAGGCTGCTCATCCTTGCCTTCGGCTCCACGCAGTTTGCCATTACAACGGTCCTTGTCACTTTTATGGCCGGTCTTGCCCTCGGAAGCCTTATCTTCGGCCGTCTCGTGGACAGAAGACCCCTGCCCCTCATGGTCTATGCCCTTATCGAGGTGGCCCTGGGCCTCTACTGCATCCTCTCGCCGCAGGTCTTTTTGCTTGTGCGCCACCTCTACGGGACCTTTTCAGGTGGCGTGGCCGGTGTGCATTACGCAGGCTTTGAGTGGACCCAGTTCGTCCTCTCCTTCTCTGCGTTGATAATACCCACCACGCTTCTTGGCGGGACTCTCCCGGCGCTGGTCAAATATCTCGCCTCCGCCTCCGGGCGCGTGGGATTTCACACGGCCGTGCCATACGCGGTTAACACCATCGGCGCCGTGGCGGGTTGTCTGGCCACGGGGTTTTTCCTCCTCTACTTCCTGGGGCTCAAAACCACGCTCTATACGGCAGGGACCCTTGATATTACCGTGGGTATCCTTGTTTATCTTATCTATTGCCGCGGCCGTGCCGTCATTAACCCCGCTGAACCCGGCCCGGAAGTCCATAGCGGGGGCCGGGCAAAACCCGTAGAGGAGATTCGCGTCACGGGCTCCGTCATAATAGCCGCCTTCGTGGTCTCAGGCTTTTGCGGCCTCTCCTACGAGGTGCTCTGGACACGGGTATTCTCCCTTGTAATCGGCTCCTCGGTATACGCCTTCACCATTATGCTGGCCACCTTCCTCGCGGGGATAGGAGCGGGGAGCATCCTCTTCGCCCCTTACGTTGACAGGCTCAAAAAACCGCTCGTATGGTTCGGTGGCCTTGAGGCGGTCATCGGCTTCACAGGTCTTTTTTCCATATTCATCTATAGAAGACTGCCCTTTATATTCTACAGCCTCAAGGGGGCATTCGCCGAGCAGTTCCTCTTATTTCAAATAATCCAGTTCGGACTCTGCGCCACCATAATCCTCATACCAACGCTGGCCATGGGCGCCATATTCCCCCTTGTGGGAAGGATATATACAAGGGGTATAAAGACGGTGGGCAAGAACATCGGAGACCTCTATTTTTCCAACACCGCGGGCTCCATATTCGGCTCCTTTATCGCGGGCTTTATCCTCATACCCGTTTACGGGGTGCAGACAGGTGTTGTAATAACAACGGCCCTCAATATCATCATAGCCCTTGTCATCCTGAACCTCGCGGGCATGAGGCCCGTGGCGAGGGGGGCCCTGACAGTCGCCTTCCTTATCGTCTTTTCCATGGCAACCATGAGCCTGCCAGCGTGGGAAAAGATGGTAATGACCACGGGGCTGTATGTAAACCCTGTAGAAAAACAAGAGGTTGAAATATTAAAAAAGGGCGAGGCAAAAGACCATCTCCTCTATTACAGGGAGGGCATAAACGCTGTTATTACGGTGCGTGAGCGTATCGAGAATAACCATGTCATAAGGACCTATCAGGCCAACGGCAAGCAGGAGGCCATCTCAACGGACGGGCTGGCCACCGGGGCCTGGGCCGCCCTCGGTCATGTCCCCATGCTCCTGCACAGAGGTGACGCCGATAGCGCCCTCCTCGTGGGCCTCGGCGCGGGGATTACCCTTGGGGCCATGGAATATTACCCCATGAAGACCGTTGATGTGGTGGAGATAGAGCCCGCCGTTGTAGAGGCCGCGGAATTTTTCAGTAAATCCAATAATAACGCCCTCGCAGACCCGAGGGTAAGGATGCACATAGCCGACGGCAGGAGTTTTCTTTTTTCCGCAAAGAAAAAATACGACGTAATCATCTCCGCGGTCTCAGACCCATGGATTACGGGGGTGGCCAACCTCTTCACATACGAATATTTTTCCGCCCTGAAAGACAAACTCAACGACAACGGCACGGTGGCCATCTGGTTTCAAAATTACAGGGCCACGCCCGAAGAGCTGAGGATAGGCCTCAATACATTTGCCTCGGCCTTTCCCAGGGTAAGCATCTGGTTCCATTATACCGACGCCCTTGACCTCATAGTGGTGGGCACAAAGGGGCCGCAGACCGTGGACCTGAATGAGCTCCGTACCCGGTTTGCACAGGCCGGCATAAGACAGGGGCTCTCCTACATCGGGGTCATGAAGCCCGTTGACTTCTTTGACCTCTTCCTGATCGGAAATAAGGATCTACGCGGATATACGGGGACCACGGCCCTCAATACCGATGAAAGGCCCCTCATAGAGTTTACCCTGCCGCGCCATCTTTATATGGACCCCTCGTCGGGCATAAAGAACGTAGAGGAAATATTAACGAATGTAAGAGAGATTACCCCGCCCCTTCTTGTTCCCGATAAAGACAAAGAGGAGTTTTACCTGAGACTCGGCAAATCCTTCAGCGACTTCAGCTTCAAACTGCCCCAGGCCTACCGGGCCTTCAGGAATGTCCTTGAGATAAACCCCGGAAACAAAGAGGCCGCGGCCCTTGCCGCGGGGCTGAAAAAAGAATTGCATTATTGACCTTCAGGGCATCCGGAAGACGGCAGTACCTGGATGGAACGAGTACCATACAAACCAGTACGAGACCAGTCCCGGCACGCGCCTGCCCGAGGCAAGCGTGGCGTAGGCCTCTTCGGAATCCCTCTCAAAGTAGACCTTCAGACGCTCTCCGGCCAGGGTGTCCTCCACGGGAGAGACGGCCTTCCTGAGCACGCTGAATGGATAGGCCCTTTGCCTGCCCTTTATCTCTATGCCCAGGACAAGCTCCTTTTCAGGCAGATAGGGCGGGCTTTTTTTGGAACGGAAAAAGGCGAAGGGGCTTTTACTGTAGCCGCTGTACGGGTCGCGGTTATAGTCGCGGGCATACCCCGTCTTCGTGGAGAGGACAAGGGTATCGGGAAAGAGTTTCTTCCACCTCTTCCACGTGGTAAGCCTTGAGGGTATTGGTTTTAGCCGCGTCCCGGTCATTGGGCCGGTGACGGCCTCCCGCTTTATCTGCGACCAGAGGCTCTCTGTCTCGCGGTCGTAAAAGAGTACGTTTGAGCGGTAGAGGCGGCCTGAGATGCCGAAGTTATATGTCCTGCCTTTAATGGTGCGGCCATAGACCTGGCCGCTTCCTGAAAGCGGTCACCACGTGGCCAGTATGGCGTAACCTTTTATGCGGTCGTTCACGGCCTCGTGCCAGTTGAGTATCTTTACGGGATAGGCCTTTGCCCCACCCTTTACCGCTACCCCCAGGACCCTGTCGCCGTCCTTCATGAAGGCGGCCTCACCGGCCTTTACAAAGGCCGGATTCGTAAGGGCCGGTATGCCGTCTTTTGGAGGACCGCCGGAGCGTATCTCACTCGTTGATATGGAATGGGTGGAGAGGTCAAAGCCCGTGGCAAGAAGAAATATCAGCGTAAATACAAGACCCTTTAATATCTTCATCTTCACCCCCCCTTATCTTAAATATGCCCGATTATCAGGCCATGTCAATGAGACCCAATGCGCAGGGGGTAAGGGGCAGGCAACAAAGGCGGCAACAAAGGGCTGTAATGCCGTGAAAAGCAAGCCGGTAAAAAAGGGAGGGGGTTCTTCATACAATGTGCGGATAAAACCCGACCTTCAGGGGGCCGGGAGCAAGGGAGGCGAACCGTCTCAGGTAGAGGAAGGGGTAGAGGGTGTGGAAGAGAGTGAGGCAACAGTGGGCCTGAAGCTGTCCATGGTGTCGAGCTCGGCCCGCGCGTCCACGGCCACCACGCCGTCTTCATAGGCGATAAGGGGATTAATCTCAAGGGCCTTCAGCCCGTCCGTTGCCTCCACTACCTTTGATAGGGTCAAGAGGACGTTGGCAACGGCCTTTATATCGCACGGCGAGGCCCCGCGATAGCCCTCAAGCAGAGGGAAACCCTTCACCTCGCGCATCATCTTCAGGGCGGCCTCCTCGTCCATGGGAGCGAGTCCGAAGCTCACGTCCTTCATAAGCTCCACGGCCACGCCTCCTATGCCGAACATGGCAGTCACGCCGAACTGAGGATCTTTCGTAGCGCCGAGTATTACCTCAACGCCGGGCGGGACCATCTCCTCGATGATAAAGCCCTCTATCATTGCCATGGGCATCTGGTCGGCCACGCGCAGGATTATCTCGGACCATGCGTCCTCTATTTCCTGCGGCCCTTTAAGCCCGGTCCTCACCCCGCCCACATCGCTCTTGTGGATTATGTTGGGAGAAACCAGTTTGAGGACAAGGGGGTAGCCTATCTTCTCGCCCTCTTCGATGGCTACGTTTACGTCTTTTACCACCTCGAACCTCGGCACCGCTATACCGCAGAGGCGGAGTATCTCCTTGGCGTCAGGCTCGACAAGGTTCTCTCTTTCAAGGCTCAGGGACTCTTTGACCAGTCTTTCTATGCCGCTTATATCCATAAGTCTTACCGTGACGCGCCCGCTTTAGATATTAAAGACGCCGCCCTCGCCGCGTCCTCGGGCGTCATAAAAACAGGCAACCCCCTCTTGCGGAAAAGCTCTACTTTCCGCCGTGTATACTTTCCCCCGGGGGTACAGACAATAATCGGTTTACCTGTGCTTGTTTTTTTATCGGCTATAATATCCGAGAGCCTGTCCGTAAGCCCCGGCGGGCCCCAGAGAGAGGCGATAATGGCAATATCAAAATCGTCGCCCCCAAGGGTGGCCGTAATGGCCTCTCCAAAGTGCGAATCCGTAACAGAGCCCGTAAGGTCCATGGGGTTGGCGATGGAACATACAGGCGGGAGCACGCCGCCAAGCTCCCTTACGACCGTCTCCTTAAGCGGCAAGACCTCAAGACCGAGGTCCGTGCAGTTATCCGCTATGGCCACGCCTATCCCTCCGCCGTCGGTTATTATCATCACACGCCTTCCATGGCATGGCGTTGCTCCGGCCAGGACCTTGCATGCCAGCAGAAAGTCCTCATACCCGGCCAGCTCTATGATACCGGCCTTTTTAAATGCCGCGCTGTATATCTCCGGTCTTCCGGCCAGGGCCCCGGTGTGCGAGCGGGCGGCCGCTACTGCGGGCCCTGTGCGCCCCACCTTGAGTGCGGCAACGGGCTTTTTCAATGCACAGCGCGAGGCCGCGGAGACAAACCTCTTACCCTCCTCCACGGACTCTATATAGAGGACAACGGCCTCTGTCGCCTCGTCAGAGGCGAGAAACTCCAGACAATCGCATTCATTTACATCGACCTTATTTCCGTAGCTTATGACGCGCGCCACACCAATGCCTTCGTCGGCGAGCTCATCCATTACGGTCATGGCAAAGGAACCGCTCTGCGAGAGTATGGAAAGCCCGCCCCTGCCGGGACGCTCCATCTTCTCCGACGGGATGAAGAAAGTATCGAGCCCTGTTACGTTGTCAAAAATACCGAGACAATTCGGCCCTATTATCCTTACGCCTTCTCTGCCCACACATTCACGCAACGCCTTTTCAAGGGCCGCGCCTTCTTTTCCGGCCTCCTTAAAGCCCCCGCTTACCACTACGGCCCCGCTAAAAGCCCCAGAGGCGGACCTTATCATATCAGGGATATGTGTGGCCTTCAGCGCGAAGACCGCAAGGTCCACAGGCTCTTTTATGGCTTCGATGGAGGGATAACACTTCATGCCCGCAAGCTCGGCATGAGCCGGGTTTACGGGGTAAAGGGCGCCGGAAAAGCCGGTCTTCAAACTCTGAAAGATTACGCTTGAGAGCTTTTCCGGATTAAGAGACGCCCCTACGAGAGCAACGCTCCGCGGGTTGAAAAAGCAATCGAGCACTCTTTATTCCATTGGGTTTTTTGGTTGCGCCGCAGCCGTCCCCCTCCCCCCCGGCCACGATGCGAGGTTAGTCCAGCCTGAAGGCCACCTTTAGTATGACCTGAAACTCGGTTACAGCGCCGTCCACTATCTTTCCGTGCTGCTCTGATACCTCAAACCAGGAAAGCCCGTGAATGGTCTTTGAGGCGCGTGCTATGGCGTTGGAGATGGCGTCCTCAAAGCTCTTTCCCGAGATGCCCACAAGCTCTATCTTCTTAAAGGTCTTGTCCATATTTTTACCCCCCCCCTCGTTTTTTTTGTTTGAGAGAATATTAATTGATGTGGCGGTGCGAAAAGGCCCTTTTTGGCGCAAAGGCCTTTTTTTTGTTCCGTTAAAGGTAAACCCGTTCAGCATAGCCCCACACTTTCGCGAAGGCTCAGGCGGTGAGGCCCCTCTCTCCCGCCTCCAGTTATCAGTGTCTCCCGGACATGGCCCCCCGGCCAATGCCCCCGTCAGACATTGGCCGCGCAATCGTTGGGCTACGCCGCAGATACCCCGAAAATACTACCCCCAACATTGGCCACCATCAGGGCATGAGGTCCATGGAGGTAAAGTAGACAAGAAAGACACCGAGTATAAAAACGACAAAGTTAAGGATAGCGCTTATGGCGTGAATCTTTTTAAACCTTTTTCGCAGGTCCTCCCTGCCCCCTCCGGCTTCGGCCATGCGCATCTCCGCCTTTATGGCCCTGGCCTTTTTGCCCACGGAAAGCCCGGAGTAAAAGGTAATTATCGTCATGACAACAAGCAGTGTGAGACGTTTTTTGAGAAATATCTCACCCATATAGCTTAAGTAAATAAGTGTGATAAGGCTTACGGCCGAACAAAGATAGCCCATGGCCCAGTAGCGTGGAAAAATCCTGCCTACCACGTCGCCGGCCTTTTCCTTTGAGAGGGTCTTGAATATGGCGGGAGCCGCGAAAAAGGTGAAAAAGATTAAAGAACCCTGCCAGGCAACTAAACTGAAGAGGTGAAGGAACCTTGCTATATTGATGGCCGTCATGAAGAAAACTCCCTCTTTAAGACATTAATATACATGGACTTTATACAACAAATAGGGCTTTTTATCAATAAAAATATGTGTTTTCAGCCATCTGCCTCTTCTTTCGCAGAGGTAGAGGCCCCTTTTGGCCGGTTTTTTTCCCTTGGGCCTTCCAGGCAAAGGCAAAAAATTATGGAGGAGAAGCCGGGGGGGAGTCAGAATATCCCGTAGATAAAGAAGCGCAGAACAGAGGTAATGATTAAGGAGACAAGGGCCGTGAATGTGAGTATCTTCATGGCAGATGCTACGGTGCCAAGGCTGTGCTCAACCGGGCCGTTGCCGATAAAGGGTTTTACTTCCTCTACGCCCCTGTAGCTCATGGGCCCGCCGAACCTTACGCCCGTGGCCCCGGCCACGGCGGCCTCGGGGAGCCCGGCGTTGGGGCTCGAGTGATTGCGCCCGTCACGCTCAACAGTATCATAGGCCCCGCGCCAGTCATAACCGAGGATAAAAGAGACTGCCACCATGACCATGGCCGTAAGGCGGGCGGGTATGTAGTTGGCCGCATCGTCAAGGCGCGCAGAGCTCCAGCCAAAGTCCCTGTATCTTTCGTTCTTGTACCCTACCATGGAATCAAGGGTATTAACGGCCTTATAGGCAAGCATGAGGGCCGGCCCGCCAATGGCAAGATAGAAGAGCGGGGCCACTACGCCGTCAGAGGTATTCTCGGCCACGGTCTCGGCAACGGCCCTGTAAATCCCGGCAGGGCTTAAATCCATGGTGTCCCTACCCACTATGCGGGAGAGCCTCTGCCGGGCCGACTCCATATCCCCCTCTTTCATGGCCGCAAGAACAGAGCGGGCCTCTGCCTTGAGTGAGCGGACCGATAGCGAGGCCCAGATAATATATATGGTCAAGAGGTAAAAGAGGGCGCCTGAAACCCTGTGGGCAATGATGAGGGCGAGCAATGTGAGGACGTAAGTTCCGCCTGCGATAACCACGGTTAAGACGACTCCGAGAAACCTTTGCTCCGGGGCCGCCGAGCGCGCCCCGGACCTCAGACGGGCCTCCATAAGGGTAATGGCCCGGCCTATCCACCTTACGGGATGGGGAAGCCAACGCGGGTCGCCAAGGGCCATATCAATGGCAAAGGCGATAAAAAGGAGAACAACAAAAGAGTACATATCCAGGTTTTATTACCTTTAAAAGCGTGGCCTGAAGAGAATAAAGGCGCCTACCGCCCAATGCCGATTATCTCAAGGAGGCGGGCCATATCAAGAGATTCCCTTACAGACCGGGCCAGGGCGTCGAGGTTTTGCTCCAGCGCTGATTCATAGGAGAGCGTCCCCACGCACGGTTTCATGCCTTTTCCCTCTCCCAGGCCGGCCAGAAGGGCGGCCCTCAAGGCGTCGTTGTGGAATATTCCGTGTATATAGGTGCCCCAGACAGCGCCGTCATCGCTAACGGCCCCATCGAGGATATCAACTCTGTCCTTGCCCCTCCCTGTAATCCTGAATAAGGGCCTTTTCGAGGGCGAAGACCGGCCCGTGTGTATCTCGAAACCCCTGACGCCGCCAGCCCCGAAGAAAGAACAAAGAGGGGTTGCCTCCACGTTGAAGGTAGTTTTTTCACCTTGCAGTGTTGTCTCAATATCCAGAAGGCCGAGGCCGGCAGAGCAGGATGAGGCCGACTCCATGCCAAGGGGGTCTTTTATGAAAGCCCCTAACATCTGAAAGCCGCCGCATATGCCCGCCACGGTTCCACCCGAGGCGCGGTACCGCCCGATGGCGCGGTCAAGGCCACGGGTCCTCAGCCACCGCAGGTCGTCCTGCGTGTTCTTGGAGCCAGGCAGAACCACCATATCCGCCCCCTTTAGCGCAGAGGGGTCTTCTGCAAACTCAAGGGACACGGAGGGCTCCTCTCTCAAGGGGTCAAAATCCGTAAAGTTGGATATCCTCGGCAGCCTTATAACTACTATCCTGATCAGGCCCCCTGTCTTTGCCACACCCGTCTTGCTCCCTCTTTTCCCCCCGGACCGGAAGGCCCTCTCAAGGGCCACTCCATCCTCATCGGGCAAGCCCATGTCCTCCATATAGGGGACAACGCCAAGGGTCTCTATGTGCGTGCGGCCCGTCAAAAAATCAATGCCCGGCTGAAGCAGGCTCATGTCGCCGCGGAATTTGTTTATGATAAATGCCTTTATCCGCGCCCTCTCATCGGGCCGAAGCAGCTCCATCGTCCCCACGATAGATGCGAAGACGCCGCCCCTGTCTATATCGCCTACAAGCACCACGGGGCTTTTCGTCATACGCGCCACCCCCATGTTGGCAATATCGTTTTCACGTAGATTTATCTCCGCCGGGCTTCCGGCCCCCTCCAGGACCACTACGTCATAGGCCCCGGCGAGCCTTGTAAAACTCTCCATGACAAAATCCCCTGCCCGGCCCTTGAAGGCGTGGTATTCCACGGCGCCCATGGAGGCGTGGACACGGCCATGGATGATTACCTGGCTCACAGAGTCCCCCGTGGGTTTAAGGAGCACGGGGTTGAGGTCCACCGAGGGGTCTATACCGGCGGCGCGGGCCTGAAGGGCCTGAGCCACGCCTATCTCGCCGCCTTCGTTGGTTACAAAGGCGTTAAGTGCCATGTTCTGCGCCTTGAAGGGGGCCACGCGAAGCCCCATATTCCTGAAAATCCGGCAGAGGGCGGCCACGATAACGGTCTTGCCCGAATGCGAGGCCGTGCCCTGCACCATGATGGTGCGGGCCTTTTTAGGATTGATTTTCCTTGCCATTGGTTGTTAGACTGTTAATTGTCCTTAAATATGGGAAAGTCTGATTAATTCAGACTTCCCGGCAACACAGGGACGTGTTGCCATTTTCGACAACTGTAAGTTGTTGAAAATCTGAGGAAAAGAAAAACCGCGTTTTTTCTTTGACCTATCTGAACAATTCAGGAACGAATTATTAAGAAGTTCCATAAATAAAAGAAGCCTGCTGAGATTATAAGGATTTTATCCCTTCAGGCAAAGGTATTTTATTCATACCCTCTGTTGTTAACCACGAGAGAGGGTATATTACACATAACGCCCGCGGCTATTATTGCCGCGGGCCTTATGTGCCAAGGGGCAAAGGGGCAGTGAAAAAACTCCCGAAAAGGGGCAAGAGAGGCCCCATATGCATAAAATGCCCGGAGGCGGTCTTTCTCGACCCCACAAAAGAAATATGCTACAAGACGGGCGGGCTATACTGCAAAGTCCTTGAAATTATTGTCGGTAAATACGACCCATGCCGCCTGCCCGAAGAAAAAGGCGCGGTAAAAGGCAGGGGAAAATAAAAAAAGCGGGTTGCTTCCAGAGGCCGGCCTTGAGAGAGAAAGAGAGAGGATGAATTACAGGAAAATTTTAGCCAGGGCCTTTGAAGCGGCGGTGGAGAAAAAGCGGCTTATTATCTTCTTTTTAGCGGCCCACGCCGTTTTTTTGATATTGGGGATGCTTACCATGAGCTGGCAGATGCCCGGTGTTCTTGCCCTGAGGAGCGAGCTCATGAAGGAGATTCAAGGGCTCTTTTACGTAAAGCCCCTTACCGGCCCCCTTGCCACAAGCCTTATATTAAAAATATTCTACACCTTCAGCTTCAACCTCATCTTCGGGGCCTTTATCTCCACCACCCTTACGGGCCTTCTCATCTTCGTGCCCTACGTAATAGCCGTATGGAGGAGTTTTGTAATCGGCATACTCTTTTACGGCATGGACGCCTCGCCTCTTCAGTCCATTGTCTTCTACGGCACGGCCATCCTTGAGTTCGGGGCCTATTCATTCGCATCGGCCCTTGGCACAGACCTGGGCCTCTCCCTTTTCTTCCCGGGCAGAAAGGGGACAACCTCGCGCAGGGAGGCCCTGAGGACAACCCTTGCCGAGGGGCTCTGGCTCTATGTCATCGTTATCATACTCATATTCGTAGGCGCAATATGGGAGATAAGCTGGCTCCATTACCTCGGCCCCCTGGGCCCTCCCATGGCCCCGCCAGGCTGAGCACGCCGTGCCCCTTCAAGCCCACCGCCTCAGCCCCTTGGCGCCCATGCCGCCGCCCTTGCCCCAATAGACGGGCAGGCGGGGCAGGCAGTAGCCTAAAAAACCACAAATTATTGTTTAACCTGATATTTTTCTTGGCTTGGCCCACTGATTGTGCTATAAAATGTAACTCTAACGTGACTTTTTTAAGGGATATGTGTTTCCCGGCCCTATGAAGTCCTCAGATGGTCCTGCATCAGCGCATGGCAAAGATGCAAGAGAGGGCCTATCGCAGGGGGCCTCGGGGGGGGCATAACCAAGAGGGGCGTATCGCATAATGGGTGTCTCAATAGCGGAAAACCTTGTAGAGGTAAGAAAGAGACTGAAGCGCGCGGCCAGAAAAGCGGGGCGCGACATCACGGAGATAACCCTTATCGCCGTGACCAAGACCATAGAGGTAAAAAGGGTCAAGGAGGCGATTAAGGAAGGGCTTCGCGTTTTCGGCGAGAGTTATCTGCAAGAGGCCCAGGAAAAGATTAATAAGATAGGGGATAAGAAGAAAAAATGGCATTTTGTGGGCCATCTTCAGAAAAACAAGGCCAGGTTTGCCGTAGAGCTCTTTGACTGCATCCACTCCGTAGATACGCCGGGGCTTGCCCGCGAGATAAACAGAAGGGCCTCCCACCCCATTGATGTCCTCATACAGGTCAATATATCAGGCGAAAAGACAAAGCACGGCGCCACTCCCGAAGGGGCCATGGAGATAGCCCGCATGATGCCGGGGCTTAAAAACCTCAACTTCAGGGGACTCATGGCCATACCTCCGCCGGTTGACGCGCCGGAGCGCTCAAGGCCCTACTTCATCACCCTGCGCAGGCTTGCCGAGCGCATAAACAGAGAGCGCATACCCGGTGTGGTAGTTCATGACCTTTCCATGGGCATGAGTTCGGACTTTGACGTGGCCATTGAAGAAGGGGCCACCATGGTGCGCGTGGGCACGGCCATCTTCGGCCCCAGAGAAGCCCCGCCGCAGAAGGTGGCGGCAAAAAAGACGGGAGGGAAAAAAGAGGCGCCCGCACCGGTAAAAGAGAAGGCAAAGACCCCTCTAAAGAAAAAACCGCTCCCGAAAAAGGCCGTTGCAGGCAAGACAGGGGCGAGTAAAAAGACAGCCGGCCTTAAAAAGGCCGCGGCAGTAACGAAAAAACCTGCGGCCAGGACAAAAAAGGCCGCTTCACCTAAAAAAGCGGCAGGCAGCGCCAAAAAAACCACAATAGCGGCAAAAAAACCTGCCTCTGCAACAAAAAAGGCCGTGGTAAAGACAAAAAAGGCCGTGGTGAAGACAAAAAAGGCCGTGCCCGTCAAAAAGACAGCCGCCATTAAAAAAACCGCGG
>CAZMKZ010000008.1:0-47581 GCA_964567185.1 uncultured Thermodesulfobacteriota bacterium
CCCACGCTGCTTTAGAAAGAACCTGTTTTCTTGCGGGCTCTGCCCGCCAAAAAAAGATTATGCAAATAGGACAAAATACATGAGTGCGCCTGTCTTAGAGGTTAGAGGACTGAGGACATACTTCAGGACGGCCGAAGGGCTTGCAAAGGCCGTTGACGATGTATCGTTCAGCATTGCCGGCAACTCCACCTTTGCACTTGTGGGCGAGTCGGGGTGCGGTAAATCCGTAACCGCCCTCTCCATCATACAGCTCCTCGGCGCAACAGGCGTGGAGTCCGGCGGTGAGATACTCCTTAACGGCAGGCCAATAAGCAACCTGCCGGAGACGGAGAAGAGGCGCATACGCGGCAATAAGATATCCATGATTTTTCAGGAGCCCATGACCTCGCTGAACCCGGTCTTTACTATCGGCAACCAGATAACAGAGGCCTTGACCCTGCACCAACATCTCGGCAAGGCAGAGGCAAAACAGGTGGCCATAGATATGCTCGCGCGCGTAAGACTGCCCGACCCCGAGGCCGTCTTTGCCGACTATCCTCACAGGCTTTCGGGCGGAATGCGCCAGAGGGTGATGATAGCCATGGCGCTCTGTTGCAAGCCAGACCTCCTCATAGCCGATGAGCCCACAACGGCCCTTGACGTCACTATACAAAAGGAGATTACCGGACTCATAGGGGAGCTAAAGGCTGAGATGGGCACGGCAGTGCTCCTCATCACCCATAACCTTGCCCTTGTCTACAATAACGCCGATACAGTTGGCGTAATGTACGCGGGGCGCCTCGTGGAGCTTGCCCCGGCAAAGGAACTCTTCAAAAAACCCCTTCATCCCTACACCATACAGCTCATGCGCTCCATCCCCGGGGCCGCGAGAAGGGGGCGTATGCTTGATACCATAGCGGGCAACGTGCCGTCTGCCACGGACTACCCGGTTGGCTGTCATTTTTCCGGCAGGTGCCCGCAGGAGATGGAGGGCTGCGCGCGGACCGAGCCGACCCTCGCGCAAAGGGGCGAGGGGACGGCTAAGCACCTTGCGGCCTGCTTTCTTCATGACAGGGCATTTATGAGTGGCCCTCTTGCGAGGCCCCTTAAGAGGAAGGCAAGGTCCGGGGTTCCACAGGCAAAGGCCCCTTCTGGCGGTGAGGCGGGAGATGAGCCCATACTGGAGATACGCGGCCTTAAGACGTGGTATCCTATCAGGAAGGGCGTTTTCAAGAGGGTCCACGGTTATGTGCGCGCCGTTGACGGCATAGACCTTACGGTGATGCGGGGGCGGACGCTGGCCCTTGTGGGCGAATCGGGGTGCGGAAAGACCTCCGCGGGCAAAACCATTCTGAGATTAATAAAACCCTCCGGCGGTAGCGCGTTATTTCGGGGTAAGGACATCATGGCCATGAGTGGCGGTGAGCTTAAAAAAATCCGCTCGAAGATGCAGATAATCTTTCAGGACCCGTACTCCTCCCTGAACCCCCGCCTTATGGTGAGCGACATCATAGAAGAGGGCATACGGTCCCTTATGCCGGGGCTGAGGAAGGACGAGAGAAAGGCGCGCATAGTAGAGGTCCTTGACCTTGTTGGGCTCGGGGCCGGGGCCATGAAACGCTACCCCCATGAGTTTTCCGGCGGGCAGAGGCAGAGGATAGGCATTGCCCGCGCCCTTGCCGTCAGGCCGGAGTTTCTTGTGTGCGACGAGGCCGTAAGCGCACTTGACGTCTCCGTGCAGGCCCAGATACTGAACCTCTTGAAGGCCATACAGAGGGATTACGGAATATCCTATCTATTCATTACCCACGACCTTGGCGTGGTGGAGTATATCGCCGATGACGTTGCCGTAATGTACGGCGGCAAGATTGTGGAGCATGGCCCGGTGGATGAGATATTCTGGAGGCCCGCGCATGAGTATACGAAAAAACTGCTCTCGGCTGTGCCGGTTTTACCAGCCACAGGGGTGGAAGAGGATTAGGTTTGATTGATGGGTTGCGTGAAACTCCAACTATCAAGACCGGTGTGCGGCAGGGGCCGTGTTTACAATTCTATTGGATAGAGCGCAGGCAAAACCCAACAAATCAACTACCTTGTCACCGCGTATTTACCTCCAAATCGTCCATAAGCACACGCTCGATAATTTTTCCGTCCAGGCCGAAAGATTCCACCTTTACGGGAAGGCCCGTTGCCCTCTCGAGATAGAGGACATAGCGGTTGACCTCCTTTTCAACGGTGCTTCCGCCGGCCCCGGTGACGGTAACGATGTCGGTAACCCTTCCGTTTATTTCCTCTACCCCGGACTCTTCAACGCTACCGTGTTTTCCCAGCTCAGCGGCGATTTTCAAAAGCGTGCCTATGTCGGATTCATCCACGCTGTGGCCGCGCGAACTTTGCACGATGAAACTTGAAGGGTCGAAGAGGAAAACAAATGACTCAAGTGATTTGAAGGGCTGAACGCGCACCTTTTTTTCCTCAGGGTCATATGTGACCACGGTGCCGCGATGTGGAGTTTCAAATTCCATGCGGATGTAACCAGGTTTTCTGTAGTAGTATTTAATGACCTCTACTCCTCTACTGCTCTCGGACCTTAAGGTCACGGTGTAGGACTCGACACCGGCGTATTTTTCTATGGCTCGGTTTAATAAATTGGTCATGGCCCATGAAGAAGGTGAGACTGCAAGAGAGCCTGCGGCGGCCATCATAATGGCTATCACGCCGACGACCCGGAGTCTCAATCTATCACCTCTAAAGTCCCTTCCATCCCTTTTTTTCGGTGGCTTTTGAAAAACAGGAGCTTCTTGTCGCAGTAGAATTTGAAGGTGCCCGGGGTATGGGGGGTGAATCTTACGACCCTTGCTTCAGTGGATTTTAAGGATACGCCTATATCCTTGCCGCCCTCTCCTGCCGACTCCAATACGAAGTTGTGCGGTGTGATACCCCGCTCTTTTTTTATTTTCAACTCAACGGGCGTACCCGTTTTGACTATTATGCGGGAAGGCTTAAAGAAGTAGCTTCCACCGATTATCTCCACGCGCTGGACTCCGTCGGGGCCCTTTGTAGCGATAAAGGCCGGAGCCGCAAATGACAGGGCGGCAAAGCAGAGAAAAAGGGTTAATGACAGGGTCAGGGTTTTCATGGAACCATCCTTTATCTAAAGGATAGCATATTTTAAGTCTCGCGGATGGGCGCAACGTGGTGTAACATATCAACTTATCAAAAAAATTTATCCGGAATCATTCATTAAACATTGATGAGTTGCCTTTCACTCCACCCATCCTGCAAGTTGCCCCCCGCCCCGTGTACCTTATATGCCCTGCGGCGCCGCGGTAAGGGCCGTTGTCTCAGGAAGGCCGAAGACGAGGTTCATGTTCTGCACGGCCTGGCCCGAGGCCCCCTTTACGAGGTTGTCTATGGCCGAGATGGCTATCATACGGCTTGAGGCCGGGTCTGACCATAGGCCGATATCGCAGAAGTTGGAGCCGCGCACCGCGTTGATATTCGGGTACTGACCTTCCGGCAAAAGGCGTATAAAATACTCACCGCCGTATGCCTCTTCGTAGAGGGCAAGCAGGTCCGCTGTGGAAAGCCCTTCTGTGAGCGATGCGTAGAGCGTGGTGAGGATGCCCCTTGAGACGGGCAGAAGATGAGGCGTGAAGACAAGAGGCACTTCACCTCCGGCAAGGGCCGTGAGGTTCTGCGCTATTTCGGGCGTATGCCTGTGTGCGCCTACCTTGTATGCCTTGAACCCGCCTGATACCCCGACAAAGCTTGTTGCCTCGGATAGGCCGCGCCCAGCCCCTGATACGCCGCTCTTCGAGTCCACGATGATTGCGGAGGTTTTATCGATAAGCCCGGCCTTAAGCACGGGGGAGATGGCAAGCGTGGCCCCCGTGGGATAACAGCCGGGGTTTGCCACAAGAGAGGCTTTTTTAATGGTCTCGCGGTTTATCTCAGGCAGGCCGTAGACGGCCTCGCCAAGAAGCTCCGGGCGGGTGTGCGCGCCATACCACTTTTTGTATACGTCCACGTCTTTTATTCTGAAGTCTGCGCTGAGATCTATGACCTTTTTTCCGGCCTTTACAAAGGTGCTTACAATCTCCATGGACGCGCCGTGCGGCAGGCAGCAGAAGGCCACATCGGCTTTTCTGGCCGGAGAGCCGGAGGGGCCGCTGAAGACAAGGCCGTCATAAAAGCCCCTTAGCGATGGAAATATTTCTGCAACGGGCTTTCCTTTGAACTGCCTTGAGGTGATTGCCGTGATTTTTACATGGGGGTGCCCCTTGAGGATACGGAGCAGCTCAAGGCCCGTGTATCCGCTCGCCCCGATTATTGCCGCTGATATCGCTGATACCATGGAGTGTCCTTTTATCTGTTATAGGGTTCGAGAGCAATAACTCTGCGTTAAAAAAAAGGGGAGGCCAAGAGGCCTCCCCAAAAGGATAACAGGTGAATGTGAGGCCCAACTTACCTCTTGGAGAACTGGAACCTCGCCCTGGCGCCTTTTTGTCCGGGCTTTTTACGTTCCACCATCCTGGGGTCTCTCTTGAGATAACCCGCTTTTTTAAGGACCGCCCGAAGTGAGGGGTCTGAGATGATAAGACCTCTGGAGATGCCGTGCCTTATGGCCCCGGCCTGTCCTGTCATGCCGCCGCCTGTTACCCTGACGGCCACATCGAACTGTGTAGCGGTCTCTGTAAGGATAAGGGGCTCGGCCACTGTCTTTCTATGGTCTTCTCTACCGAAGAACTGGTCAACGGGTTTTTTGTTTATTTTAATATCACCGGAACCGGCCCTGAGCCTGACCCTTGCCACGGCGGTCTTTCTTCTACCCACAGTTACAATATCTTCTGCCATTTTTTCTGCTCCGCTTCCATACCGGGGGCCATGGCCCCCTTTGTCTTTTTATGTTGATATAAGCCCCGGATGAACAGGGACCCGCTTACTTTTTGCGCTAACCGCCCCATTGCCGCTATTTCTCTAACCGTACCGTCATTCACAAGCCCCTCTGCCCCTGACCGGCCCCTCGTCCCCTGAGCGGTTCAACGTCCCGCTTGCCTCTATTGTCCCTGCCACCCGTCATCTACCTGCCCCTGACCACACCACCGGCCCCTTATACTGCGAGGGGGCTGGGCTTTTGCGCCTCATGGGGGTGAACCGGGCCGGCATAGACCTTGAGTTTCTTGAACATGTCTCTTGCCAGCGGTCCCGAGGGAAGCATTCCGTTAACGGCCTTTTTCAAGGCCTCTGTTGGTTTTTCTTCGAGCAGTTTGCCGAGAGAAACGGACTTTATGCTGCCGATATAACCCGTGTGGTGCTGATAGAGCTTGTCCGTCTCTTTTTTGCCGGTATAGCGTATTTTATCGGCGTTTACAACGACGACAAAGTCTCCGGTGTCCATGTCTGGCGTGAACTGCGGGTTGTGCTTGCCCCGGAGGATTACCGCTATTTTTACGGCCAGGCGTCCAAGGGTCTTGCCCTCGGCATCCACGAGAAACCATTTTTTGGTGTTTCTGTCAACTTTTGGTACGAAGGTCTTCATTTTTAATATCATCCTTAGGAGTATTGGAATTTTTTAATTTAGGTGATTTTCGGTGGTTTGTCAAGATAATTTACGTATTTTCGTTTTTTTCCGCAAAAGGGATGGGTAGATGAGGGGGGATTAAATCCTGTTTTCCTTCCCGGCGAGGAGCCGTTTTATGTTGCCCCTGTGTTTGAATATTATGAAGAACGCTATGATAAGGCCGAGCATGGCGTAGTCTTTTGTATCCACGAGGAGGTAGATAAAAACGGGCATGGCAGAGGCCCCGAGCATGGAGCCGAGGGATACGAATCTCGTCAGGACCACGGTAAGGATAAAGAGGGCGATTGCGAGGATTGTGGCGGGCGGCGAGATGACAAAAAGCACTCCGCAGGCCGTGGCAACGCCTTTTCCGCCCTTAAAACCGAGGAACAGGGGGTACAGGTGGCCGAGAAAGGCGGCAAGGCCGATGGTGGCCACGAAGGCAGAGGGGAAGCCGAGCTTGAGGGCTACCATGACCGGAACGGCCCCTTTAAGGATGTCCATGGCAAGGGTAAGGGCCGCGGCCGCACTGCCTGCCGCGCGTCTTACGTTGGTGGCCCCGATGTTTCTGCTTCCCGTGGCGCGCGGGTCTGTCCCGCCGAATAAACGGGCGAAAAATATACCGAAAGGCACTGAGCCAAGGAGATAGGCAACAAGGATGAGTATATATCTCATCATTATTTTTTCAATCTCCCTCTTAGCCTTTGCGGGGGTGCGGGACAGTGGCAGGGCGCGGCTGGCCGCCCGATAAAATAGGATACAGGGCAGATCATTCCACGGTCACGCTTTTAGCGAGGTTTCTGGGCTGGTCCACATCCGTCCCCTTCAAGACGGCCACATGATAGGCAAGGAGCTGAAGGGGGATGGAGAGCAGTATGGGTTCAAGGGCCTCGGCTACGGCAGGCACGGTAAAGATATCGTCTACCATTGCCGCGGCGCTGGCGTCACCTTCTGTTACTATGGCGATAATCTTGCCTCCCCTTGCCTTTACCTCCTCCATGTTCCCCAGCATCTTCGGGTAGGACGAGTCGGCCGGGGCAAGGGCTACTACTGGCATAACCTCGTCAATAAGGGCTATGGGACCGTGTTTCATCTCTCCTGCGGGATAACCCTCGGCGTGTATGTAGGATATTTCCTTGAGCTTCAGTGCCCCCTCAAGGGCTATGGGATAGTTTATGCCCCTGCCGAGAAAGATAAAATCTCCGAGGTGGAAGTATCTCTTGGCGATGACCTCTATCTCGCACTCTCTATTAAGAATTTTTTCAATCTTGCCGGGCAGGTGTACGAACTCCTGAAGAATTTCTATGGCTTCATCCTGGCCAAGCTGTCCCGACCTTCGGCCCAAATAGATGGCAAAGAGCAGGAGGGCCGTCAGCTGTGTGGTAAACGCTTTTGTGGAGGCAACGCCGATTTCGGGCCCGGCATGCGTCATGAAGGACCACTGCGCCTCTCTTGTAAGGCTGCTCTCCATGACATTACAGATGGATATTACGCGGGAACCCCTTTTTTTAGCCTCCCGTACGGCGGCGATGGTATCCGCCGTCTCGCCGGACTGTGAGATGGCTATGACGAGGTCCTGCTCTCCGGCAAGGGGGTTTCTGTAACGGAACTCGCTGGCAAGGTCTACCTCAACGGGTATGGAGGCGCATCTTTCCAAAAGGAATTTGCCCACAAGAGCGGCGTGCCACGAGGTGCCGCAGGCGAGGATATATATTCTTCGCAGCGCCGTAACATCTATGTCAAGGCCCTCTAAAAAGACCTCGCCCGTCTCTTCGCTGATATTACCCCTGAAGGTATCGGTAATGGCCCTGGGCTGCTCGAAGATTTCCTTGAGCATGAAGTGGCGGTATCCGCTCTTCTCGGCCATGACAGGGCTCCAGTCGATATGCACAGGTTTTTTGTCGAGCTTTTCGCCCTCAAGGTTTGATATCTCCACCTCGCCGTTCTTAAGGACAACAACGTCCCCATCCTCAAGAAAGACGGCCTGTCTTGTTACATCAAGGACGGCGGGTATGTCCGAGCTGATAATGGCCTCGCCATCGCCCACGCCCACTATCATGGGGCACTCCATCCGCGCCCCCACCACGGTATCGGGCTCCAGTTCGCATACCGCCGCCATGGCATAGGTGCCCTTTACATGTCCTGCGGCCGCTCTTACGGCAGAGGCCAGGTCTTTCCCCTTTTTTATTTCCCGGTTGATAAGGTGGGCCAGGACCTCTGTATCTGTCTCGGACTTGAAGGTGGCGCCCCCGCTTATGAGCTCTTTTTTAAGGTCAAGGTAGTTCTCGATGATACCGTTATGGACTACGGCCACACTGCCTTCCTTGTGCGGGTGAGCGTTGGCCTCCGTGGGCCTGCCGTGTGTTGCCCAGCGTGTATGGCCTACGCCTGTATGCCCGCCGAGGGTGCGGCCGGTCATGGCGTCCACAAGGCCCTTGAGCTTGCCCACGCTCCTTATTATGGTAATCTTGCCGTCTTCAAGAAGGGCAAGCCCGCTTGAGTCATAACCCCGGTACTCAAGCCTTTTCAGCCCGCCTATAAGGACATCAGCCGCCTTCTGCCTACCGCTGTAACCTACTATGCCGCACATTTTTTATATACTCTCCACAATAGATGTTGAAGGCCGTAAAGAATTATGCTTTTACCCTGAGGGGAACTGACGTAATGGGCGAACCAGTATCTTGAATATCAAGTAAAGATTACTTGCCGAATTTTTTCTTGACCCAGCCCTCTTTAACCTTTTCCGCGGCCCTTGATGTTACAAGGGCCCCCGAGGGCACGTCCCTTGTAACCGTTGTGCCAGAGCCCACATAGGCCCCCTTTCCCACCGTAACCGGGGCCACGAGCTGAGAGTCGCTGCCGATAAAGGCCCCATCGTCGATACGGGTAAGGTATTTATTCTTCCCGTCATAGTTGCAGGTAATGGTTCCGGCCCCGATGTTGACGCCGGAGCCTATGAGGGCGTCGCCAAGGTAGGAGAGGTGACCGGCCTTTGTGCCTTTTCCGAGGGTGGATTTTTTAATTTCCACAAAGTTGCCTACCTTTACCTCATCGGCTATCTTGACCCCGGGGCGCAGCCTCGCGAAGGGGCCGATGCTCACTGCCCTTCCGATTCGGCTTGATTCTATGATGGAATAGGCCCTTATCGTAGTGCCCGATGCTATCTTCGAGTCCGTTATTATGGCGCCCTGCTCTATTACACAGCCGCGGCCTATTGTGGAGTTTGATATGTTTACCGCGGCGTGGATAATCGTATCCCTGCCCACGGTCACGTCCGCCCCGATAATTGTCCTTTCGGGGTCGATGATGGTTACGCCTTTTTTCATAAGCACAGTAAGGACCCGTTTTCTCATAACGCGTCCGGCTGTGGCGAGCTCCACCCTGTTGTTAATGCCCATGACCTCCGAGGGGTCGGGCAGCGTAAGGGCCGAGACCTTTCGGCCCGCCTTGACGGCAAGCGGAATGAGGTCTGGCAGATAGTATTCACCCTGCGCGTTGGAGGAGCCGATCTTAATAAGGTTTTCAGCGAGAAAGGCGGCATCCACGAGATAACAGCCCGTATTTATCTCTTTAATGGCCCGTTCTCTCTTACCGGCGTCCTTGTGTTCCGCGATTCTAATGACCTTGCCCTTGTTATCTCTGATAATACGGCCATAGCCCGAAGGGTCCTCAAGGAGGGCCGTTATAAGGGCAATGGCCCGTCCTGGCCCGGCCTTTTTGTAGACCTTGAAGAGCCCCCTTATGGTGGGGGCCGTAAGAAGGGGCACGTCGCCTGAGAGTATCAAAACATCGCCGCGGTAACCCTTCAACCCGCTCATGGCGGTGAGCACCGCATGGCCAGTGCCGAGCTGCTCGGTCTGCTCGACAAAGGCAACGTCATGGCCCGAAAGCCTTTCTCTTACCTCGCCTGAGCCGTGCCCTACGACGACTATGATACGGCCCATGCCAAGGCCCTTAAGCAGGTCTATGACGTGGCATATCATGGGCACACCGGCGACCTCATGCAGGACCTTTGGGATACGGGACTTCATGCGTGTGCCTTTTCCTGCCCCGAGCACTATGGCGGCGTGTTTCTTCATAATATCTTAAGATATATCAGATACTTGAGTTCGTCAAGGTTTTTAAGAGGGCCGGGTAAGGCCCTCTTTTGCCGCGGTCTCGAAGCCTTCAGGCCAGAGAGGCTTCGCGGATTTTCCGCCGCCCGTCCCCGCGGGGGCAAGGGCCGGTGACTACAAGGATTGACAAACCCCGGTTGTATGCTTATTATAATTGAATCCATTTTTCAAAAGGCGGCCTTCATGGTAGACGCAGTAGAGATGAAAGAGATAAAATTCGATTCAGCGGGACTGATTCCCGCCATTGCGCAGGATAGAGTAACGGGCGATGTGCTCATGCTGGCCTATATGAATAGAGAGTCCCTTGAAAAGACGCTCGAAGGCGGCAGGGCCTGTTTTTATAGCCGAAGCAGGCAGAGCCTCTGGCTGAAGGGAGAGACAAGCGGGAATTTTCTTCTTGTGCGGGCCATTGATTATGACTGCGATGGAGATACCCTTCTGCTTACCGTGGACCCCGCAGGGCCGGCCTGCCACACAGGGGCAAGGTCCTGTTTTTACAGGCAATTATCTCCTTCGGCCCCTGAAGGGAAGGCAAAAACCCCACGGGTTGACTCTATCCTCGAAGGCCTGCAGAAGGTCCTTGTTGATAGAAAAAGCGCTTCACCTGAGAGCTCATATGTGGCAAGCCTCTACGCAGGCGGCGCTGATGCCATACTCGCCAAGGTTGCCGAGGAGGCCGGCGAGTTCATGGAGGCCGCGAAGGATGGGACCGATAAGGAGACGGTTCACGAGGCCGCGGACCTGCTCTTTCACACCATGGTCATGCTCTGCCGGAGAGATATAAAGATAGAGCAGGTCCTTGGCGAGCTTGCAAGGCGTTTTGGAACTTCAGGTATAGAGGAGAAGAGGTCGAGGCCGAAAAAAAAAGGTCCCGCCAATGAGTGAATGCCTCTTCTGCGCCATAGTATCGGGGAAACTCAAGACAGAGATACTATACGAGACCAGTGACCTTATTGTCATAAAGGACAAATATCCACAGGCACCCACGCATCTGCTGGTTATCGCAAGGTCTCATTACAGAAATATCATTGAATGCCTTGAAGAGGGGGGCGAGGGGAGCAGGCAAGGGGCAGACCTTGCCGGAAATATGCTCAAAGCCGCCGTGGAGGTGGCGCGTAAATACGGTTTTGCCGAGAGCGGCTTCAGGACTATCATAAATACCAATGCCGGCGGGGGCCAGAGCGTATTCCACCTTCATATGCACATAATGGCAGGTAAAAAATTTTCGGAAAAGATGATATAATAAAAATTAAGGTTGAATATACAACAAGAACATTCAAAGGAGTGTAGAAATGGGAAATTCGACTATACCGGCGCCGCCGGCGCTATTAGCATCACCGTCGTGCCAGAGCTGTGGTGTTGAGATGAAAAAATCCACGGAATTTGGCACAACGGCCACAGGCGTAATCGACGTGCACTACTGCAGGTACTGCTACTGGAAGGGAAAGTTTACCGAGCCCGATATTACCATGGAAGAGCAGATAGAGAAGACAGCGGCCCGGATGTCCGAAAGAACGAGGATCTCTCTTGAGAGGGCGCGTAATATAGTCGCCAAGCGCGTTCCCAAGCTAAGCCGGTGGACAAAAGAGGCGAAGTAAAGGGGCAAGAGGGCAGGGCAGTGAGCATCGGCCCCTTTGCTGGGCTGCGCCCCGGCAAGAGGTTTGCTGATAACGTGAAAGCCGTGAGGGGAGGAGTAAACCTGGCAAAATTGAGGGGCGCGGGGGAGCGTAAAATGTCAGGGCTGCAAAGTCCGTCCCTGCCTCAGGGTTTTCCTTTAGCCTGCCGCATTGCCTCGAAGAGGGCGATACCCCCGGCCTGGGCCGCGTTAAGCGAGCCCACCGGCCCAAACATGGGTATGGAGGCACACTGGTCGCAGGCCTCCCTTACAAGCCTTCTCACACCCCCACCCTCACTGCCCACTACAAGGACGATATCCCCGGAGAGGTCCGTGGCGTAGATATTGCTATCGCCGTCTGCCTCAAGTGCCACGGCCCAGAGGCCTTGTTCTTTCATCTCCTTAATGGCCCGTGCGAGGTTTGTTACCCTTGCGATCCTCATATGGCTTACCCCCCCTGCCGAGGCCTTTTCCACCGTTGGGGTGACAGGGCATGCCCTGTCGCGGGGGATGATAACCCCCTGCGCGCCGGCGCATGATGCCGTCCTGATAAGAGAGCCGAGGTTGCCGGGGTCTTTAATAGAGTCGAGGGCCAGCACGAGGGCACGCTGCCCCTTGTTCCTGCTCATCTCAACACCCGTAAGTATCTCTTCAAGAGAGCTGTATCCGTACCCGCCGCTCATAAGGGCGGCCAGCCCCTGATGCCTTGAGGTGCCCGTGGCCTTTTCTATCTCAGCGGCAGAGACCCTCTCAACGGGTATGCCAAGCTTTCGCGCCGTTGAGATTACCCCTGCCGAGGCATGCCCGCGCGCGCCCCTTGCCACAAGTATCTTTTTAATTGTGGTTTTTTCAACGGCAAGGGCCTCTTTTATGGGGTTTACGCCGTATATTATCGCCATCCTGCCTCCGCGTGTTACGCCTTCTGCGTCCCCATTCGTTGGATAAGTAAAAAAAAGAGATTGAAGGCCAAGATATAGGATAAGCGGTCCTTATGTCAAGGGGCATCCTTTGCGCGAGGGGCTAAGGCATGGGCGGGTGGGGGCTTGCAAAGTAAAAGGAGCTGTGCTAATTTGTACTCTATGCGCTTACACATGGATAAGGTCGAGCAAATAGCCTCGCTTGTATTGAAGGGGCTTAAGGATAAGGGTCTCGTCACCCTCAAGGCCGATGAAGAGACGGTCTTGCAGAGGATGAGGGATGCCATTATCGCGGACCTCAAGGCAGAGGACGAGCTTGATAGAGAGGTAGAGGCCAAACTCAACGCCTATTCCAAAGAGATGGACAGCGAAGGCGTGGATTACAGAAAGGTCTTCCGCATGCTCAAATATAAGCTCGCGCGAGAGAGGGGGATAATACTTTGAGGCTCTCGGATGACCGGATCTCACACATAGCCCACCTCATGACAGACGCCATCTGGAATGACGACCTTGTGGACTATACCGATGACGTGCGGGCCCTTGCCGAGGCAAAGCGCGTGGTAATGGAGCTTTTCAAGGTTGAGGACGACGCCGATGAGACGGCGAGGCACAAGATAAGGTCCCTTGCCAGAGACATACCAGAGGGCTGCAGAGAGTGGGAGATACTTTACAAGAAGTACTATGATGAGGAGATGAACAAGAAAAGGTGACCCGCTCCATGTCACCGGCGCGTACCCTGTCCCCCTGTCCCCCCGCCGCCTTCTCCAGAACGGGCCTCTTTTCTTGCCTGTCAAAAAAGCATTTAAGGACTTATCAATCAAAGACCCCCTGATACTCCCATGGACGCTATTCTTCTCCACTATAAAATAATCATACTTCCCCCCATCATAGGCGCCGTCATCGGGTGGCTCACAAACTATGTGGCCATAAAGCTCCTCTTCAGGCCCCTGAACCCGGTGCGTGTCTTGTGGTTTACCTTTCAGGGCCTCATACCCAAGAGAAGAAAAGAGATAGCCCGGTCCATCGCGAGCACCATTGAGCGCGAGGTAATCAACCCCGAGGACATTACAGGCCTGCTCTCGGGCATAGACTGGGAGTCCGAGGTGGAGGGCATGATAAACGACCTTGTGGAAAAAAGGCTGGGCTCTAAGAAACTGCGCTCCATACCCGTAATTGGCTTTGCCTCCAAGGAGATAACCGGGCAGCTGAAGCGCCGCCTTACAAAAGACATCATCAGGCATATTGAGAGGAAAAAAGTTGAACTTGCCGCGCGTTTCAAGAACGGAATCGACCTTCAGGGCCTCATGGTCAGAAGGATAGACAATATGAATTTTGAGAGGTTCGAGGGCCTGCTCACAGGTTTTATCTCCCGCGAGCTGAAACACCTTGAGTACTTAGGCGGTCTCATGGGCCTCCTTATAGGCATAGCGCAATCCATTATTCTCCTCATACTCAGCTGAAAAAAGGTTTTTAAGATATGAAAAGGGCCATATCCATAGCGGGTTTCGACCCCACGGGCTGGGCCGGTGTGCTCGCCGATGTAAGGGTTTTTTCTGACATGGGCCTTGCGGCCTCGGCAGTGGTTACGGCCCTTACGGTGCAGGACCTTACCCGTGTACGCGAGGTGGCGCCCGTGGAGCCGGGGCTTCTAAGGGGACAGATTGAGTCCGTGCTTACAGGGCGGGGGATGCGCGCCGTGAAGATAGGCATGCTCGGGACCGGGGCCGGCGCGGCGGTGGTGGTTGAGTTGCTTAAAAAGACAAAGCCCAATATTATCGTACTCGACCCCGTCCTCACTTCAACAGCGGGAACGCCACTTGTTGATGAGTCCGGCCTTGAGATAATCAAAAGTTCCCTTATCCCCCTTACCACCCTTGTAACGCCTAATATCAGAGAGGCATCGGTAATTACCGGGCGTCCCGTTACAGGGGATAAAGAGATGAGAGAGGCGGCAAGGGATATTTTCAATGAGTTCAAGGCAGGGGCCGTGCTTGTAAAGGGCGGCCATCTCCGTGGCGCGCCCATTGATCTGCTCTACGACGGCTCGGTTTTTACGGAGTTTGAGGGCGCGAGGCTGAGCGGTCCGGCACGACTCTTTCACGGCACGGGGTGCCTTCTTTCAAGCGCCATTACCGCCGGGCTTGCCAATGGCCGCACACTTGAATCTGCCGTGGAACAGGCAAAGAGATATACGGAAAAGGTCCTTAATGAGAGAAAGGGTTTTCTCTCGCAATAAGAGCCATAGCCCCACCTCTCACCGCTTCATACTCCCCCCTGCCTCAGCCCTTGAACCAGCCCTCATTCCGGGCGCTTAAGACATCGCCGCCGGCGAGAACAATATAATCGTGTACAAGGACATCTATGGTGGAGGCAAAGGACTTAAGCGCCATGGCCACGGGCCTTGACGGGCTCTCTTCGGCGGCCGTGAGGCTAAGGGCGTTGTGTATAAATATAATGGAGCGCGCGTTCCACTCTATCGCCTTTTCAAGGACGAGGCGGGGCGAGAGGTTTACCATGTCGGGACGACCCTCTGAAATGGGCTCAAAACCGATGGCGCGGTTCTTGGAGTTAAGATAAAGGGCGTATAAGGCCTCGGGGCTATCAGGGGGCATCTGCCCCGTGACATAACGCGCCACATCTTCAGGCGTGTTAAGGGCCTTCTCCGGCGCTACGGCCTCGGCGAGCAAGGCGCGGGTAAGCTCCTTCAGGAGCCCTATGAAGATGGAGGCCTTCTCGCCAAGACCCGGCACGCCGCGAAGTTCCTCAACAGGGGCCTCGACCACGCCGTCTATGCCCTTGAACCTCTTCAAGAGCGCCTTGGCGCAGGGCTTTACATCACGGCGCGGTATGGCGAAGGTGAGCAGGAGCTCCAGTGCCTCATAGTCGTGAAAACCCGAGAGGCCCGAGTCGGTAAACTTCTTCCTCAGCCTCTGCCTGTGTCCGTAATATGATTTTTCCCCGCCTGTCATGGAAAACCTCATGCGCTTTCTTCAAAGATGCGGTCAGGCCTTTTAACCCGCTCTCACGATTCTACTCATTTCAAGTGCTTCACGCAAGAAGGGTTTTTATGGTTTTACCATACAGCTCACCCCTTGCGCAGGGCGTTTGACACTGCTCCTCTTTTAGTCCCTTTAAAAAGGGTCTTTAGACGGGGCCGCTAAACCCTATCACTCCCTCTCCCACCCCCCCCGGGGGAGAAGGTATGTGCGTCATTCCTCGTTTTTAAACCCCTTTAAAAAGGGTTTCAGAAGGTCTATGGGCAGCGGGAAGATGGTAGTGGAGTTCTTCTCCGCCGCCACCTCCGTAAGGGTCTGCAGGTACCGGAGCTGAAGGGATACGGGGTTCTGGCTGAGGAGGTTCGCGGCTTCGAGTATCTTTTCGGCGGCCTTGAACTCACCGGCGGCGTGTATCACCTTGGCCCTCTTCTCCCTCTCTGCCTCGGCCTGCTTTGCCATGGCCCTCTTCATCTCTTCGGGCAGGTCAATGGCCTTTACCTCCACCACGCCCACCTTGATGCCCCAGGGGTCTGTCTGCTGGTCCAGTATGGACTGGATGTGCTTGTTTATCTTGTCTCTCTCAATAAGGAGCTCATCAAGCTCTGCCTGCCCGCAGACGCTCCGAAGCGTGGTCTGGGCAAGCTGGCTCGTGGCGTAGAGGTAGTTCTCCACGGCGATAATGGCCTTTTCGGGGCTTACAACATGAAAATATATTACCGCGTTTACCCTCACAGAAACGTTGTCTCTTGTAATGACCTCCTGCGGGGGCACATCCATGGTGATGGTCCGAAGGCTTACCTTGACCATCTTCTGTACGCCGGGTATGATGATAATAAGTCCGGGTCCCTTTACTGCCTGATACTTGCCGAGAAAGAAGACCACCCCCCTGTCATACTCGCGAAGTATCTTTACGGCGCTAAAAAGCAGTAATACGATAATGATTGCAAGGACAACTCCCCCTGTTGCGATATTTAACGGCATACTCGGCCTCCCTGACCTTGGCCGCCCCTGCAAGGGGCGGTTGGCCTTATGTTCCTATTTTTTTAACGGTGAGCAGTAGCCCCTTTATAGCCACAACAATTACGGCCTCGTCTTTTTTTATATCCCCCTGACTCTTTGCGTCCCAGTATTCACCCTCTACAAACACCCTTCCCCGCGAGTCTGGGCCAAGTTCTTCAACGGCGCGGCCCTCTGCGCCTACGAGCGCATCGGCCCCGGAAATGGACTTTTTTTTGCGCATGGAGATGGCGATGTACAGGGTGAAAGCCACAAAACCGGCCATGAAGATCACGCCCGGCATCATCACCCACATGGAGAGCCGCATGAAGGGCAGCGGCGAATCGAATAGCATGATGGAGCCCAGCACAAGGGAAACGAGTCCGGCGAGCGTGAGCAGCCCGTAGCTTACAACGCTTATCTCTACGATGAAAAATACAACGGCCAGACCTATAAGGAGCAGGCCCGCGTAATTTATGTTGAGGGTATGGAGGGCGTAAAAGGCGAGCACAAGAGAGATGGCCCCCACAACGCCGGGCAGTATGGCGCCGGGACTCGAGAGCTCGAAGTAAAGCCCCATTATCCCTATCATCATGAGGACATAGGCCACGTTCGGGTTTGATATGGCCTTTAAAATCCTCTCGCGAAGTCCCATCTCAACGACGCTAACAACGGCCCCTTCTGTATTAACAACCCCGGGCCCGGCAAGTAGCTCCACCTTCATTCCGTTGATCTTCCCGAGCAGCTCTGCCCTGTCTTTTACCACAAGATTTATGACTCCGAGTTTAAGGGCTTCTTCGGCGGTGACGTTCACGCTCTTTCTTACCGCGTCTTCTGCCCAGCGGACGTTTCTCTTCCTTTTTGCGGCAATGCCCTTGATATATGCGGCCGCGTCGTTCTCCACCTTTTTGAGCATGGTCTTGTCCATCTTGCCGCCGCCCATGGCCACGGGGTGGGCCGAGCCTATGTTGGTGCCCGGGGCCATGGCGGCTATATGGGCGGCATAGGTAATAAAGACACCCGCCGATGCGGCGCGCGAGCCCGCAGGGGCAACGTAAACCACTATGGGAACAGTGCTTGAAAGCTCACTCTTTATTATCTCGCGCATGGACAGGTCAAGCCCCCCCGGCGTATCAAGCTCTATGACGAGGGCCGCGGCCTTGCTTTGCTCGGCCTTTTTTATGTTGGCGACAAGGTACTCGGCCATTACGGGGTTTATAATCCCCTCTGCCCGCACATAGTAGACTACTCTTTTAGCGGCCTTGACCTGCCCCGCCTTAAGCGCCTTGCCTTTAAGTTTCCCTGTCTTAACCTCCCCGCCCTTAACCTCCGAAGACAAGACGAGGCTCAGGACCGGAATAAGGATAAGGAAAATCAAGAGGGCCTTGCCTGAGCGTCGCATAATAATACTTTAGCAGTATATGACCCTTTTGAAAAGGGGCCGTTCCATTTAAGGAAAAGGCCTCAGAGGGGGCGAGGGGGGGGGCTTGCAGGCCGCTGTTCAGGCCTCCAGGGCCTTCATGGCCAGCTTTATGTCCTCCCAGGCCGCCTTTCTAATGCTTTTGTCCCTTAAAAGCTCTTCAATACCATGGGTGGGCATTATCCTGATGCCCTGAAAGTCAAAAAAATTCCCCCGGCAGGCTCCTATATCGGCCTGTCCCGTAAGGGCCTCGCAGGCCTTGCTCCCCATGGCCATGACGACAAGAGGGCGAAGCTCCTTTATCTCCTCTCTCAACAGGGGCGCGCAGGAGTGAAAGCCCCCCTGAAGGGCCTCGGGGTCTGTGTCCTGCCCGGATGAGGGGATACACCTTATGGCAAACAAGAGGTGAAGGTCCTGCTCATGGAGTTTTGTGGATTTTATTATCTTTAAAAGGAGTTCGCCGAGCTCGCCTGTAAAGGGGGAATACTCCCCCTTGCCCCTGCAGGGCGGAGGCGTGGCGCAGACAAAGGCCAGCTTGGGGCGTATTCCGCCCCAGCCCTTGAAGAGGCCGGCCCTGCCGGTCCCAAGGGGGCAGGCAGAACACACTGCGGCCTTTGTAGAGGGGGCAAAATCAAGGCCAGCCAGCGAGGCATACTCAAGGCATGCCCTTGTTTCACCAATAAGCCTGTTAAACCGGGAGGTTACATCGTTCATGTGCTTTTTGCGCTTTACAGTACAAGGGGCATGATATAAGATTATATAATGATACTACCTCTTATCATATTATCCACTGTTTTTTTCATAATCATTTCTCCCGGCCATGCCTGGGCCTGGGGACCGGCCACTCACCTTGAGATAGCCCACGGCATACTCGGCAGCCCCGGTCTCATTACAGGCGCCGTAAGGGAGCTTATCCTGCGTTTTCCCAATGATTTCATCTACGGCAGTCTAAGCGCCGATATTGTCATGGGTAAAAACCTTGTGGACGAGTTACGGCACTGCCACAACTGGAAGATAGGGTTTCAGATATTAAAGGGCGCCAGAGGCGGCTCGCAAAAATCATTTGCCTGCGGATACCTCGGTCACCTCGCCGCCGACACCGTGGCGCATAATCACTTTATACCGGAGATGATGATACGCTCATTTCCCACAAAGACGCTTCGCCACCTGTACTGGGAGCTGCGCTTTGATTCGCTTGCCCACGAGGAGGTGTGGGAGCTTAACAGGGTTATGGTTTGCGGGGCGCAGGAAGATAACCACAGGCTGCTCGATTCCGTCATCAAGGGCACGCCACTCTCATTCGGGACAAACAAGGCCATTTTTTCAGGCTTTTTGCTTCTTAACAGGGTAAGGCACTGGCAGAGGATGCTCCGCCTCATTGACCGGACTTCAAGGTGGCCCCTGCCGCCAGGCGCGCGCGAGAGGTTTATGAAGGCCTCCCTTGCCGCGGTGGCGGATGTGCTTAATAATAACCAAAAGGCCCTCTGCATTGCAAAGGACCCCACTGGAAGACGCTCTCTCAAGGCCGCGGGGGGAACGCGTAAAAGGCTTAAAATTTCTAAAAGGCGCGGCAACCCGTGGCATTGTCCCGTGGAAGAGGGGTTTAACGAGTCAGGGGTTTAAGGCCCCGCAGTGCGAGCGCCCTATCGAGTATCCATCCGGCGACTTCGGCTTTTTCGGCCTCAGGCAGTTTTTCTGCCACCTTATCCCCCTCGGCCTCTGTACCCCCCATGCCTGCGGTAATTATGGTTACCTGATTTGTCTTGCTCTCCATGGCCGACGGGGTATTGGCCGCCACCATATCAAGGTTCTTTTCCCTTAGTTTTTTCCTGGCGTTCTCCAGAAGGTTATCTGTCTCAAGGGCAAAACCTATGAGAATTTGATTGGGCCCTTTTTGCTCCCCCATCTTTTTAAGTATGTCGGGGCTGAGTTTCAGCTCAAGGACCGGCGGAGTCACGTCCTTTTTCATCTTTTTCTTTGAGGCCCCGGCCACATAAAAATCGCTTACAGCCGCCGCGGCCACAACGAGTGTCGCCTCTGCAAAGGCCCCCATGGCGGCCCTGTCCATCTCCAGAGCAGAGGTGACTCTTGTGCGTATAACGCCGCGAGGGCAGGCCAGGCACGTTGGGCCGCTTATGAGCCTTACCTCGGCGCCCCTTTTTTGTGCGTTCTCTGCTATGGCGTAGCCCATCATCGAAGACGAGGCGTTTGAGAGAAACCTTACGGCGTCGATGTACTCGCGCGTAGGCCCCGCCGTAACAAGGACGCGTTCTCCTGCAAGGTCTTTTTTTGTAAGGCTCTCCACAATGGCGTCGAGTATGCGAGGCGGCTCGGAGAGACGCCCCATGCCCGTTGTTCCGCAGGCAAGTTCTCCTGCCTCCGGCCCCACGAAGATGTAGCCAAGAGATTTGAGCTTTGCCACGTTCTCCTGCACAATGGCGTTCTCCCACATATTCGTATTCATGGAAGGGGCTATGAGGACAGGCGTCTTCGCGGCCATGGCAACGAGGCTCACCGGGCAGTCGGCAAGGCCCCCTGCCAGCTTTCCAATGATGTTGGCCGTGGCCGGGGCTATGACCACAAGGTCGGTCTCCTGCGCGAGATCAATATGGGAGACATAACCCGCCCCTCCAGCGCCGCCATCTGAATTGAAGACATTGGTAAAGACCTCATTACGTGCAAGCACGCCAAGGCTCAGCGCCGAGACAAACCTTCCGGCAGACTCCGTCATTACGGGCCTTACACGCGCGCCCTCTTTTACAAGGAGGCGCGTGAGCTCAAGGGCCTTGTATGCGGAGATGGCCCCTGTAAGGCATAGCGTTATGGTTTTATTGGTCAGTCTCATGGAAGTTATCCTTACAGGGCCGCTCCGGCGAGAAAGGGATTAAGCTCTCTCTCATCGCCGATGGTGGTTGAGGGGCCGTGCCCGGGAAATACGCGCACGTCGTCGGCAAGGCAGAGAAGACGGGTTTTTATGGAGGTCATAAGGTCCTCGGCGGAGCCGCCCTCAAGGTCGGTCCTGCCCACGGAGCGCGCAAAGAGGGTATCGCCGCTAAAGAGCAGGCCCTCTTCTTTTATATACAGGCATACGCCGCCTCTGGTGTGTCCGGGGGTATGTAATATCTCCAGCTTTATGGGGCCCGCCTCAATGAGTGCCCTGTCCTCAAGCAAGAGGTCCGGGGCGGGCTGTGCCGCGGTCTGCAGGCCGAAGAACTGCGCGTGTTCAGGGGCCCTGGCAAGGAGCTCCGCGTCTGCCTCATGGATGGCAAGGGGCACGGAATAGTGTTCGCGCAGTTCACCATCGGCGCCTACATGGTCAAAGTGCCCGTGCGTGTTTACGATGTACCTCACCTTGATATTAAGTGAGCATATCTCTTTCTCTATGAGGGGAGCGTTGCCGCCGGGGTCTATTACAACGGCGTCTCCTGTATCGCTGTCCCAGAGGATGTAGCAGTTAACCTCAAGGGGGCCTACCTGAATGGTTTTTATCTCTGTTGCCATAGGTCTTTGCTCCTCAATGAGTTTATCTCAAAAACCCTTGCCTGAATAAAGGAAAAAAACCGCCTTGAGGCGGGATTAATTCATTTGGACATTATACGATAATATAGGCCCCGTGGATATGGCTTATATACCTCTGCCTCATGGACAGGCACTCTTACATCCCCTGACTTACGCCCCTCTCGCCCTTTACGTCCGCACCGCCGGTTTTTTTGTCTTACCGGCTTTTTCCTTACAGGCAAGACCCTATTTTTCTTGCCACCTTTTTATCTTGCCCGTGTACTCGGAGATAAGGTCGATGGCCTGTTTTTTTGTAGAGGCCTCGGCCATGACGTGAAAATACGGGTGGTCCTGGCTGGGGTAGGCGGCCACCCAGTTGTCCTTGAAGTTTATCTTGATGCCGTCGAGCAGGAGCGTATCCTTTCCGCCCGAATCCTCGGCAAGCCTTCTCATGACCGCGCCCTTGTGCTCGAAGGCGCAGGCCACCCTTTCCTTGAGTATTATGCTCGGCGGTATCTCTCTTATGAGCCTGTGCAGGGTCGTATCCTCAACGGCAAGCATCTCAAGTATCTTCACAATGGCGTACATGCCGTCAAAGACGGGCTGAAAACGGGGGAAGATAAACCCTCCCGTAGGTTCGCCCACAAAGAGGTTATCGCCGTTGCTCGCCGCCGCCATGAGGCCGTGGGGGCTGGTCTTGGTCCTTCTAACCTCAAAGCCGTATGTCTTTGCCATGCTGTCTATGGCCCTCGGCGCTGTGACCGGCACGGATATCGCCCCCTTCATGCCCTGCTTTTTAGCGCACTTCAGGGTAAGGAGCGTGACAAGATTGAGTGCCGTCTCACCGTCGAGGACCTCTCCCGTATCATCTACCATAAATATCTTTTCACCGCCTGAATCGAGGAGAAAACCCACGCCCGCGTCAAGAGAGCGCACAATGGTGGAGAGCTGCGCCACGGCCTTTTCAAACTCCTCTTTGGACCTTGTAATCTTTGTGCCGTCAAGGTTTGCGTTAAGGGAGATGACCTCGCAGTTGAGTTTGCCCAGTATGGCCGGGAATATGCGCGCGGAACTACCATAGGAGTAATCCATGACCACTTTGAACCCGGCGTCTTTTATGGCCTTGGCGTCTATGACGGACATGAATCCGTTCTGATAGGACTCGAGACCGTGGATGGGAAAGGAGAGCTCTCCCGTGTCCTCAAGGGAAACCCTGTTGAAGTCTTCCCTGAAAAAGAGTTTTTCAATGGTCTTCTCGAAACCCGGGTGAAGGTCCAGCCCGTTGGTGTCGAAAAACTTCAGGTCAAGGAGAAGGGGGTCAAAGGGCGAGCGTCTCGTGTGTATGCCCCCGAGCTCGTTGCCGCTTCTTGCAAGGTACCGGCAGACCGGCATGGGAACCACGCCGTAATCGTGCACGTCCACCCCCGTGGAGAGTATACCCGTCATTACGGCCCTGTTTATCATGCGTGAGCCCTTGTGGGCGTCTCTGCTTGTGGAGACGGCGGCCCCTGGCTTCAGGGTGGCGCCGTAGGCGGCGCCGAGCTTTGCGGCAAACTCGGGGCTGAGCTCGATATTCGCAAGACCGGTAACGCCGTATGTGGAGAATATGCTTTTGCTCCACCTCTGCCCCCAGATAAGCGATGATGCCAGGGTTGCGTCATCGTCAACGGTCTTGTGGGGCCATACTTTTACATTGGCCTTTACCGTGGCGTGTCTCCCTATGAGGCAATGGTCGCTTACCACAACGCCCTCGGAGAGGTGCGCCCCGGCCTTTATCTCCGTATCGCCGGCTATGACGTTTTCCTGAACAAGGACCTCGCTCCCAAGGAAGACCTTATCCCAGATAACGGAATCGATTATTACGGCCCCCTCCTCCACAGTACACCCGCTACCGATAACGGAGTTGACTATGCGCGTATCCGGGCCTATGCGGCAGTTTTCCCCGATGACCACTCCTCCCTCAAGGCTTGATGTGAAATCTATCCTTGAACCCTCTCCTACCCAGACGCCCTTTTCTCCCGCCTCTTTTCCGGGTATCCTTACCTTGACCTTGCCCCGGAGGATGTCGAGGTTTGCCTGACGGTATTCTTCGAGGCTGCCCACGTCTTTCCAGTACCCATCGGCAATGTATCCGTAGATAGGACATTTTTCCTTCAACAGGAGGGGAAAGAGCTCTTTACCGAAGTCAAAGTCCACGTCCTCGGGCACGTACTTCAGGATTTGCTTCTCAAGTATATAGATGCCCGTGTTTATCGTATCGCTGAAGACCTCTCCCCAGCCGGGTTTTTCAAGAAACCTCGTAATCCGGCCCTTTTTGTCTGTAATTACAATGCCGAAGGGCAGGGGGTTTTCTACCCTTGTAAGCACTATGGTGGCAATGGATTTACTCTTTTTATGGAAGGCCAGCGCTTTTTTGAGGTTTATGTCCGTAAGCACATCGCCGCTTATCACCAGTGTGGTCTCGGGCTTTTTGTATCCCCTCATGGCAGAGGCAACGGCCCCGGCAGTGCCCATATCCGCGGTGGCGGTTATGTAATTCATGGTGACGCCAAACCTGCTGCCGTCGCCGAGTTGGCCGGATATGACCTCGGGATGAAAATACAGTAGTGATGTAAGTTCTTTGATGGAATTGGCTTCAAGGAGCTCGACTATATGCTCCATGATGGGCCTGTTGACCATGGGAACCATGGGCTTGGGAAGGGTGTTCGTAAGGGGTCTAAGCCTGGTGCCGAAACCACCCGCCATGATGACGCACTTCATAAGGAACCTCCCTTAGATAAGGCAGTCATGAAAAAGCACGTTGGACTCTGCCGTTGAATCAAGATAAGACCACGAGAGGACAGCGGATTTTTTTGAGATGTCAGGCTTCGCCGGCTCGATATGAGAATGGCCTTGCCATGGCTCGGAGCCATAAAAACGGGCGAGAGGAATCTCAAGAGAAAACCCATGGTAAATTCGGCCTAAGACCTGAAGAAAAGGTAATATAATTATATTATTCCATTTGCGATAATTCTATCAATAAAAGGGGTTAGCGTCAAGGCCGCGGAAAGGAGAAATATAAACTCATCTGAAGGCCGCCTTGCCCCCGGGCCTGCCATGACCCCTGCGGAGAGAGGGCGAAGAAGATATATCAAAAGAAATTACGATTTTTTAAATTTTCCGGTTTTGGAAAAAATCTGGGGGGGGGAGGGGGGAGAGAAGTAATGGATTGGCTTAAAAAAATGGCGGAAGGGGGAGGGAGTCGAACCCACCCATCCCCTTTTAAGGCGATAACAGGTTTTGAAGACCTGCAGGACCACCGGGCCCTATCCCCTTCCAAAAGTTTTCGTCCCTTCTCTGCAGGGCAAGGCCGTGCGCCGGCCCTCAAAGCAGAGGAGCCTTAGAGCGCCCTTTAATTCTAACATAAGGAGAAAAACTTTCAAGGCTCCCCCCTTACTCTGGCCGTGTCTTCCATCTCCTGTGTACCCAGAACCACTGGCCGGGCCTTTGCCGCACCGCCTCTTCTATTGCCTTTGTAAAGCGCGCCGTGTTCTCCATGGCGTCTCTTTTTTTATCACCTGACCGGACGACCTCAATCTCCGGGCCTATCTTTATAACGTGCCTGCCATTTTCACGGGTGATGAAGGTTGGGATTACGGCGGCGTGACTCACTGCGGCGAGCATGGCAGGGCCCTTGTTGGTACAGGCCGGGACACCGAAAAAATCCACGAACACGCCCTCTACGCGCGCTACGTTCTGGTCAAGGAGTATGCCGGTGATGCCATTGGCCGAGAGGGTCTTCAATAGCCGCCTCATGGACCTCTTTTTCAGCACCATAGCGTGGCCGTGGCGCGTCCTCATCCATTCCATTAGCCGCGCGATAAGGGGGCTGTCCATATCCCTTACCACTACGTCCATCTTGTACCCCATTATGGCGTACCACGCGGCCATGAGCTCCCAGTTGCCAAGGTGCCCGGTTATGAGCATTACGCCCTTGCCCCGCGCAAGGGCCCTGTCAAGGACTTCGCGCCCCTCGCACCGCACGTAGCCCTCAAGGTCTTTACGCCGGAGCCAGGGCGTTCTCATTACCTCAAGCAGAGTGATGCCCATGTTATTGAAGACCTCGTGCGTAAGGCGCTCTGCGTCTGGCCCCGAATACCCGGCAAGCTCCATGTTCTCCATGGCCCTTGTCCTGTGACTCTTGTCAATGGCGTAAAAGAGCCGCCCAAGGGCCCTTCCCATTGGTCCTGTCATGCCCACAGGCATATGGCCCAGAACAAAGATAAGGGCCTTCATTAGCGTAAAGGTCACGGCCTTGCTCCCTTCTTGCCCCTTGCCCCTCCTGCCCCCTTCGCCCCCTTTGTAAAGGGCGCCATGGCCCGCCTGAAGGCGGACTTATCCTTCAGCTCCACGTCAATGGAGAGGGCGTAGGCCGCAAAACCTGCCCCCCGCAAGAGCCCTTCGAGCTTTACGCCGTCTTTTTCCGTGGTAATAAGGGCCTCTGCGTTGCTTTCTTTCATTTTATCCTTCATGGCCCTTACGTCCCCTGCATCATAACAATGGTGGTCTGTGTATGCCATGGTCCCGGCCACCGTCATGGCCAGGTCTTTTAATGAATTGAAAAAAGAATCAGGGTCGGCTATGGCGGCAAGGGCCAGAAGGGGCTTATTCTTAAGGGCCTTGAGGGCAAGGGGCTCGCCCTCCGCAAGGTTTGTAAGACCCGTGGCCTTAAAGACAAAACCTGTCTCCATGATATCGTATTCCCTCAATAGCCCTTTATCCACGCTATTAAGGCGGCCTCCCTTTACGAGAACCATATCGGCGCGCTTTAGCCCTGAAAGGGGCTCTCTAAGGGGGCCCGCAGGCAGGAGCCTTGCCGGGGAAAGGGCCTTACTGCCGTCCACAAGCAGGATATCAAGGTCTCTATTCAGCTTTATATGCTGAAAACCATCGTCAAGGATTATTACATCAGGAGAGAATTTTTTTATGGCAAGCAGGCCAGCGCTGAACCGGTCCGCCCCCACCACAACGGGCACGTCCGCAAGGCGGCGCGCCATAAGCACGGGCTCGTCTCCGGCTTCAGCCGGCCCCATCAAAACCCCGGCGCCGTTGCTGACAACGCCTGTGCCTTTTAAAGAGCCCCCGTAGCCCCTGCTGACGATGACTACGGCAATGCCCCTGTCTTTAAGATAACGGGCGATAAACATGGTAACCGGTGTCTTGCCCGAGCCGCCCGCCGTGATGTTTCCTACGGAGATTACCTTGCAGGGCAGGGTCTTTGTCTTCAGCACACCGGCCCTGTAAAGCCCGAGACGCGCCTTTACGCCGGCCTCGTAAATGCGCGAGAGGGGCCGTAGCAGTGTTCCTGCTCCCTGCGCGCCCTCGCCACGTATATATGCCTCAACGGCCTTTCGAATAAACCCGTCCATAGCTCACCGGATAACGGCCCCTGAGAATAATTTCCCTGGGGGCCGAAAAAAATTACTTAAAAAAACCCTTGATTACCTCTAAAGTCTTCTCTACCGCGCCTCGGTTTTTTTCCACCACCTCAAGGGCCGCCCCGCCCATCTCTTCTCTGCGGTCACTATCTTTGGCGAGCCTTTTGAGCTCTGCCGCCAGCTCCCTGCCGCCCTGCACCTTCACGCCCCCGCCGGCCTCCACAAGGAGCTCTGCCATGGCCCTGCACGTATGAACGTAGGGGCCAAAGAGCACGGGCTTACCGAGTCCCGCGGGCTCAAGAAGGTTGTGCCCGCCGATGCCCGGCACAAGGGACCCGCCGACAAAGGTCATATGGGCGAGTCCGTAGAGGCAGAGAAGTTCTCCCATGCTGTCAAGAAGAAAGACCCGGGCCTTCTTTGTTGAACTCGCCTTTGAAGAGCGTTTTTTGTAACCAAGTCCGCTCTTTTTTATAAGCCCCTCTACCTCGGCGAATCTCTCAGGGTGCCTCGGGGCAATGGCGAGCCTCAGCCCGGCGCACTCCTTCAGGGCCTCGCTGAAGGCGGTCAGGATAATTTCATCTTCGCCGCTGTGCGTGGAGCCCGCCACAAAAAGCATCTCATCTGAACCGAGATTTATGGCCTTCTCCAGCCCCTTTGTAATATCACAACCGCCAACTGGTTTCTGGTCGAACTTCAGGTTGCCGGTGACCATGGCCCGCTCTTTTTGCACGCCCAGCGCAAGGGCCCTCTCAAGGTCTGTCCCTGTGCTTGCGCAGAAAAAACTTATCTTTGAGAAGATATGGGCGAAAAAGAAGCGGAACTTCAGAAACCTCCTGAAAGACCTCTCCGATATGGTGCCGTTCACCACGACAATGGGCACGGAGTTATCATCAAGTGTCTTGAAGAGGTTTGGCCAGACCTCTTTTTCCACGACGATGAAGATATTTGGACGAAAATTTTTGATTACGTTCTTTACGGCCCATGAAAAATCAAGGGGAAGATATACAAGCGCGTCCGTATATGCGCCTCCCTCGCCACGGGCCACGGCCTGTCCTGTCTTTGTGGTGGTGGAAAAGAGGATACGAGCCTCCGGGCGCTCCTCTCTGATGGCCTTGAGTAGCGGCATGGCGGCCCGCACCTCGCCAACGCTTACTGCGTGTATCCAGACCCCCGGCCCGGCCCCTTTTATGCGTGCGAGTTTCTCTTTTTTTATGCGTCCGAACCTCTCGCCGATGCCCTCGCGGTATTTTTCCGTGGTTACGGCCTTGTACAGGACATAGGGAAGGGTGGCTACGAAAAAACCGTGAAAGAGGATGTCATATATGAAGTATTTCATCAGGGGAAATTCAGGGATAAGGTTTTTTTGCTTAGCCCCGCCGGGCCACACGGCGTTCCGCGTCTTCCGTCAGGCCGTTAAGGGTCTTCTGAAGGGCCTCTGCCGCCGCCTCGGTGGCCGCGCTGTCGAGCCTCTTTTTTACGAATATGGGGTCTGCGTAAACAAAGGCGCCCCTTGAGAACAGGCGCGGCGCCATGAAGGAATCCCAGCTCTTGAAGACCTTTTTTTTCGAGGCCGCAAAGGCCACGGGGATTATGGGTAGCCCCGTCTTGCTCGCTAATTGTATGACGCCCGTCTGTGCCACACGGGCCGGGCCTCTCGGGCCGTCGGGCGTTATGGCTATGTCCCCGCCCTCTCTCGCTCTTTTCAGCATGGCCTTGAAACCGCCGAACCAGCCGCGAGTCGTGGAGCCGCGCACCGAATGAATGCCGAACCTGCTCACCGTCCTCGCTATAAGCTCGCCGTCGCTGTGGTGGCTTACGAGTATGGTGATGCCCCTTGTCCCAAAATATGAGAAGGGCATCATAAGGAGTTGGCCGTGCCAGAAGGCCAGTATGATGTTACCGCCTTCGCCAAGATGCTTTCTGCATGGCCCGTCGTTGACATACTCAATGCGCATGGTGAGAAATATCAAGCGTATGGCCCAATAGGCCAGAGGCGGTCCCATGGTCCTCGCTACGGACCGGAATATTTTTTTCATCTTAAATACCAGGAGTACTTCCGGGCAGGGTTGAAGGGGCCTTTACTCCCCCCACTGCTCCGCAGACGCGTTAGCGCCAAATTGCATGGCGTAGAGCCTCGCGTACTCCCCGTCCTTTTTTATAAGCTCATCGTGTCGGCCCGTCTCCTTTATCCGCCCATCGGCAAGCACGATGATGCGCGTGGCGTTACGTACTGTAGAGAGCCTGTGGGCTATGACAAAGGTGGTGCGGCCCTGCATGAGGTTTTCGAGCCCCTTCTGCACCTCAAGTTCGCTCTCTGTGTCAAGGGAGCTCGTGGCCTCGTCCAGTATGAGGAGCGGGGCATTCTTGAGTATGGCCCTCGCTATTGAGAGCCTCTGCCGCTCTCCTCCCGAGAGCCTTACCCCTGCCTCGCCTATTATCGTATCATAACCCTGCGGAAGACGTGTGATAAAGCCGTGGGCATTGGCCGCCTTTGCCGCATCTACAACCTCTTGGGCAGACCTCTTCGTGTCGCCGTATGCGATATTATTGGTAACCGTGTCATTAAAGAGCACTATCTGCTGTGAGACTATGGCAATATTGGAGCGTAATGAACGGAGGCTTACGTCCTTTATATTCACGCCGTCTATGAGGATGGCGCCGTCCGTGACCTCATAGAACCTTGGCAGAAGGTTTACAAAGGTGGTCTTTCCGGCCCCGCTGCTTCCCACAATGGCCAGGACCTCGCCGGGGCCTACCTTGATGCTTATTCTGTCAAGCACAACCTTGTCGCCGTAGCCGAAGGATACGGAATCAAAGGCCACCTCGCGCTCCACCCCGCGCAGCTCCGCACGTCCCGCGGCAAGGCCCGTCTCTGTGGGCATATCAATGACCTTGAATATCCTCGTTGCCGCGGCAAGTCCGTTCTGTATGTTGAGGTTCACGCCGTTAAGAGACTTTACGGGCTGATAGAGCATTATGGTGGCCGCGAAAAAAGAGATGAAGGCCTCGGGCCGGAGTTCCCCCGTGGCTATTCTGTGAGAGGCGTACCAGATGGTGAGGGCGAAACCAACGGCCCCGACGGCCTCCATGAGAGGAGAGGAGAGGCTTCGCACCTTAATGGCCTTGAGCCTGTACCGCGTAAGCCTCTCGTTCTCTTGCTGAAAGCGTTTTGACTCGTAGCCCTCCATGCAGAAGGCCTTTACTATGCGTATCCCGCTTATGGCCTCGGTGATAATGGCCATCATGGCGCCCATGGTCTCCTGTCCTTTTGTGGAGACGCGCTTCATTTTTTTGCCGAATTTGCGCAGGGGATAAAAGCAGAGCGGCAGGGCCACGCAGGCCACAAGGGCGAGCTTCCAGTCCATGCCTATTATGACGACAGCCAGCACTATGATGGAGAGACTCTGCTTTAAAAGGGTAGTAAGGGCGTCGGAGGTCGTCATCTGCAGGAGGTTCACGTCGTTTGTGAGCCTTGAGACTATCTCTCCCGTGGAGGTAGAGCTGAAAAACCCCACCGGCATATCAAGTATGTGGCCGTAGAGCTGGTTTCTTATGTCCCGCACAACGCCCTGGCCGACAAAACCCATGAAATAGGTCTGCCCGAAGGAGCTCAGCCCCTTAACCACGCCCACGATGATTATGGCAAGGGGTATGGCAAGGAGCATCTTTTCCCGCGGGATGCTGAAGATTCCGAAGGGTATGAGGGTAACTCCGGCGCCCGTGCTGGAGCTGAAAAGAAACTTCATGACCGGCCCGATAAGGTAGGCCATGGCCCCGTTTGAGAGGGCGTAGCCGAACATGCACAGAAGCGCCACGGCAAAACTGCCTTTGTAGGGCAGAAGGAGACGCAATGTCCTCAGATAACCCTTCATTACTCCTTGCCTTCCCCCATAAACGAGACTACTGCCCGGGCCGCCTTCAGCGCCGCATCCTTGCCGAGCATGGCCCTTATCTCGTCGAATTTTTTGGTTATATCACGTCTCTTTTTCGGATTTTTCAGTATATCGAGTATCTCTTTAGAGATGTTGCCTGCCGTAACGTCATTCTGTATGAGCTCTACTGCAACTGATTGCCCTGCGATTATATTGGGCAGTCCTATGTGCTCCACGGATATAAGCGCGCGGCCTATGCCGTAGCTTATGCCCGACATCTTGTAGACAATGACCATGGGGGTCCCGATTATGGCCGTCTCAAGGGTTGCCGTGCCCGATGCCACCACGGCGGCGTCTGCGGCGCGCAGGGCCTCGTACATCCTGCCCTCTACTACTGTAACCTCAACCCCGGCGGCACGGCGGGCCTCGTCAAAGGCCCCGGACGCCGCGCTCCTTGCCGCCGGTATTATAAAATTCGCAGGCCTGCCGAGCCCCCTCTGAATAAGGGCCGCGGCGCCAAGCATTACGGGTAGATGCCTGCCTATCTCGGCGCTGCGCGAGCCGGGAAGAAGTGCCACCACAGGACCCCTTGCCGGAAGCCCAAGGGCCTTTCGCGCCGCGGACTTTGTAAGCGAGCACTTGACCGCGTCTGAGAGCGGATGGCCCACGTACTCCACGTCCACACCTGCCTTTCTGTAAATCTCCTCCTCAAAGGGCAGGACCACGAGCATCTTGTCCACAAGGCGGGCTATTTTTTTTATCCGCCCCTTTCGCCATGCCCATACCTGCGGGCTTATGTAATATATTACCGGTATCCCGCGGGACCTTGCCTCTTTTGCCAGCCGTAAGTTGAAGTCCGGGAAATCAATAAAGACCGCCGCGTCGAAGCGCTCTTTTCTGAGCGTCCTCTTCAGCGAGGAAAGGGTGGCCATAATCTTCGGGGATTTTTCAAGGACCTCCACGATGCCTACGACGGAGACCTCTTTTGAGTCAAGCCCCTTGAGGCCCGCCTCTCTCATCCGGTACCCGCCCATGCCGCGCACTTCAAGGCCCGGCAGAAGTCCCTTGAGTTCCTTTATAAGAGCAGAGCCGTGCAGGTCGCCCGATTCCTCTCCGCTTACGATGAAAATTCTCTTGCTCATAAAAAGGCCCGGGCCTCCGGTAGAGGCGGTTTTTTTTGCCGGGGGACCTTATATTGCATTTTTGTCCCGCCCCCGCACCTGCCTCCCATTATGCCTCACGCCCACTTTTTCAGGGATTGTAATCAGGGAAACGGGCCATGGATTTTTTCACGGACTCCTGTATCCTCTCGGCAACGACAAGGGCCCTTTTTCCGGCCTCTCCCGTAACAAGGGGAGCGCGCCCCTCGATGCACGAGTCTACAAAGGACCTTATCTCCTCAAGAAGTGAGTCTTTTTTATCAATATCTATCTCTTCGTCAACAAGACTGCCCGGCCCCTCTGCCCCGGCCTTTACAGCCCTGGTTATGGAGATATGCTGTGCCGCGTAATCTATGGAGATGATGGAATCGTGCTGAAATACTCTTATGTTTCTGGTCCGTTCCTTTGAGACCCTGCTTGCCGTAACATTGGCCACGCACCCTCCGGCAAAGCGAAGGCGGGCGTTGGCCATGTCCACGTGTCTGGTTATTACGGGTATGCCCATGGCCTTTATGTCAATGGGCTCATCTCCCACAAGGTTCAGGATAATATCTATGTCATGTATCATGAGATCGAGGATTACGTCTATATCCGTGCTTCTCGCCGGAAAGGGCGAGAGCCGGTAAGACTCTATGAAGAGGGGGTTCTTGATCCTTCCCTCAAGGGCCACTACGGCGGGGTTGAACCTCTCAAGGTGGCCTACCTGAAGGAGGGCCCCCGAAGAGCGCGCCGCCTCCACCATCACCCCGGCCTCTGCCGAGTCCATGGCAATGGGTTTTTCCACAAGCACGTGTACGCCTTTTTCAAGAAAGGCCTTGCCTATCTCAAGGTGTCGCTCTGTTGGCGTGGCTATGCTCACTGCGTCCACAAGGGGCAGTAGATCCCTGTAATCAGGGAATGCCTTTACGCCCAGCCTGCCGGCCACCTCGGCGGCCCTTGTTGTGTCAATATCCGAGACGCCTATGAGCTCGGAGTTGGCCAGCTCCGCGTATTTGTCGGCATGAAACCCTCCGAGGCGTCCCACGCCTACAACGGCCGTCTTAATCGTCTTCATCATGCTGAACGCCCTTTCCCTTGAGCCTTGCCCTTGTAATGCCCCTCCTGGAGCGCTCTATGAACTCAAGAAACCTTTCGGCGTGAGTGGAGCCGGGCATATCGCGGCGTAGCCTCTCCTTGGCCTCTTTAATCCCGAGAGAAGAGAGGAATATTATCTTGTAGGCCTGTCTTATTTCTTCAATGTCCTTTGCCGAGAAGCCCTTTCTTCTAAGCCCTACCTTATTAAGGCCGTAGAGGCGGGCCCTGTTGCCCACGGCAAGCACATAGGGAGGCACGTCTTTACTTACGGCCGAGAGCCCTCCTATTATGCAATAGGCCCCTATGCGCACAAACTGATGCACCGCCACGATGCCGCCCACTATGGCGTGGTCTTCTATGGTAACGTGGCCGGCCAGGGTGGCGGAGTTGGCCATGATTATATCGTTGCCGAGAAGGCAGTCGTGGGCCACATGAACGTAGTTCATAAAGAGGTTATTGTTGCCGCAGACCGTTTTTCGAGCGGCCTTTGTGGTGGCCCTGTGTATGGTGACAAACTCGCGTATTACGTTATTGTCGCCAAGTATGACCTCTGTCTTCTCGCCCTTGTACCCGAGGTCCTGCGGCGGCGCTCCCACAGAGGCGAACTGGAAGACATCGCAACCCCTTCCTATGGTGGTCCAGGGACCGATAACCACATGAGAGGCTATCTTTGTGTCCCTGCCTATGCGTACATTCTCCCCTATGACGCTGTATGGGCCTATGCGCACCCCGCTCTCGAACTCGGCCGTGGGATGGACGGAGGCCATGGGGTCTATGATGACCTCATTCATGTCTTTTGCCCTTCTATTCTTCACGGAAGAACCTCTTCTTGTCATATCTTGATATGCCCCGCTACTCTTGATATACCCCCGTCGGTGACGGGAGATGAAAGCCCTGTTGATGGATTGAAATAATACCTCTTGCTTTTTTTAAGTCCGCGGACCCGGCCTGCTCAGGCATCCTTGAGGGTGGCCAGAAAAACCGCCTCTGCGGCAAGCTCCTCACCAACGGTTATGAGACCCTTGCAGGACCATATGGGCCCCCTTATCTTAATCACCGTTACGTTGATATTCAGCGTGTCTCCCGGCACCACTGGGCGTCTGAAGCGTGCCTTGTCTATGCCCATGAAGTAAACAACCTTGTCCTTTACCCCGGCGGTCTTCAATGCGAGCACTCCCGCGACCTGGGCCATGGCCTCGATTAGCAGGACCCCCGGCATGATGGGATGACCGGGAAAATGACCCTGAAAAAAGGGCTCGTTTATAGTAACGTTTTTAAGACCCCTGGCGCTAACCGAGGGTTCGAGCGCCACTATCCTGTCAACAAGGAGAAAGGGGTATCGGTGCGGCAGTATCTCCTGAATCTCCTTTATATCCATTATCACGCCTCCTTTAACGAGCCTCTCATGGGTGGGGTTGTCTTCCACTATGAACCTTTTTCCAGCTCTGCAAGCCTTTTTTCCAGGTCTTTTATCTTTTTATTCAACTCGGGCAGTCTCGCGTAAAGGGCCTGCGCCCTCAGCCATTTTCCATGAGGCATGGCCGGGATGCCGGAAAAAGGGGCCCCTCCCGGCAGGTTGTGAGAGATGCCGGATTTTGCGCCTATGAGCGTCTCGGCGCCGATATCTATATGGCCGCCCACGCCCACCTGTCCGCCGAATTGACACCCATCGCCGACGCTCGTGGAGCCGGCGATGCCGGTCTGCGCGGCGAGCACCACGTCCTCGCCTATGGTCACGTTATGGGCCACCTGCACGAGGTTGTCTATCTTTGTCCCCCGCCCTATCACGGTCTCGCCGAGGGTGGCCCTGTCTATGGTTACGCAGGCGCCTATCTCCACGTCGTCGCCAAGACGGACCGTGCCCGCCTGCGGTATTTTGAAGTATCGGCCGCCCTCTCTGGCGTAACCAAAGCCGTCACTGCCTATGACGGCGTTGCAGTGTATTATCGCCCTCTTGCCTACTTCGCAGTATTCCCTTACCACGGCCCCGGCGTGTATGGTGGAACCGGCGCCTATGCGGGCGTGCCTTCCGATGAAGACCGAGGCATGAAGTATGACCTCGTCTTCTATTACGGCCCCTTCTTCCACTACCACGAAGGCCCCTACTGAGACGCCATTGCCGAGGACAACGTCCTCGCATATCTCGGCCCCGGCGTGTACGCCGGGGTAGGGCGGCGGCGTGGGCCTGAAGAGGGATATGAGCTTTGCAAAGGCCAGGTGGGGGTTGTCCACAAGGATTATGGCCCTGCCCTCAAGGCTCAGCTCAGCGGTTGCCGTATCGTCTCCGGCTATTATTGCCGAGGCCCCTGTTGAGTTAAGGGCCTTTAACGAAGATTTGCCTGCCATGAAGGTAATCTCTCCATGGCCTGCCGCTTCCAGCGGGGCCACATCCGTGATGATTATGGAAGCGTCCCCTTTGATACGGCCGCCTGTGAGAGCCGCTATCTCACTAACGCTCTTTTCCATGAATCCTCTATTTTGACTCTTCTCTGGTCCTTATGTTGAAGGCCTTTATTACGTCATCGGTAAGGTCGGCCGTTGGCGGGGCGTAGAGGATCCCGCCGCCTGATTTTTCAAAGACATAGGTGTAGCCCTTCTTTTTAGCCAGCTCCTTGACAATGCTCCGGAGCTCCTTTATTATCTCGGCCTCTTTTTCCACCTTTTTCTTGTTAAGGCTGTCGTTATACTTTACGAATTTTTTCTGAAAGGCCTTGGCCCGGGCGTTAAAGGCCTTTTCCTTGGCCATAAGGGTGTTTTTCTTCCAGACGTTCTTCTTCTTGTCTATCTCCTGCTTGAATTTCTTTATCTGGGCCTGCTCTGCGTTAAGTTCTTTTTCGAGTTTGGCCGCCTCGCCCTTCAGGGCCTCTTTGGCGTTTACCCCGGCGTCGCTCCTGTTAAGGGCCTTCTGCAGGTCCGCGTAACCTATCTTTATGCCGCCGGCCGAGGCCGGAAGGGTAAAGGCTAACAACAAAAAAAGAACCGGCGCTAAAATCTTCACTCTCCGCATCTTCATTCTCCTTTTCTTACGTTCTTGTTTGATAGTTGTTTCTTATGGTGATTCTAACCCCGCAGGGCCTTTAACTCAATCATATATTTCGCCTCGCCCGGGTGCTAAAAGGTAGACCCTATGGTGAAGTCCCAGTTTGTCCGCGATTCACCCTCGCGCGGGGCGAGGTTCAGCCCCAGTTCGAGCCGCAGGGGCCCAACGGGAGAGTACCATCTGATACCCGTACCAACGGCGGTGCGTATATCGGAAAAGTTTATTTTGCCCTGGTATGCGTTGCCTGCGTCAAAGAAGAGGAGGCCCCTCATCTTCTGCGCTTTTACAAGGGGAAAGAGAAATTCCAGATTCGTAACGAACATGGTCTCGCCGCCTATGAGGTCGCCTGTAAGCGGGTCTTTAGGGCTTATGCTCCTTGTGTCAAAACCCCTTATGGTGTTTATGCCTCCGAGGAAAAACCTCTCGTATATGGGGGCCTCACGGCCGGCGTAGCCCCGGAGGTATCCTGCCTGACCCCTGATGGAAAAGGTGGTCTTAAAGGGCGTGGCAAAGTAGTGTATGGCGTTAATCTGGTGCTTGATGGTATAGACGTTGCCGCCGAGTACTCCGCCCGCGACCTTGGCGGAGTAGGTTATGACAGAGCCGTGTCTGGGGAAGAAGGCGTCGTCGCGCGTATCGCGCGTCAGGGTAAGGTTTACGCTGCTCTCTGTCCGCGAGCCCTCCTGATCCTTGATGAATGTCGAGGCCGCCGTGGAGACATCAAGGACCTCGGCGTCCTCGAGGGTGTAGGTCACAAAGGCCCTGTTCTCGCGGCCGAAGAAGGGAAAGCCCATGCGTGTGTCAAAACCCTTCTTGCGGGTGTTAAAGCTCTGAAACTGCTGGTCCGTATTATACAGGTCTATGCCCGCGGAGATGGGCTTGTCAAAGAGATAGGGCTCGGTAAGGCCCAGCACAAACCTTGTGCTGCTTGCGCTTATGGTTCCAGAGAGGTTTAGTTTTATGCCCGTCCCGAAGAGGTTGGACTGGGATATGGAGGCCGTGCCTATGATGCTGTCTACCGAAGAGTATCCTATGCCCGCTGAGATGGCCCCCGTTGGCCTCTCCTTGACCTTTACGTCAATGTCTATTTTATCCGAGGATTTTCCCCTTACCTTCTCGATATCCACGTCATCAAAAAAGCCCAGTCTCCTCAACGCCGAGTTGCTCTTTTTTAGCCCTGTTGCGGAGTAGAGGTCTTTTTCGTCTATATAGAGCTCGCGCCTTATGACCTTGTCGCGCGTCTTCGTGTTGCCCGTTATGTTGATCTTGTCAATGTGTACGATATCGTTCTTCTTTATGTCAAAGGTAAGGTCTACTATCCTCGCCTCCGTATGAATTTTGGTGCTGGGTTTCACCTCAACGTATGCGTAGCCCTTGTCGCCGTAAAAGTCCTTCAGCCCCTCGATGTCGCGGGTAAGCGTGGCGCGGCTGAATATATCACCCTTCTTGACCTTGAACTTCTTGAGCAGGTCCCTTTTCAGCCCGATGATATCGCCTGTAAGGTCAACCTGGCCGAACCTGAAGCGCTCTCCCTCTTTCAGATATATGGTTATGTAAAACCAGCGCTTGTCACTGCTCAGAAAGACCTTGTGGTCAAGGATATCGGCATTGATAAAGCCGTTGTCATAATATTTGCCGATTATCTGGGCAAGGTCGTTCTGAAAGGCGAACTCGTCGAAACGGCCGGACTGGTTGACAAAGGAAAAAAGCCACGACTCTTTTGTCGTCATGAGATGCTTGAGTTTTCTATCGCTGAAAAAAGAATTGCCGAGGATGGTTATGCGTTTGACCCTCACGGCGGAGCCTTCTTTTATCCTGAAGGTGACGGTGGCGTCAAGGCCGTCGGACTTTGTCTCCGCGTTCACGGTGGCGAGAAAAAACCCTTCCCGGGCGTAGAGCTGTTTTATCCTCTTTACGTTATCACCTATGGCGGACCTGTCGAGTAGCACGTTCTCTTTTATGGTTATGACATCCTTTATCTTCGAGTCGTCTACCTTTTTGTTGCCCTTTAACTCAACGGATTTTACAAAGGGCGTCTCCTTTACAAAGATGGTCATCAGCTTTCCGGCGGCCGTGTCCGTGAGGTCAACGCTGATATCCTCGAAGTACCCTGTGCCGTAGAGGGTATTTATATCGGTTTTCACATCATCGACGGAAAAGGGGACTCCCACCTTTGATGTGAGTTTTTTGAGGATGGCCAGGTCATCAACCCTTCTGTTCCCGGAGACCTTGATGGCCTTGATTATGCCGGTTTTCTCAACGGGCATCTTCTGAAGGGAGGTGACCAGCTTTTTATATATGCCAGGCGTATTTTTATGTATGGCGGAGATAAGCCCCTGTATGGATAAGGCGCTTCTTGTGTAAAAGGCGACGTTCTCCCGTGATTTTATATTGAAGGAGCGAATATCCATATTATAGGTGGAGCCAATGCGCGTGATAGAGCCTAAAATGGCGAAATCAGCGGGGGCCTGCTCCGCTACCTTTAAGGCGGTCTTTTCGTCAAAGCCCGTGCTCGAGCCTTTGGAGACGAGCCCCTTGATTATATCCAGACCCACCACCTCGGCGCCTTCGTCTCTCATGCCTGAGGCAAGGGCATCCATTACGCCCCTGCGGGCCCCGGATATGCTCACGCCGCTGTGCATGTCAAAGGGCAGTATAATGACCTTCAGCCCCGTACCCTCGGCTATGGCGCCGGCGGGCATGAGCAGCATTAGCAGGGCCATAAGAATAAAGGTTCCTGTTCTTCTCAATGCCGGACCTCTTCCCTCTTTTCCATATTCACCTAATCCCTCTTTATGATAGCGCCGTCCACCATGGTAAAACGTGTGCTCATCATGGACGCAAGGTCTCTATTATGCGTTACTACCACAAGGGCCGTTTTTCTAACCCTGTTAAGCTCCAGAAGGAGGCTGAATACCTCGCCTGCAGTCTTTGTGTCAAGGTTGCCCGTAGGCTCATCGGCAAGTACAACCTCTGGCCTCTGCACAAGGGCCCGTACTATGGCCACTCTCTGCTGTTCCCCGCCTGATAGTTCCCCTGGCTTATGAGTAGCCCTGTTGCCGAGCCCCACCTCGTCAAGGAGCGTGGCGGCCCTTTTGCCCGCCTCCTCGAAAGATACCCCGCCTATAAGGGCCGGCAGCATGATGTTTTCCAGCGCCGTAAACTCCGGGAGCAGGTGGTGAAACTGAAAGACAAAGCCCACAAAACGGTTCCTGTAAGAGGCGAGGGCCTTTTCGCCGAGCCCCTTGAGGGGCTTTTCGCCGTAGTAGACCTCGCCGGAGGTGGGCCTGTCAAGGGCGCCCATGATGTTAAGGAGCGTGGATTTACCCACACCAGAGGCCCCCAGGATGGCGCTCGTCTCTCCCTTGCTGATGACAAGGTCCACGCCGCGAAGTATCTCCACCGTCTTATCGGTGGCGGCGTAGCTCTTGTATACATTCTCAAGTCTTATAAGGCCATTCACTTTAAAGGCCGCTTCATTGTTTTAGTTGCCCCCTTACTTTCTTTTTTCCAAAAGAAAGCAAGCAAAGAAAACCAATGGCTGTGCGGGGATTGCTATTATTGAAAAAACATTGTAATCCCACGATGCAAAAAGCCTGCCGGTATATATACCCCCGGCCCTTACTCGTACCTCAGGCTGTCCACGGGCCGCATCTTGGCGGCCTGCCACGAGGGGTACAGCGTGGCCAGAAAACTTATGCCCAGTGAAAAGGCTATTATGATAATAACCGTCACGGGTTCTACCCGCGACGGGAGCTTGTCTATGTAATAGACGCTTGGCGGCAGTATCTTGAAGTGAAAAAGGCCCTCCACAAAGGATACCACCCTCTCAAGGTTCATGGCCACCCCAACACCGAAGAGGGCCCCGGCAAAGGTCCCTATTACGCCTATGATGGCCCCCTCGACCATGAATATCTTCATGATGCCCGCCGGGCTCGCGCCTATGCTCTTAAGTATCGCTATGTCCTTATGCTTTTCCATAACCACCATGATAAGGGTGCTTATGATATTGAGAGCGGCCACCAGTATTATGAGCGTAAGTATTATGAACATGGTGACCTTCTCGAGCTTCAGGGCCGAAAAAAGGCTCCTGTTCATGTCCTGCCACGTCTTTGTCCAGTACGGCCCCTTCAGCTCCCTCATTACGTTGTCGGCTACGGCGCGGGCATTGTCGATATCAGTGAGCTTTATCTCAACGCCTGTGGCCGTATCCCCGAGCCGGAAAAACTTCTGTGCGTTACGGAGCGAGATAAAGGCAAGGGACGAATCGTACTCGTACATGCCGAGCTCGAAGATACCCGAGACGGTAAAGGTCGTCATCCTCGGCACCGGCCCTGCGGGCGTCATGGTGCCCGTGGGAGAGATGAGGTTTATCTTGTCTCCCGTGCTCACCGAAAGCCTCTGCGCCAGCTCTTTTCCAAGGACTATGCCGGGCCTGCCGCCGGTTTTGTTGCCAAGTTGGACGCCAAGCCCTTTAAGAGAGCCCTCTCTTATTTTTTGCGGGACGACAGTGGCCTCTCCCGCCGTCTTCACGTCAAGGCCCCGAACTACGGCGCCTATGGCCGTTGAGGCCGACGAAAGCATGGCCTGATTATACGTAAAGGGGCTTGCCCCGGCAACGCCCTTCATGGACCTTGTCAGGTCGGCCACGCGGTCGTAATCTTCTATGCCGTGGCCCATGCCGAGAACCACCACATGGGCGTTAAGACCCAGTATCTTGTCTTTAAGCGTATCCTCAAAACCGCTCATTACCGATAGCACGATAATCAGCGCGCTAACGCCAACGGTAATGCCCAGTATGGAGATAACGGTAATGACGGATACAAAGGTCTGTTTTCTCTTGGCCCTCAGGTAACGCAGGCCCACGAAAAATTCATAAGACATAATCTATTCTATCCCTAACGGGTGTTCACCCCGCCGATGACTCTTATCCGGAAAAGGGAGCCATCTCACTTTCTTTTGGAAAAAAGAAAGTGAGACAAAGAAAACCAATCGGGGACTATCGCAATACCATTTAAGATGCTTCCCCCACCCCGCGCACCTCAAACAAAAGAATACCAATCTGGACGCGGCGCTTTGTCACTTAAGGGCCGCCTCACGGCCAACAACCCCGGGCCCGCCTCCCTCATACCTTTTTGAGCAGAGGAAAGAGTATAACATCTCTTATGGATGGCGAGTCCGTAAGGAGCATTACCAGACGGTCCACCCCTATGCCCTCTCCTGCCGTAGGCGGCATGCCGTACTCAAGGGCCCGTATGTACTCCATATCCATGGGATGGGCCTCTTCGTCTCCTGCCTCGCGTTCTTTTTTCTGCCCCATGAAACGCTCTCTCTGGTCAATGGGGTCATTGAGCTCGGAAAAGGCGTTGGCTATTTCCTTACCCATTATAAAGAGCTCGAACCGGTCAACTATTGTCTCGTCGGCCTCGTTTTTGCGCGCCAGAGGCGATACCTCAAGCGGGTAGCCCGTCACAAAGGTAGGGCGCATGAACTGCGGCTCGCCTACCTTCTCGAATATCTCGATAAGGGCCTTGCCGTGGCTTGCGTCCTTATGCAGGGTTATGCCAAGGTCCTTTGCAAGGGCCATGGCCTTCTCTTTATCCGTAAAGACGGCCTCGTCTGCCTCTGCGTATTTTATGATGGCCTCGCGGACGCTTATCCTCTGCCATGGTCTGCTGAAATCAATTTCAGAGCCCTGATACTCAATCTTAAGTTTGCCGTGAAGCTTCTCCACAAGGCCGCAGACCATGTCTTCGGTAAGGTCCATGAGGTCCTCGTATGTGGCGTAGGCCTCGTAGAACTCTATCATGGTGAACTCGGGGTTGTGCTGAGTGGAGATGCCCTCGTTGCGAAAATTTCTGTTTATCTCGAAGACCCTCTCAAGGCCCGCCACGATTAGCCTTTTCAGATAAAGCTCAGGGGCGATTCTGAGATAGAGGTCCATGTTCAGGGTATTATGATGCGTGGTAAAGGGCCTTGCCGCGGCCCCTCCATAGACGGTCTGAAGCATAGGGGTCTCTACCTCAAGATAACCGCGCCCTGTCAGATACTCTCTCAGGTAACGGAGTATCTCTGTCCTCTTCATGAATACTTCCCTTACTCCGGGGTTCACCATGAGGTCGAGGTATCTCTGGCGGTAGCGGGCCTCTACGTCTTTCAGGCCGTGCCATTTTTCAGGCAGAGGGCTAAGGCCCTTGGTAAGGAGGGCAAGGGTCTTTACCTCTACGGTAAGCTCCTTTGTGCGGGTCCTGAAGAGGCGGCCCTCAAGGCCGAGTATATCACCGGTATCGCACTTTTTAAAGAGGGCGAAGAGTTCGTCTCCCACTACGTCCTTTTTTACATAGGCCTGCAGTCTTCCGCTCCGGTCCTGAATATGGATAAAAGAGGCCTTGCCGAAGTCCCGCTTTGCCATAACCCTTCCTGCAACGCGCACAGTATCGGTAGAGGCGCTTAGTTCGTCTTCATTTAATCCGCCGTAACGGCCTACGACCTCTTCACAGGTAATGTTTGGCTTGAAATTATTAGGGTAGGGGTTTATGCCCTCATCTCTCAGGGTCTTGAGCCTCTCAAGGCGTCCCTTGAACTCCTCGCTTCTCTCTTCCAAAAGTTCCTCTCGTGTTTTTATGGTTATAGAAAAATCTCTGTTAAATTCAGAACTTAAACCATTGGGCAAGTGTATAAAAATATCCTATTTGTTTTGCCACGTCAAGGGAAAAGGCATGCCCCCCGGTAAGGTCGGCAAAAAGGCATTAGAGGGTCTTTTCAGGGGGTGTAAGGTGTGTACTCTGTACCGAGGGCCTCTGCCACACCCCTGTTGGTGACCCTGCCGCCGGAGATATTAACGGCCCGCCTTATTGCCGGGTCTTCTCGCGCCGCGGTCTTGAGCCCAAGCGTTGAAATCTTCAGGATATAGGGCAGGGTGGCCCTTGCCAGCGCGAAGGTGGCGGTGCGGGGCACGGCCCCGGGCATATTGGCCACGCCGTAGTGCAGGACCCCGTCCACATCAAAGACAGGCTGGCTGTGCGTGGTGGGGTGTATGGTCTCGATACAGCCGCCCTGGTCTATGGATACGTCCACTATTACGGAGCCCTTTTTCATGGTGCCCACCATCCCGCGCGTTACAAGCCTCGGCGTCTTCTGGCCTGTCATGTGTATGGCGCCTATGAGCAGATCGCATTGTGCAATGCTTTTTTCGATATTGGCAGGTGTGGCTTCAAGGCATTCGAGGCCCCCTCCAAGGGTTTTATTTATCTTCTCCATCCTCTCAAGGCTCTTGCCCAATACAATCACGCGGGAGCCGAGGGCCAGGGCCACACGGGCGGCATTAGTCCCCACCATGCCGAGGCCCAGTATGACTGTGAGGCCCTTTTCCACGCCCGCGGCGCCGCCGAGGAGGACCCCGGCGCCGCCCTCTGGCTTTTGAAGATAACGGGCCCCTATCTGCACGGAGAGCTTTCCGGCTATCTCGCTCATGGGGTCGAGGAGGGGGCGCCGCCCTGCGTCGGTCTCAAGGGTCTCGTAGGCAAGGGCCGTGCCCCCGGACCGTAAAAGGGATTTTACGAGAGAGCCGTTGGCGGCAAGGTGCAAAAAGGTAAATATCAGCATCCCGTCCCGCAGGAGGCGGTACTCCTTGTAAAGCGGCTCCTTTACCTTGACCACAAGGTCCGCCTTTCCGTAAACGCCTTCGGCGGAATCCATCATAATGGCGCCGGCCTTCTCGTACTCCTCGTCGGATATGGAGCTGCCGAGCCCGGCCCCTGTCTGCACATATACCCTGTGGCCCGCAGTGACAAGGGCCCTTACGCCCTCGGGCACAAGGGCGACCCTGAACTCGTTGTCCTTTATCTCTTTTGGAATACCTATATGCATGTTATCTACTCTCCTCTTTTTTCTTGCTTTTCCCATGGGGGAGAAAAGCCTTCGCCTTCAGGCAAAGGCTTTGGTATGCCGGGAGGGCGCTATATGGGAAAGCCACCGCCTGAAGCCGGTGGTAGTTTACTTCTCTTGCAGGGAAGCTATGATCTGTTCATCTCTCCTCACCGGAGGAGGATGTCCTGTTTTTCATCTTGGCTTTTTAAGCAGTACTTTCTTTTTCTAAAAGCAGGTAAGGCTTAGAGTATCAATTCCATGGATACCCGTCAATAAGGTCTCGCGGCGCCTTGGACCGGCTGTATGGAATAAATGCCTTAATCTCTTTTTATACGGGGGAGTATCCGCTCATCGATAAATGCCACCACCCTTTCAATCTCCTTGGTATCGGCCTTTTCCTCTATCGCCTTTTCCTGCCCGCGTAAAGGGGCCCCGGTAAAGACCTCAGGGTATCTCTCAAGATAATCCGGGGGTATCTCTTCCGGGGCCTCGATGCCGTTCATCACGGCCCAGGCAACTGCCCAGGCCCGCGCCGTTGCGCCCATGTCGTAACCACCGCCCCCGAGGGCCACCCAGGGCAGATTAAGGGAGCGAAAGGTCCCGGCTATCTCCTCAAAGGCCCTTATCGTAAGGTTAAGGTGCGTAAGGGGGTCGCTTGCAAGCGTATCCGCGCCAAGCTGTGTTACGAGCACATCAGGGGCAAAGGCCCGGACAAGGTCCGGGACTACGGCGTGAAAGGCCCTAAGGTAGCTCTTGTCCCCCGTGCCCGCGGGCAGGGGCAAGTTGACGCTGTAACTCACACCCTCGTTGATACCGGTTTCATCTACAAAGCCAGTGCCCGGAAAGAGGCTCCTGCCTGTCTCATGCATGGAGACGGTAAGGACCCTGTCTGTATCGTAAAAGGCCTCCTGCACGCCGTCGCCGTGGTGGGCGTCAATATCGACATAGGCCACCCTCTTTCCCTCATTAACAAGTATCTGCACGGCAAGGGCCGCGTCGTTCAAGTAGCAGAAACCCGATGCCCTGGTCCGCATGGCATGGTGGAGCCCGCCGGCTATGTTAAAGGCCGTGCCGCCTCTTTCGAGAACAATACGGGCGGCCTCTGCCGAGGCCCCAGCCGAGAGCCTTGACCATCGGTATACACCCTTGAATACGGGGTTGTCACCAACGCCGAGGCCAAAGGCCGCGCCGTTAGCCGGCATATGGCCGGAATCCGCCTCTTTTAATATTCTCAAATACTCGGGGCTATGGACAAGCAGAAGGTCTTCAGTGGCGGCAGGGCGGGCATGGACAACCTCGGCGCCTTGAATCCTGTCAAGGCCAAGGGCACGGATAAGCTCAAAGCAGAGCCTCAGCCTCAAAGGCCGCATGGGGTGCCCCCTGCCGTAGCTGAAGGAGCCGAGCTCGTCGTTATAGATAAATGAATTTTTCACCGGCATGAGGCGGACCTTGAAGAACGGAACTCTCTCTCTTTTGCCTTCCCTCGTGGCAGGGGGCCTTAAAAGCCGCCCGAAAGGACGATTTAGCGGGGCTCAAGGCCGGTATCGCGGCGCGGGTTTCTTAAGAGGACGCTCCTTGGCCCCTTGCCGTCTGAGTGGTCCTTTACGGGGCGTATCTTCTTTAAGAGGTGCAATCTGTCCTGGGCCTTCAGTTTTTTGTATATGAGTACCCAGGCGCAGGGGTTATCTGTATCGACTTCGCACATGCCGTCGGCCACGCCTCCGCATGGGCCGTTGAGAAGGCCCTTGGGGCATTCGGTGTGCGGGCATATGCCCGCCGTATCAGAGAGCAGGCATTCCCCGCAGAGCGAACACCCCTCGTGAAACCTCCCGTAGCGCTCTACGCTTGCGAGAAAGAGCGAATCCAGCCCGGCGAGTACCGGGGTCTTGTCGTCGGCGGCCTGGCTTACCGTCTTTACGCCCGCTCCGCAGGCAAGGACCAGTATGGAGTCTGATTCTCTCAGCCCCTGCTCCTTGCGGAATTCTTTCAGCACCAGCTGCCTGTAACAGGTCTCGTCTATGACAGAGCCGCCCTTTACAGTGAAACCCCTGTCCGTGAGCGTGCGGGCCATTTCCTTTATCTCCGCCTTGCCGCCTGTCTTGCACTGCTCGGCGCAGGAGCCGCACCCCACGAGGTAGACCTCTTTTCTCTCCCCAAGAGACTCGACTATCTCTTCTATATCTTTTTTCCTGGTTATTATCATAATCTTTTAAAGGGCCGGGGCCTGCTCTCCCGCGCCGCCTTTCTTCAAGATGTTCTGCGCCGCCGTGACCGTATTGTTCATGAGCATGGCTATGGTCATTGGGCCGACGCCTCCGGGCACGGGCGTTATAAAGGCGGCCCTCTGCGAGGCCCCGGCAAAGTCCACATCGCCGGAGAGGCTGTTGTCTTCGTTCCTGTTGATACCAACGTCTATGACAATGGCGCCCTCTTTTATCCAGTCTCCACGGATGAAACCTGCCTTGCCCACGGAGGCCACCACTATGTCTGCGGCGTGTACTTTGTCGTGGAGCCCCGCCGTCCTTGAGTGGCATATAGTGACGGTGGCGTTTTTTTGAAGGAGCAGGAGGGCCGCGGGCTTGCCCACGATGTTGCTTCTGCCCACCACAACGGCGTCCTTACCCTCGATGTTGGTGCCCGTGGATTCTATGAGTTTTATGATACCAAGGGGCGTGCAGGGCACAAGGGCCGGGGACCCGGCGATGAGCCTGCCCATGTTGTATGGGTGAAAACCGTCTACGTCCTTTTCAGGTCTTATCCGCTCGATTACGGCGCCCTCGTCGATGCCCGCGGGCAGGGGCAACTGCACGAGTATGCCGTGCACGTCTTCACTCTCGTTAAGCTCGTCAATAAGCCCGAGGAGCTCGGCCTCCGTGGTCTCTGCGGGCAGGGTGTGCTGAAAGGATTGGAGGCCAACGTCTTCACAGGCGCGCGTCTTGCTTCTCACATAGACCCTTGAGGCGGGGTCATCGCCTACGAGCACTACGGCAAGGCCCGGCCTGATGCCGCAGGCGGATTGTAATTCGTCGGCGCGTTTTCTTGCCTCGGCGCGCACGCCGCGGGCTATTGCCCTGCCGTCTATTATAGAGGCCGTTAATGCGTTTTCAGTCATGATGTCTCCGAAGTATACTGTAATAAAGGACGGATTTCAAAGTAAATCAGTCATGGATAAAGGTGGCGGCCGGCCCGGGGTCTCCTACCGGCCCTCTCCCTGCTTCCAGAATTCCCCGGCCTCTTCTACGTCTAATTTGCTTCCTATTATGAGCGGGGTCCGGGTATGAAGTCCGGTAGCCTTAACGTCAAGTATTCTCTGCCCACCATTTATGGCCGCCCCGCCGGCCTGCTCGACTATAAAGGCAAGGGGGTTGGCCTCGTAGAGGAGGCGGAGCTTGCCGTTAACGGCGCGTTTGTCGGCGGGGTAGAGGAATACGCCGCCTCTCAGGAGGTTCCTGTGAAAATCAGATACAAGAGAGCCAACGTACCTGGCCTTATAGGAGTCTTCCTTGAGCTTGTTCACATACCTTGTAGTCCACTCGTGCCAGTATTTGGAGTTGCCCTCGTTTACGCTGTATACCCGGCCCTTTTCAGGTATCCTTATATTCTCATGGGAGAGAATGAACTCGCCTACGCCCGGGTCGAAGGTAAAACCATGGACCCCGTTGCCCGTGGTGTAAACCAGCATGGTGCTTGAGCCGTAGAGCACGTAACCGGCGGCCACCTGCTCGGCCCCGGCCTTTAAAAAATCGTCTTCTTCAAACTCGGGTTTGGGGTCGCACTTGAATATGGAGAAAATGGTGCCTACGCTGATGTTTACGTCTATGTTGGAGGAGCCGTCAAGGGGGTCGAAGAGCAGGAGGTAGTGGCCGCGGGGAAGGGAACCGTCAATCTCAATAACGTCTTCTGCCTCTTCCGAGGCCATTGCCGCTATCTGGCCGCCGTAGCTCATGACCTTTACCATCGTGGAGTTGGCGAACTCGTCGAGTTTCTGCACCTCTTCGCCCTGCACGTTGTCGTAACCGGCTGTGCCGAGGATGTTTATGAGCCCCGCTT
>CAZMKZ010000009.1:0-45899 GCA_964567185.1 uncultured Thermodesulfobacteriota bacterium
TGGCATAATTTTTTATCAGGGTGCTAATCAAGAAGATTATGCATACGCTTGGAGGGCTTACGCCTCATCTTTAAGGACATGGACTGGACATAGAGTCATAGATATTCCATATTAAATAACTTAACTCAAGAGTAACATGGAGGGCAGATGAAGTACGACGTAAAAGACATTGCGCTTAGTAAAAAAGGAAAGAACAGGATAGAGTGGGCCGAGAAGGACATGCCCGTACTCCGGCGTGTAAAGGAAAATTTTACCGCCAATAAGCCCCTGAAGGGTGTTAAGATAGCGGCCTGTCTTCACGTAACCACGGAGACGGCCAACCTCATGATTACCCTGAAGGCCGGTGGGGCCGATGTAACACTCTGCGCATCCAACCCGCTAAGCACTCAGGACGATGTGGCCGCCTCTCTTGTGAAGCATAACAAGATTCCCGTCTACGCCATCAAGGGCGAGGACAACAAGACCTATTACAAACACCTTAACGCGGCACTCGACAAAAAACCGAATATAACCATGGACGACGGAGCTGACCTTGTCTCCGTAATTCATGGCGAGAAGCCGCACCTTGCCGACGGGCTCATCGGCTCCACAGAGGAGACCACCACGGGGGTAATAAGGCTGAAAAGCCTCGCCGCCGACGGCCTTCTTAAATTCCCCGTCATAGCCGTTAACGACGCGGCTACCAAGCACTTTTTCGATAACCGTTACGGCACGGGCCAGTCCACCCTCGACGGTATTCTCCGGGCCACGAACAGGCTCCTTGCGGGCAGTAACTTTGTTGTATGCGGCTACGGCTGGTGCGGCAAGGGCCTTGCCATGCGTGCAAAGGGCATGGGCGCCAATGTCATCGTCACAGAGGTAGACCCCATCAAGGGGCTTGAGGCCGTTATGGACGGTTTTCGCGTAATGCCCATAAAAGACGCCGCTCTCATAGGCGACTTCTTCTGCACGGTAACAGGCAACCTTAACGTAATCCGCAAGGTACATTTTGCCAAGATGCAGGACGGGGCCATTGTGGCAAACTCCGGCCACTTCAACGTGGAGCTCGACCTTGAAGGCCTGAAGGCCATCAGCAAGAAGAGGCGTGTGGTAAGAGACTATGTGGAAGAGTATACCCTTAAGAACGGCAACAGGGTATGCGTACTCGGTGAGGGAAGGCTCATCAACCTTTCAGCCGCCGAGGGCCATCCCGCAAGCGTCATGGACATGAGTTTCGCCAATCAGGCCCTGGCCGCCGATTATCTCGTCAAAAAAGGCCATAAACTCTCCAAAGAGGTTTACACCGTGCCCATGGAGATAGACAGGGAGATAGCCAGGCTGAAACTCGCCTGCCTTGGTAAGAACATAGACACGCTTACAAGGGAGCAGAAAAAATATCTCGCCTCCTGGGATATGGGTACATGATTCACTGAGAGTAAAAGTGATGGATGTAAAAAGGGACGCTCTAACGAGCGTCCCTTTTTTTGTCCTGTCACTGTGCGGGGAATATGGGTTTTTTCAGCGCCTGCCGGTTTACTTTGCCTTGTTTTTTTGGGAGGTAACGCGGGAGTCTGGCGCGTATTTGGTCTTAGAGGGGTAGTCCCCCTACTGGTTTTCTTTGTCTTACTTTTTTTTCCAAAAGAAAGTAATGGTGTTAGGCTCTTTGCCGTCTCTTTTTTACGGCGTTAAGGAGTCCCCCGGCAAGGAGGCTCTCTCTTTCTCTATCGGTGAAGTCCATGTTCAGGGCGATTTTTACAGATTTTTTCTTCTCCAGTATGGCCGTAATCTCACTTTTTCCATCTCTAACGGCTCTGGCAAGACCGGAAAAGTCCATGGTCTCGCCTTCTTGTATCTTTTTGTAATCCTTTGTATCGCTGAAGGTGAGGGGAACGATACCCATGTTGATGAGGTTTGCGCGGTGAATCCTCGCGAAGCTCTTTGCTATCTTAACCCTGATGCCGAGAAAGCGTGGCGCTATGGCCGCGTGCTCGCGCGATGAGCCCTGCCCGTAGTTGTCTCCGCCTACTACGAGTCCGCCGCCTGCGGCAACGCATCTTTTTGCGAAGGTGCTGTCAATACGCTCGAAGGCAAACTCGCTTATCTTCGCAATGTTACTTCGAAATGGCAGTATCCTGTTGCCTGCGGGAAGGATATGGTCTGTGGTGACATTGTCTCCCATCTTCAGGAGGACCGGGCCTCGGAAGTTTTTCGGCAGGGGCGCAAAGTCCGGGAAGGGCGTTATGTTGGGGCCCCTTATGACCTTGACCTTTGTCCTCTGTGCGGGTGGAAGGGGGGCGATTATGATGGACTTGTTGTAGATGTATCTTTCAGGCTCAATTATCCGTGGAAAGGGGCCGAGCCTTCTCGGGTCTGTTATGTGTCCGGTGATGGCCGTGGCAACTGCTGTTTCTGGGCTTGCGAGATAGACTTTATCGTCTTCAGTGCCGCTTCTTCCGGTAAAGTTACGGGGAAAGGTCCTTACCGATACCGTGCCCGTGGCCGGGGCCTGTCCCATGCCGATGCAGCCGAGGCAGCCGGACTGGTTGATTCTTGCCCCGGCATGGGTGAGGAGCTTTGTTCCTCCGGCCCTCTCTACGTTCTCAAGGGCATTGCGTGAACCGGGGTTTATCTCAAGGCTGAGCCCCGGATGGATGGTCTTTCCCTTCAGGGCCCTGGCAACGATCATTAAGTCTCTGTATGAAAAATTTACCGATGAGCCGATGATGACCTGCGCCGCCGCCACGTCTTCTACCTCACGGACCGCTACTACGTTATCAGGCGAGCCCGGCAGGGCGACAAGCGGTTCGAGTCCGCCAAGGTCTATTTCATCGACTTTATCGTAGTGCGCGCCCCTGTCGGCGTGAAGCGGCCTCCAGACTTTGCCGCGGCCCTGCCTCGTGAGAAAGGCCCTTGTCCTCACGTCCGAGGGGAATATGCTCGTTGTGGCCCCGAGCTCGGCGCCCATGTTGGCTATGGTGGCCCTTTGCGTGGCCGAGAGCGTCCTTACGCCCGGACCAAAGTACTCCACGATATAACCGAGGCCGCCTTTTACGCCATGGCGGCGGAGCATCTCCAATATTACGTCTTTTGCCGAGACCCATGGCATGAGTCTTCCTGTGAGCCTTACGCCGAAAACCATGGGAATCTTAAGAAAAAACGGTTCTCCGGCCATGGCAAGGGCCACGTCAAGGCCCCCGGCGCCTATGCCGATCATGGCAAGGGCCCCTGCCGTGGATGTATGGCTGTCCGAGCCGAGGAGCGTTTTTCCCGGCGCACCGAACCTCTCCATGTGCACGGGATGCGAGACACCGTTGCCGGGAGGGGAAAAATATATGCCGTACCGCATGGCGCTGGTCATGAGAAAACGATGGTCATCGGCGTTCTTGTAGTCAGTCTGCAGGAGGTTATGGTCAACGTAACTCGCCGACAGCTCCGCGGCCACGCCCTTAATGCCAAGGGCTTCGAGCTCAAGGTAGCTGAGGGTGCCCGTGGCGTCCTGCGTGAGGGTCTGGTCTATGCGCATACCGGCCTCCTCGCCGGGTTTCCATCGGCCGGAGATGATATGCCTTTCGAGTATCTTCTGCGCAACTCCCTTTTTCATATGTATATCATTAAAGCACAGCAAGGCCTTCTGTCAAGGCCGGGTTCGGTGATGGTTGGAAAAAACTCCGGCCCATGGCCCCGGGGGCCTCTCTTTGTTAATGGAATGCCCTTACAACCGCCTTAAGGGATTTGGGAGCGCTTAAGTGTGTAGTTTTCTATTGCACGTATCCGTAAAAACGTATAAAATAGAATTTCCCGATAAAGAAGTCCGGTCTCAGAGTTTAAGAAGCGTTGAGGCAGAAGTGTCATGCCTTCATCCCTTTAGGGTAACCAGGGAGATACTCAAATTATGGCAGAGACCTTGAAACTGAAGAAGAAGTGGAGATGCACTGTCTGCGGATACGTCTGCGAGGCCGAGGAGCCTCCGGAGAGCTGTCCCGAGTGCTACGCGCCAAGAGAGGCCTTTGTGGAAGAGTAAGGGCCCCCGGCGGCGAGTGTGCGCGTAAGAGGGGTTATATACGGGGGGTGCGGGGATAGTAATCCGGCGGATATGAGAGAAACCTTGCTATGGACGAGAGAGGGCCGCGGGCCGAGATATTACGGCGCATAGAGAGCAAGGGTCCCATAACCTTCGCCGAGTTCATGGATGTTGCCCTTTACTGGAATGAGGGCGGGTATTATACCTCCCCAAAGGGCAGGTGGGGCGAGGGAGGGGATTACATCACGAGCATTGATGTAAGTCCCGTCTTTTCAAGGGTCATGGCCGTTGCCGTCATTGAGATGTGGGAGGCCATGGGTTCACCCGGTGGCTTTGTCATAGTTGAGGCAGGGGCGGGCAGGGGGTATCTGTCCCTTGGGATATTATCCGCCGTTGAGGAACTCTCGCCGCGGCTTTACGAGGCGCTGAGCGTGGAGCTCGTTGAAAAGAATCCTCATCTGCGCGGGCCTGCCACGGAAAAGGCCTCATGGCGAAGTGAACTGCCGCCGGCGGGGAGTGTGGAGTGCGGGGTAATCATCTCCAATGAGCTTATAGACAGCTTTCCCTTTCACCGGGTTTACTCTGACAACGGGGAGCTGAAAGAGATATATGCCGGTCTTGAGAGGGGGCGGCTCATAGACGCCGAAGGCCCCTTGTCATGCGATGATATAGGGGTATACTTTGAAGAGGCCTCTGTGGAGTTGCTGCATGGACAGCGGGCCGAGGTAAACCTGCTGGCAGGCCCATGGATAGAGCGGGCCGCCGGCATACTCAAGAGCGGCTTTGTAATTACCATTGATTACGGTCTTCCGGCAAGGGAGCTCTACGGTGTTGAGAGGATGGGAGGCTCTCTCATGTGCCACTACCGCCACAAGGCCAACTTTGAGCCCTATCTTAGAATAGGTGAGCAGGATATAACGAGCCACGTTGACTTTACAAATATCTGCAAGAGGGGGCTCAAGGCAGGCTTGAGACTTGCGGGTTTTACCACTCAGAAGAATTTTCTCCTCGGCCTCGGCGTGCTTGAGGAGCTCTTGGAGACAGAGGCCGCGAGCGTTGCGGATTATGATAAGATAAAGCACAACCGCGCCATTGCCGGCCTTATAGCCCCGGGCGGCATGGGCGATACCTTCAAGGTGATTGTTCAGTACAAGGGCAGTGGCGATGTGCCTTCTTTAAAGGGATTTTCATTCAAGGACATGAGCCGATACCTCTGAAGTGGCAGGGGGAGTCTGTCGGGAGATGAGGCGTTTTTTTTAAAGAGTTTTCATCCGGGGGCATGAGCCGTTGCCTCTAAAAGAGGCAGGCCATACTTTGCCACGGCGGCGGGGATTAACGTGAGACTGCAGGAGGGTATGATGGAAGAGGCCAGGGACAAGGAAAAAAAGAAAAAAAACGAGAAAAAAGAGGAAGAGAAACATGAGCATGTCTGTACAATATGCGGCCGCCCATCGCCTCTGACCATCTGTCACGCCTGCGAGGACAAGGTGCGTGGTGAGATGCTTGAGCATCAACACGATGTGAACAAGGCGGGCAGAACGGATACAGGGCGGAGATGAAGAAGCATACCTGCCTTAAAGCGTAAAAAAGGAGGAGAGAGTTATGGGTGAGAAAATCATGCAGGAGTTGGCCGACGAGCTCAGCCTGGCCCACAATACCGAGCTCAAGGGGTATTACTTCTACAAGGCCGCGGCGGAGATGATGAGCGACGAAAAAGGCAGGGACGTATTTACCCATCTCGCCTCTGACGAGATTGACCATATCAGGGTCATAAAGGCTCTCGCCGCCTCCCTGAAGGACGGCCTCGGCTGGATGAGCTACTCTGACGCCGTAAAAAGTGGCTCTCAGGATACAAGGGAAGGGCTTCCCATATATCAGGGCAAGAATGAGCTTATTGAACGTTTTGACGCCAACCAGACGGACATCACCGCAATTGATATTGCCATTGAAAACGAGGAAAAGGCAGTGGCCTTTTACGGGCGTCTTCTTAATGGGGCTACCGACGAGTTGCAGAAGGACCTCCTTTCGGAGCTGCTGAAGATGGAGGAGGGGCACCTGAAACTCCTTCAGTGGGAGAGCGACGCATTGAGGGAGACCGGTTTTTGCTGTGACAAGATGGAGTATACCGTGGAAGGGGAGAAATAACCCATGTTATACGATGCAATCGTGGTAGGCCTTGGCCCGGCCGGTTCTACTGCGGCGTATCATCTTGCGCAAGAGGGCCTCAGCGTAATTGCCTTTGACAAGGCAAGGTTTCCAAGATACAAGCCCTGCGGGGGTTGCATATCAACGAAGGTAGAGGGGCTCCTTGGCTTTGATATCTCCCCTGTGGTGGAAGACGTTGTGAGGGGAGCCGTCTTTACCTACAGGTCCGGCAGAGAAATCGAGATACTCTCCGACAGGCCTGTTGGCTATAATGTCATGCGCGATTCCTTCGATGACTTCATCTTTCAAAAGGCCTCGGCCGCCGGGGCGGTGCTTGTAGACGGGTGCATGATAAAGGGCCTCTCGGAAGACAAGGGGTTTGTCTCCGTTAAAACAGAGTCCGGCGATACGTACAGGGCAAGGTTTGTCGTGGGGGCCGACGGGGCCGCGGGTTTTGTGGGCAGGGATTACTTTGGTTATGACCCAAAAGAGGCCGCCGTATCCATCACGGCCGAGGTGCCCTACGACAGAAGCCTCGCAAAAGACATAGAGGGAAAACTTTTCATAGACTTCGGGCTCGTGCCCTTTGGATACGGGTGGATATTCCCAAAGAAGAAGTTCCTCTCCGTAGGCCTCGCCGGAGAGGCCATGAAGGTGCGCGGCAATATAAAGGGATACTTCAATGCCTTTGTACAGACCCATCCGCTGCTGAAAGACCTCTGCGTTGACGAGCGAAGCGGGTGGACGGTGCCTGTTTTTTACGAGAACGCCATGTCGCTAAGGGCCGTTAAGGGCAGGGTGGCCCTTGCCGGGGACAGCGGTCATCTTGTGGACCCTTTTCTCGGAGAAGGCATATACTACGCCATACGCACGGCAAAGGCCGCGGCCTCTACCATAGTTGATTCCCTTAAAAGCGGCTCCTCTGAGCTTGGGGCCTATCAGAGATGGGTAGAGAAGGAGCTGTACCCCGAGTTCAGGGCCGCCGACAAAATGAGCGGACTTGTATATAACTACCCGAGGCTCTGGTATAAACTTCTTGAAAAAGAGCCTGATATAATGCGCCGGTACTATGATGTCATACGGGGCAAAGAGTCAAACGGGAGCTTTTATGATTGGATATGCTCAAGAATTCGCTCAAAGCCATGGAAGGTCTTGAGGGGTTGGCTTCAGAGCAGACTCGTCTCTGCCTGATAGGGGCCATATCTCAAAAAAAAGCATCTTCACCGCACAAAATGCGGAAAATGTGGTAAACTATTCTTGTGTACAGTTAGAGAGTCTTTAATAAGGAGGTTTCACTATGAAACGTTTCAGCCTTCCAAGGGTGGCCCATTGTAGCGAGGGTTGCCGAATTCGGTCCCGGGCATGACTTTAAACTGCCCGTTTTTTTCCTCCCTTTACCTTTTTTTTAAGCGTCATGCCATTTTCCCTCCTTTAAAGTGCTTTAATGATTTTTTACCACTGCCCGTCCCGCTTTTCCCCTGTTTTTCAGCTCTTCATTAATCAAAATTACCGTTAATTTTAATGGTTTTACTTGACAATATTTAATCTATTGATATAATATTCGTGATTTCACTGAACAGAATCAGGTGCCATCCTTATATACTCATCACATTCTGATACTACGGTCCTTTCACGCACGGAGTATCATGTCTTTTCAGGGCTTGTTTGCGTCACGGCTGTGCCATTATGTCTTTTTGACAAGATCCGGACCGAAGGGGGGTGTGGGGGAGTTATATTCCGTTGTGCTGGAATCCCGGTTTTTCTGTTAAACCGGGAGTTCATATATTACTAACTGGAACGATGGAGGTGTGTGAATGAGAATCATGTACTGTCACGATGGGACCGATAGATCTCAGGAAGCGCTGGAGAGAGTGGTTAATTTCTTTAAGGAAGTGAAGCCCGAGATGATCCTTGTCTCCGTAGCCGAGGATGTACTTGATGCCAGCCTTGAAGATGAGAAAATCACCAAAGAGTATGAGGCCGAGAGGAGCGCGGCGCTTCGTAAGGCAGCTGAATGGGTGACGCATAACGGCCTTGATGTGGATGTAATGGTAGCCACCGGTGAACCGAGGGCCATGATATTGAAGGCCATTGAGAAGAAGTCTCCCGACATAGTGGTCGTAGCGCGCAAGGAGAGGAGCGCCATGGAGTCTGTCTTCCAGAAGAGCATCAGCGCCTATCTTGTGAAGAACGCAAGCTGTCATCTCTTTATAATGGGGCCTGAAAAGTAGGCGGCCCGGAGGAGAGGAAGGTAAAGTTGAATCAACCGAGTCAACTCAAGGAGAAGGAGGGTGTATACTAAATGAAGGTCTCAAGTCTTTTTAAAGTCACTGATCCGGATATCAAGGCTTTGCATCTTACCTGGATTGCGTTCTTTTTAACCTTTTACGTCTGGTTCAATATGGCGCCCCTTGCCACCACCATGATACATGAGGTGGGATGGCTGAGCAAGAGGGAGCTCAAGGTCTTTGCCATCAGCAACGTGGCGCTCACAATACCTGCCCGTCTCATAGTCGGTATGCTCCTTGACAAGTATGGACCCCGCAGGGTCTTTTCCATTTTGATGGTTGTCATGGCCATACCTACCTTTATTTTTGCCTTCGGCAATACTTTTTCCGTGCTCCTCGTATCAAGGCTCGTACTTGGTTCCGTGGGCGCCGGTTTTGTCGTAGGTATCCACATGACGGCCCTCTGGTTCAAACCCCGCGACATTGGTTTTGCCGAGGGTTTCTACGCCGGCTGGGGTAACTTCGGTTCCGCCGCCGCCGCCATGACCATCCCCACCATAGCCCTGCAGTGGTTCGGCGGGCATAACGGGTGGCGCTACTCCATGGCCGTAAGCGGAGCCATCATGGGGCTCTATGGAATATTCTACTGGTTTGCTATTACAGACGGCCCCGTAGGCACACCTCAGCACAAACCCCGTAAGGTTGCCGCCATGGAGGTGAGCACCTACACGGATCTTATCAAACTCATCATCTTCACAATCCCCTGCGTCGGTATTATCTCCATCCTGGTATGGAGGATTAACAGCATGGGGTTCCTCAGCACCAAGGGCGCGGTTATCTGTTATGTGATTATCGCCATTGTTGTCCTCTACCAGATAGTTTTGGCCCTTCAGGTTAACCTTCCCATACTCAAAAAGGGTGTGCCGGAGGACGACAAGTACAACTTCAATCAGGTGGCGAGCCTCAACACCACCTACTTCTGTAACTTCGGCGCAGAGCTTGCCGTTATCTCCATGCTCCCATCCTTTTTCCAGGGTATCTTCGAGCTTACCCCGGCAAAGGCGGGGCTTATCGCGGCGTCCTTCGCCTTTGTCAACCTCTTCGCGAGGCCCCTTGGTGGCGTTCTCTCGGATATGCTGAAGAGCAGGAAGACGATTATGCTCATCTACATGTTCGGCATAGCCTCCGGTTTCTTTGGTATGGCCCTGATCCATTCGAACTGGCCTATTGTCCTGGCTGTGGTATTGACCATCGCCTGCTCCATGTTTGTTCAGGGCGCCGAGGGCGCTACCTTCGCCATCATCCCAATGGTGAAGAGGCGTCTTACCGGTCAGGTATCGGGTATGGCGGGGTCCTACGGTAACGTGGGCGCCGTCTTCTATCTTACGGTCCTCAGTATGGTAAACCCGCATACCTTCTTTTTTATCATATCTGCAGGCGCCGCTTTCAGTTTTGTCTTCTGTCTCCTCTTCCTGAAGGAGCCCTCCGGCGCCTTTGGCGAGGAGTATCACATGTCCAGTGTGGACAGGGAGATAGAGAGAGAGGCCGGTCACGCGTCATAGGCCGGCGGCATAAAGACCTCTTTTTTGAGAGGTCGTTATGCCCACAATGAAAGATAGCACAGGTAGGTTAATCGAGGCTCCCCCCCGCTCTAAAGAGCGGGGGGGAGCTTTTTTATGAGGCGCTATTTATAATATATGGAGGGATGTTCTTTACGGTAAGGCCTTTCACCCCTTAAAAAAGGGGGGGGCCGCGGCTACTCTGTCCTCTTCTTGGTTGCCGAAAATATCCTCTCAATGCCGGAGAGGTCTTTTTTTGTCTGAATATTCTCAAACAGGCCAAGTGAGCGCGTTAGTTCTTCCGCCTCTTCTGCCTGCCCCATACCTATCTCAAGCAGAAGTGAGCCGCCGGGCTTTAAGAGGGGCGCGGAGCCTCGGATAAGCCCTGTGATGTAATCGAGCCCGTCAAGGCCTCCGTAGAGTGCAAGGGCAGGCTCATAGAGCCTTATCTCGGGGGCAAGGGTCTTCATATCGAGGTCCTGGATATAGGGCGGGTTTGCCACGATGAGGTCAAAGGTCTCTTCTTTTTTTACGGGAAGAAGAAGGTCTCCGCACAGAAAGCATATTTTGTCTGCCACGTTGTTACAACGCGCGTTCTCACCGGCAAGCGCAATGGCATGGGGGCTTATATCAACAGCCACTATGCATATTGCCTCGAACTCACTCGCAAGGGCCACGCAAATGCAACCCGAACCCGTGCAGGGCTCCAAAACCCTCTGCGGACCATTACCTTTTTCGAGTATACGCAGGGCCTCGTCAACAAGAAGCTCTGTCTCCGGCCTTGGTATAAGCACGGCCTTGGTGACCTTTATGATATGTCCCCTGAAGTCCGTAAAGCCCGTGATGTATGCGAGCGGTTCTCTGCCTTTTCTTCTCTCGATAATTTCATCAAGCCTTGCCCGCTCTTTTTCTGTAAGCCTTCTATGGGGGTGGATAAAGAGCTCAAACCTCTTCATGCCGAGCGCTTCGGCTACTATCCATTGGGCCTCTATGCGAGCTTCTTCCGTCCCGGCCTCAACAAGCGCCGACTCCGTCAGGCTCAAGGCCTCTCTTATCGTTATATCTCTCTTTTGAGGCATTATCCCTCTGCAAAGTCCATGGCAGGGCGGCGTATCATAAGGGGCTCCAGGCAAGCAAAACTTATCTTTTCTTTAATTTAAGGGCAATGGAGTTTATGCAGTATCTCTTTCCTTCCGGGCCGGGGCCGTCATCAAAGACATGGCCCAGATGCGCTCCGCAGGCAGAGCAGATCGCCTCCTGCCTGCGCATATTGTGGCTGTTGTCAACTGCGGTTTCCACGCTTTCAGGAGAGACGGGGCCGCGGAAACTTGGCCATCCCGTGCCGGAATCGAACTTTGCCTCTGAATCAAAGAGCGGCTCTGCGCAGGACACGCAGAGATAGAGCCCCTCTGTCTTGCAGTCGTGGTATTTCCCGCTAAAGGCCCTTTCCGTGCCCTTACCCCGCGTTACCTCGAATTCCTGCGGAGAGAGAACCTCCTTCCACTCTTCATCTGTCTTTCTGACTCTTTTCATGTATTCCCTCATTTTTTAGCATCAAGGGTTAAGGTTGGTCTTCCTTTGGGCGATAAGTAGTAGAGAAGGCGCGCCTTACCGCCCCCTGTCTAATGCATTGCCCTATGGATGTGCGCCTTTGCGCCCCGGGGCGCTCATAGAGAATTAAATGGGAGGACTTACAGTTGTCAAGGGTCTCACGATACTTCCTTAAATATTTTTTCTGCCTCGCCCTTATATCAGGGGCCGTTATCTTTTTAATATACATCAAGGAGAGGGGGGCGGAGAAGAAAATATTGTATGCCCGTGAAAAGAATTTCGTATCCATGGAAAAGGATGAGCTGGACAGGGACTTCTCCGATGTTATATCAGACCTGCGATTCATATCTAAAGGGCATGAGGTCTATAAGTTCGTTGAGCGCTCAGGCGGGGGCAGGGATATTCTCTCCGACCTCTCCACATACTGCGCTAACAAGGCATACTGCGACCATATGCGTATTATTGACAGTAACGGCATGGAGCGTCTGAGGGTAGAATCAAAGGACGGCAGGATCCTTGTCAGCCCGGAGAGCGAGTTGCAGGATAAGGCAGGGCGTTATTACTTCAACAATACCATGAGGCTCGGTCCGGGAGAGGTCTATGTCTCTCCCATGGACCTTAACATGGAACACGGCAGGATATCATTTCCAATAAAGCCCGTCATACGCTTCGGCACGCCTTTATTTGACAGGTCAGGTGTTAAAAAGGGGATAATGGTCATCACCTTCAGAGGAAGAGTCCTCTTGAAGAAGTTTGAAAGGCTATCATCAGGCGCTCCGGGGCGGATAATGCTCATTAACCCCGAGGGCTATTATCTCTACGGGGCAAGGCCGGGTTCGGAGTGGGGCTTCATGTTCAGCGATAGAAAGGACAAGACCTTTGGAAATGAATTTTCAGGTGTCTGGAAGAGGATTAAAGGGGCGAAGAGCGGGCAGTTCATCAGCAATGGGGCCCTTTTTACCTTTACCACGGTATATCCCCTGCCCGAAGGTCTCAGGGATAAGGCGCCTGCGGGCCTTGAGTCGGGGAAGTTATCCCCCGGTAAGAGCGCGGGTTACAGCTGGAAGATAGTCTCTCGTATCCCATCGGAGATGCTATTTTCAATCTACGGACAGGTGGAGAGGGAGTTTCTGCTGCTCTATGGGCTGATGCTGGCTATTATAGCCTTTGTAGCGCTCTTAACGGCGAGGAGCAAGGCCCATAAAGAGGTCCTGGAGAGGGTGCTGCTGGAAAATGAGGAGAGGTACAGAAAGGTCCATGAGATGGCCTTTGACGGTATAATACTTGCCGATTCAAAGGGGGTGATAATAGAGGCCAATAGCAGCGCCGAACAGATATTCGGTTATGGGGCGGAGGAGGGGCTTGCAGGCCATGGCGTCGCGGATATCATACCAGAGGGGCTTCGTGAGGCCCACAACCTCGGGTTCAGCAGATTTATAGAGACCGGCGAAAAGCGGATACACGGCAGTGTCATGGAGTTGCTGGGGCAGAGGAAAGACGGCGAGGTCTTTCCCATGGAGCTCATCATCAACAGCTTTGCAAGTGGCGGCAGGACCTTTGTAACCGGCACGATAAGGGATATAACTGAGAGGAAGAAGGCGGAAGTGGAGCTCAAATTAAGTAATGAGGACCTCGTTAAGAGGGAGGATGAGCTTCGAAGCACCAACATGCAGCTATCGGAGGTGGACAGACGCATAAAAAAGACGGCAGTCGATATAAAAAACATAATGAGAAGGGTAGTGAATGAAAAAGACATTACCTTACGTTTTGATAATCCGGAGTTACTTCGGTGCTGGGAATTGAAAGACTGCTGTGAGAAAGACTGTCCTTCATATAATCAGACGGACAATCTCAGGTGCTGGGAGGTAGCCGGCACCCTCTGCCGTGGTGAAGTGCAGGGGAAATTTGCCAGGAAGATAAAGGATTGCCGCACGTGCGATGTTTACAAGGGCGCAAGGTTAGACCAACTTTATGAACTTGGCGAGACCTTCAACGAGATGCTCTCCATACTTGAGGAAAATCACAGGTCTCTGGAGAAGGCTGTTCAGGAAGCCGAAGACGCCAACAGGGCCAAGAGCGCCTTTCTTGCCAACATGAGCCATGAGATACGCACCCCCATGAACGGCGTCATAGGCATGACGGGCCTTCTACTCGATACAGGGCTTACGGCGGAGCAGAGAGAATACGCCGAGACCATAAGAAATAGCGGCGAGAGCCTTCTTACTCTCATTAACGACATACTGGATTTTTCCAAGATTGAGGCAGGCAAGGTTGAGTTTGAGAGTGTTGACTTTAACATCAGGGGCGTTGTTGAGGATACCTGCGATCTTCTGGCCATGCGCGCCCATGAGAAGGGCCTTGAGTTTATCTGCGAGATTGGACCCTCTGTGCCATGGCGCCTCAAAGGGGATCCGGGCAGGGTGAGGCAGATTATAACCAATCTTGCCGGTAATGCCATAAAGTTCACCGCCGGCGGCGAGGTGGTGGTGAAGACGAGCCTTGTGGTGGCAGGTGTGAAGCGCGTTATGCTTTGTTTTGAGGTTAAGGATACGGGCATAGGGATTCGCGCCGATAAGATAGGGGACTTATTTAACGCCTTTACTCAGGCCGACGCCTCCACCACCAGAAAATACGGCGGCACCGGGCTTGGGCTCAGCATATCAAAGAAGCTCGCCGCCATGATGGGCGGGCGCATGGGGGCCGAGAGCGAGGTTGGAAAAGGCTCTACTTTCTGGTTTACCGCCTCTTTTTCAAAGGCCGAAAGTGTAGAGGAACCCTGCTGGAATGCCGGCGATATAAATGGAGTTAAGGTCCTGGCCGTTGATGACAACGCTACAAACCGCCGTCTTATCGCTCTGCTTCTCGATTCGTGGGGTATCACGCATGCCGAGGCCGCTGATGGCGAAACCGCCCTTGCCATGCTGCGCCGCGCCGCAAGAGAGCAGAAACCCTATGATATATGCGTGCTGGATATGCAGATGCCGGGCATGGACGGTGAACGCCTTGGCAGGCTTATAAAGCAGGACCCTGAGATAAGCGGAGCCGGGCTTATAATGATGACCTCCATGGGAGAGCGCGGAGACGCCGGGCGTCTTGAGAAGATTGGTTTTTCGGCCTACATCACAAAACCAATAAAGCAATCGCGCCTCTACGATTGCCTTGCCCTTGTCCAGGGAAGGAGAATGGCCCCTTCAGAGAAGAGGCCCGGCGGTATAATCACGCGCCATAGTATGGATGAGAAAAAAAACCTGGGCCTGCGCATACTCCTTGCCGAGGACAACCCCACTAATCAGAAGGTAGCCATCGGGATACTTCGAAAGCTGGGTTGCAGGGCCGATGTGGCGGCCAATGGTCTTGAGGCCGTAAAGGCACTTGAGACTGTGCCTTATGATTTTGTCTTGATGGATTGCCAGATGCCGGAGATGGACGGCTACGAGGCCACGCGCACGATACGGGCCTCAGACTCCTCTGTGCGTGACCATTCCATACCCATCATAGCCATGACGGCCAACGCCCTTGCCGGGGACAGGGAAAAATGTCTTGAGGCCGGCATGGACGATTATATATCCAAGCCCGTATCGCCAAAGGCCCTTGGAGTGATTATGGAGAAGTGGGCGGCAAAGGGAGAGAAGAAGAAAACAGAAAAAGGCGCCGGGACAGGGAAAGGCCTAACTGAAAAGCCGGCGGATAATGCGGGAGAGGCGGGCGCGGAAGGCGGAGTAAAGAAGGCCCCGGAAGATAGGGATATCTTCGATAGTGAGGGTTTCCTTGACCGTCTCATGGGCGATGAGGAGATGGCCCGCGATATAGTAGAAGGTTTTGTCGAGGACATAACCGTGCAGATAGGAGCGGTAAAAGACTGGGATAGCGAAGGCGATGCGGAGTCATTGCGCGGCCGGGCTCACAGCATAAAGGGGGCCTGCGCCAATGTGGGGGCCATGGCCATGAGAAGGGCCGCGGCAAGGATGGAAGAAGAGGCAAAGGCAGGACTCGTTGAGAATGCCATGGCCATTATTCCGCTCCTTGAAGAGGGGTTGGAGCAATTCAGGGATGTGGCGGGTGTATTTTGCGGTAAAGAGATTAACCCCGCTTTAGAGCGGCCATCACAAGGAGGCAGATTGCAATGAAGATTCTCGTAGCGGAAGATGATACCACTTCCCGCAGAATACTTGTCGCCGTACTCGGCAAGCTGGGCTATGAAGTAGTATCGGTTGCTGACGGAAATGAGGCATGGCAGGAGTTAAAGCAGAAAGACCCCCCGCGTATCGCCGTGCTTGACTGGATGATGCCGGGGCTGAGCGGTCCCGTGGTCTGCGCGAAGGTGAGAGAAAAGGGGGATGAAGAGTACACCTATTTAATACTCCTTACATCGAACAGCGGACAGCACGACATCGTGGACGGCATGAAGGCCGGGGCCGATGATTATATCGTCAAGCCCTATAACCGGCAGGAGCTTGAGGTTCGCGTCAAGGCAGGCGCGAGGATTATCGAGCTGCAGAGCGAGCTGCTTCTGGCCAAAGAAAAGATAAGACAGCAATCGCGCATAGACACCCTCACGGGCATAGCCAACAGGAGGGCCATCTTCGAGCACCTTGATGGGGAGCTTAACCGGGCCGAGAGAGAGACGAAGAGCATCAGTGTCGCCATGCTTGATATAGACCGCTTCAAGGCCGTTAATGATACGTACGGACACCAGGCCGGAGACGCCGTTCTGGCTGAATGCGTTGCGCGTATATCGGGCGCCATAAGGCCATACGACCTTTTGGGGCGTTACGGCGGCGAGGAGTTTCTCCTTGTTCTGCCGGGCACGGATGAGTCCAATGCCGCTATCGTATGCGAGAGGATACTGGGAGTGGTGCAGGCCGAGCCATTTACCCTTAAGGGTCTGAAGCTCGAAATAACGTTGAGCATAGGCCTTGCCACATGGAGCGGCAGAGAAGACGTTGACAAACTTACCGCGGCCGCTGACAGGGCCCTTTACATGGCCAAGCAAAAGGGCAGAAACCGTGTTGTCTTCGCATAGGTAAAAACTTCCCCTTCAATGGGTGAGATATGAGCAAAATGTGCCGGGTGGCCGCAGCCGTCCGGCCCCTTCGCTTTAGTCTATCTTTTTTTCAAACCCTTCCTCTTCGCCATTCTACGGGGTTAATCCCCCCTTTCCCATGAGTTTGCGCCAGATGGCACAGTTGTTGCGTCCTTTACTTCACAGGAAGTTTTAGAGGAGTGAAGTCTATGGACAGGTCTATATTCGTGGCCCTTTCAGGGCTCTCGGCGGGGATAGAGAGGCTCAATGTTGGAAGCAGCAACCTCGCCAACATAAATACCTCGGGTTTCAAGAAGTTCAGGCCCCTTTTCACGATGGCGGCCCCAGACGGGCGCGGCACAAGGGCCTTTGTCTCTCCTGAATCTCCTGCCATCGATTCATCAGGCGGCGCCATGACAAAGAGCGGCAGGCCCATAGACCTTGCCATTGAGGGGAGGGGCTTTTTTGTGGTAAAGACGCCGCGGGGGATGCGTTATACGAGGCAGGGGGACTTCAAGATTGACAATGAGGGAAGGCTTGCCACGCAGGCCGGGTATCCTGTCATGGGGCAAGGCGGGGTTATAAGGCTGAGCCGCTCTGACGTGGAGATAGACTCATCGGGGGCAATCGCGGAGCAGGGGGCTAATATCGGGAAGATAAGGCTCGTGCGGTTCAGCGATTCGGACAAACTTATATATGAGGGCGGAGTGTACAGGGCCAGGGGCAGTGTAAAACCCATGGCCGTGAAAGGCGATGAGACAAAGGTACTTCAGGGCTTTATAGAGGGCTCCAACGTGAACCCCGTACAGGAGATGGTGGCCATGATGGAGAACTTAAGGGCATACCAGACGCAGGTAAAGATGATTCAGGCCATTGACGGGATGACCAGAAAGGCCATAGAAGAGGTGGGAAGGGTTTGATGATAACTGTGAGAACATATAGCGGAGGTTTAGTATGTTAAGGGCCCTGTGGACGGCGTCAACGGGAATGGAGGCGCAGCAGCTGCGCGTGGATATGATAGCCCACAATCTCGCCAACGTAAACACCGTGGGTTTTAAAAAATCGAGGCCTGATTATCAGGACCTGCTCTATGAGGAACTGCGCTCTGCCGGGGCCTCGAGTTCACCCTCGACGGAAATTCCCACGGGGCTTAATGTGGGCCAGGGCGTAAGAACGGTGGCAACGGAGCACCTGTTTTCGCAGGGTAACCTTCAGAAGACGGAAAACCCCCTTGACCTTGCCGTTGAGGGTAACGGGTTTTTCCAGATACTTCAGCCCGACGGCACACTCGCCTACACAAGAAACGGCGAGTTCAAGGTAGACAGCACAGGCCGCCTTGTTAACTCCGACGGATATACCGTTGACCCTGAGATAAGCATACCCGACAGCGCGCTGACCATAACCATAAGCTCCGACGGCATAGTCTCCGTGACAGAGCCCGGTGTGAGTACTCCCACGGAGGTGGGCAATATTGAGCTTGCGCGTTTTGTAAACCCCGGCGGGCTCAAACCCATGGGAAAAAACCTCTTTACTTCGACGGCCTCATCGGGCGATGCCGTTACGGCCGCTCCGGGCACGGACGGGCTCGGCACCGTGGCGCAGGGTTTTGTAGAGACCTCCAACGTGAGCGTGGTGGAGGAGATGGTGGATATGATAGTGGCGCAGAGGGCCTACGAGATAAACTCCAAGGCCATTCAGACGGCCGACGAGATGCTGCAGGCATCAAACTCCATGAAGAGGTAATTTTCATGAAAAAGGTCTTGTTCATATTCATGCTTGTCTTCGCCCTTTCATCAGTGGCAAGGGCAGGGGATGGGGGGCTGAAAAGGGCCTTGAAGGAGTATCTGCTCGCAAACTCCCGCTGGCCCGATGCCCTGATAGCCGTTGATAATGTAGAGGTGGCGGGAGAGGGCCTGCCAAAGCACCGATTCGATGACTTTCAGGTCTCGTCACGCAACAGTGGGAGGACCACGGGCAGGGTCTCCTTTAATGTGGCCCTTATGAGCGGCGGTAGAAGAGTGGGGGCGGTGGTGGCGACTGCACATGTGAGGGTCCTACGCAGGGTTGTGGCGGCGGTTAGGCCCATAAAGATGCGCGAAGAGATAGGGGCCGGTGATGTTAAGCTCGTCAGCATGGATGTATCGGCCATACCAGCGGCGGCGGCGTTTTCTGTTGATGATGTTGTGGGCAAGGCGGCAAAGCGGCACATATCCGCGGGCAGGGTGGTGAGAGAGGATTATCTGCAGAGGCCCCGCATGGTAAAGCGGGGGCAGACCCTGGAGGTAAGGGTGCAGGGAGTGAATATAATGGTGAGGTCAAGGGCCACGGCCAAAAACGACGGTTTTTTCGGCAGTCCCGTAAAGGCCATGACCTCTGGCGGAAGAGAGATATCCGGTCTTGTTTCCGGACCCGGCCGTATGGTGGTAAACCTCAGATGACGGGCCTCTTATGAAGATAGATTGTTTCCGGCATGTTTTTATCTTTGTGCTCCTTTCGGTGCTTGCAGGTTGCGCCACACCCCGGCCAAGGAGGATTGACAGCTCCGTCATACCCATGCAGGGCAGTAATCATGTCCCTACGGCGGGCTCCATATGGCCGGGCGAGACATCGAGGAACAGTTTCTTTCAGGACCTGCGGGCAAGAAACGTAGGCGATACGGTGACTGTAGTAATATCAGAGAAGACGAGCGCCACGAAAGAGGCCACTACCAGCACGTCAAGGACCTCCAATAACGACATAGCCATCAAGAAGTTTCTCGGCCTTCCGCTCAAATTCGGCATGAGCGATTTTCTCGGTCAGGGCCAGCCCTTTAAACCCGAACTTGCCAGCAACTATGACTCCGCCTTTGACGGCGCCGGCACCACAAAACGCTCGGGGCAATTCTCGGCGAGTCTGACGGCAAGGGTCGTAGAGGTCCTCCTTAACGGCAATCTCATCATAGAGGGAAAAAAAGACACCATATTGAACAACGAGCATCAGTACCTTGTGCTTAGCGGCATCATAAGGCCCGAAGACTTGAGCGTTGATAACAGGGTTGATTCCAACCTAATAGCCGACGCCCGCATAGAGTACTCGGGCAGGGGCGTTATCGCCGATGAGCAGAGACCCGGATGGATGATAAGGATACTTGATAATGTATGGCCTTTTTAGAAAGGGGATAATCTCCCTAATAATATGCCTTTGCCTTGGGAGCCCTGCGCGGGCCTCAAGGATAAAGGACATAGCCTTTTTCGAGGGTGTAAGGACCAACCACCTTGTGGGTTACGGCCTTGTGGTGGGCCTTGACGGCACGGGTGACAAGAGCGGGTCTGTCTTCACGAGGCAGAGCGTGGCGAACATGTTCGTGAAGATGGGCATAAAGATAGACCCCAAACTTATAAAGGTTAAGAACACCGCCGCCGTCATGCTGACGGCGGAATTGCCGCCCTTTGTCCGCCCGGGGAGCAGGATAGATGTGCTGGTCTCTTCACTGGGCGACGCCAAATCCCTTAACGGCGGCACCCTTATAATGACGCCTCTTAAGGGGGCCGATGACCGCGTCTACGCAAGCGCTCAGGGGGCGGTCTCCCTTGGCGGTTTTCTTGCAAGCGGCTCCGGGGTATCTCTTAAGAAAAACCACCAGACGGCCGGCAAAATTCCCAACGGCGCCCTTGTGGAAAGAGGCGTGCCCCTTAAGATGGCCGCAGACAAGGCCCTGCGCCTGACGCTCCGTGAGCCGGATTTTACAACCATTACGAGGATGGCAGAGGCCATAAACACCGGCCTTGGAAGGAGAGCGGCCACTCCACTTGACGCAGGCACAATAAGCATCTCCATGCCAAAAACCCTTGACAGGGGCATCTTTTCCTATATCTCGCTCATAGAACAGCTTGACGTGCCCACGGATGTGGTATCAAAGGTGATAATCAACGAGCGCACGGGCACGGTGGTCCTGGGTGAGAACGTGACCATTTCGGAGGTGGCCGTATCTCACGGAGATATAAGCATTGAGATAAAGACACAGTACCTTATATCCCAGCCCAACGAGCTTGCCGCCGGAACTACGGTGGTTCAGCCAAAGGCCCTGCTGGGAGTCAAGGAAAAGGAGGCACGCCTCATCGTGCTTCCAAAGGCCGTGAAGCTCAAGGACGTGGTGCGCGCCCTTAACCTTGTTGGCGTGACCCCAAGAGACCTTGTGGCCATACTTGAGGCCATAAAGGCGGCAGGGGCCCTGCACGCCGAGCTGGAGGTCATATGAACCTGACAGGACGCCATAACGGAGTTGGCGCCATGACGGACCCTGGCGTGATGAGACGCGCCGATGGACCCATGGATGGGAAGGGCAGGCTCAAGGCCGCGAAGTTGAGAAAGGCGGTAAACGATTTTGAGGCCCTCTTTGTAAATAATATGCTGAAGACCATGCGCTCTACCATTCAAAAGAGCGGTCTCCTTGGCGAGGGCATGAGAGAGGACATCTATACATCGCTCTTTGACTGGGAGATATCAAAGGAGATGGCCTCCGGAGGCGGGCTCGGTCTTGGCAGGATGCTTCTCAGGCAATTTAGCCGCCACGAGGCTCATACAGGCTCCAAAGGCCCCGGAGACGGCCCCGCCTTCAGGAAAAAGGCCTGAAGAAAAAAAGACTAAAGTTTTTTTTGGCTATAACCGATAAGAAAGCAACAACAACAGTATAAGACAAAGGAGGCAGTTATGAAGATTGCAGGTAAAAATCCATTGGTGAAGGCCCAGGTAAAACTCCATGATGTCAAAAAAAAGCTTGGGGGAGTGGAAGATAAGGGCAAGCTCAAACACGGGGCCTCTGCCATGGCAGACAGGGTAAATCTCTCTGGCAAGGCGAAGAAGCTGGCCCGGCTCAGAAAGCTCGTTGAGGCCTCTCCTGATGTAAGGGCCGAGAAGATAGAGCATATAAAAAACGCCATCGATGAGGGCAAGTACAATGTAAAGTCCTCAAGGGTTGCCGAGGGCATCATCAAGAAGGCCATTGACTTTTACCAGAGCCACCGTTATCTCTCTTAGGCCATGTCAGCGGGTGCTCTCGTAGAGCAACTCTCCATGGAGACCGGTATGTATATTGAGCTTCAATCGGTCCTTGAAGAGGAGCAAAAGGCCGTTATAAAGAGGGATTATCAGGGGCTTTACGATGTGCTCTCAAAGAAGGAGGAGATCCTGAGCGGGCTCTCGGCTCATGCCTCCTCCCGCGGTGCGCTCGTTGCCTCCATGTTAAGAGAGGCCGGCAAGGGGGAAGCACAGGGCCTTGCGGCCCTTATAGAGTTGCAAGAGGGGACCGAGCGCGCGGCCCTGCGGCGCGCGCGTGAGGGCCTTGCCAGGGCAAGGGAGAGGGTACGGGCCCTTAACCGGAGGAACCGCCTTCTCATAGCCAGTAGTCTGGAGAACCTTGGGCGGGCCCTTGATTTTCTGGAGTCTTTTGCCATGGGGGGCACATATCTCTCCACCGGACTTCGCGGGGCAAAATCCCTCAAGGGCACACGCCTCAGGAAGGGGGTCTGATATGCCGTCTCTTAACGGAATTTTTGAGATAGCGAGGACAGGGCTTAACGCATCGCAGGAGGCCCTTGACGTAACCTCTCACAATATCGCCAATGTCAACACCCCGGGCTACACTCGGCAGAGGGCGGTGCTCGAGGCCAAGGACCCGGTGAGTTTCGGAGGGCACTTTTTCGGCACTGGCGTGCAGGTAAGCGGCGTGGAGAGGGTCTTTGACAGATTTATCGCGCTTCAGCTCAATGACGCCCGCTCCGGCCTATCTGCCGAGTCCTCACGGTCCGGCGTCCTCTCGGACCTTGAGGGTATACTCAACGACCCCGCCGGCGCGGGGATAAGCAAACCCCTCAATGACTTTTTCAATTCTTTTGAAGAGCTTTCCTCAGACCCCACATCAAGACCGGCAAGGCAGGCCGTGCTCTCAAACGGCACTGTCCTTGGCGATGCCTTCAAGAATATGGACTCTCGTATAAGACTTGATATCACGAATGTAAACAATGAGATAAAAGGAATAGTTAATAAAATAAATGACCTTTCCGCGCAGGTTGCGGACTTGAACAAACAGATACAGGCCCTTGATATAAACGGCGCCTCAAGCAATGACCTGAAGGACAAGCGGGATGCCCTTCTCGGCGCTCTTGCAGGCAATATCGGCATCTCCACCATAGAGAGCTCCCCGGGAGTAGTAGACGTTGTTACGGACGGAGGTTTCTCTCTTGTATCGGGCGTTACGAGCACTGCCCTCGCCGTACGTGTTGACGGCGACAATAATCTCCTTACAAAGGTGACCTACAACGGAACGAACCTTACGGATAAGATAACCTCCGGTAGCCTCAAGGGGTTTATTGACGGCAGGGCCGACCTCACAGGGACCCTTGAGAGCCTGAATCGCCTCTCGGCCACAGTCATTAAGGAGGTAAACATTCAGCACCGGGCCGGGTATGGACTTGATTCAAGCACAGGGCAGGACTTTTTTACCCCCATGCAGGTAGATACCTCCGCCATGAGCCAGAACACTGGAGGGGCCTCTATCTCCGGAGGCACTGTCACAGACCCCTCGGCCCTTACCCTTGATGACTATGAGGTGAGGTTTTCAGGGTCGGCCAGCTATGTGGTGGTAAACCTCAATACCAACGCCGTTGTCGCCTCAGGGGCCTATGTATCGGGCTCGGCCATAACCTTTGACGGCATAAGTCTCACGATAACCGACAGCCCCACAGGCCCGGCCGCAGGCGATGCATTCAGCGTAAGCGCCACAAAGAGCTCTGCCATGCATATGGGTGTAGCCATTACCAATACCGCCGCAGTGGCGGCTTCTTCCACTCTGGCGGGGCTTCCCGGAGACAATACCAACGCCCTTGCCCTCTCCGGGATCAGGGATAAGCCTCTTGTAAAGGGCTCCACGCTGGGCGGGTTTTATCAGGGGCTCGTCTCTGAGACAGGGACAAAGGCCAGCGAGACGGAAAATAATGTGAGCGTGCGCGAGGCGGTGATGGCGCAGATAGAGACTCAGCGGGCCTCTGTATCAGGCGTCTCCATTGACGAGGAGGCCGTCAGCATGATTAAGCTCCAGAAGGCCTTTCAGGCGGCGGCAAAGCTCCTTACCACTGCCGATGACATGTACAATACGCTCCTTAATATCAGATAAGAGGCTCCTTGTGAGGGTAACTAACAATATACTCTTTGAGACCTATATAAGAGACATAAACAGGCAGTACCGCTCTATCTTCAAGTCCCAGAGAGAGCTTACAACGGGAAAGAAGCTCTCCCGGCCCTCTGACGACCCGGCCAGGGTTGGACAACTCCTTGACTCCCGGTCCCTGCTCGCAAGGCTCGACCAGTACCAGCGCAATATAGACTCCGGCGTCTCCTACCTTGGCGTTGTGGAGAACGCGCTCTCAGACAGCAATGATATTATCTCAAGGCTAAAGGAACTCGCCGTTCTGAATGCCACGGACACGGCGAACAAGGATATGAGAAAGGCCGCCGGCATAGAGGCGAAAAGTCTCTTTGACGGCCTTAGGACACTTGCCAATACGAGCTTTGAGGGCGGATACGTCTTTGCCGGCAATAAGAGGGATACCGCCCCCTTTGACCCGGCGGGGCTCTACAACGGCGACGCCGGGGAGCGTGTGATAAATATAAACACCAACAGCTCCATGACACTTGGCGTAAACGGGGGCAAGGTCTTCAAGGGCAGCGGCGGAGGTGTGGATATTTTTCAGGCCGTAACGGATATGATAACGGCCCTTAATGCCGACGATGCCGCAGGTATCGCCTCGTCCATAACGGCCCTTGATTCTGCCTCTGCTCAGATATCCAACTCTATCGCCGATGTGGGGGGCAGAAGCCTGAGGCTTACTGGCACGGCAGGGACCATATCGAGCTTTAAGCTGGACCTCAAGGTAAGCATCTCCAGCATAGAGGACGCCGATATAACAAAGGTAATATCAGAGCTTCAGCTTGGCAACACGGCCCTTGACGCGGCCCTTAAGTCCTCGGCCAGGGTCTTCAGGCAGAGTATCCTCGATTTTCTTTAATCCCGGGGCCGGCGAGTGAGAGTATGGTCTCGATGTTCTCTATCATGGGTAAGTGATATGATTTTCGGGGTGGGTCATGGAAGACACTTCGCCGGATTTAAAGTTTTCATGCAAATACAGCCATGGAGGGCGCGCGTGCTTGTCTTAACGAGAAAGACCGATGAAGGCATTATAATAGATGACGATATAAGGGTTGTGATCGTGGAGATAAGAGATAATCATGTAAAGCTCGGCATCGATGCCCCGCAGGGCCGCTCCATCCACAGAGAAGAGGTCTATCTCAAGATACTCGAAGAGAACAGGGCCGCTTCAAGGCTTGGCGCCGATGACATATCGATTAAAGAGAAGGGGGGCTTAATGCCATGAAGCAGAATAGTTCAGGGAAAAAAACCGTGGAGTTTTCCTCAACGCGTTTTGGCCCCTTGAAGGTGACCGAGGATAAGATCATACGCTTTGTAAAGATTATCCCCGGCTTTGAGGGCCTGAGGGACTTTGTCCTTATAGAGCATGACAGCAACGGGGTCTTCAAGTGGCTCCAATCCCTTGACGAACCGTCCACTGCCTTTCTCCTTACCTTTCCGTCGCTCTTCAGGGCCGGTTATACCGTGCCCCTGCGGAGTCATTATCTTGAAGATCTCTTTGCCGAGACCACGGAGGAGATTACCGTCCTTGTAATGGTCGCGGCATCAAAGCTGAAGGGCAGTGTGAGCCTGAACCTCAAGGCGCCCATCCTCTTCAACCCCCTGAAGATGAGGGCCATGCAGTGCATAATAGACCGCGATGAGTATGAGTGCAGGTTCATGGTGGAGCTTGCCGCGGCCACGCTGAAGAGCGCAGTGAGGTAACCCCCCGGCTCCGCACTCTCTTGTTACCCCCTTAATCGCCTTCCTGTCAGATTGCGCGTTGCCGACGCCGTCACTTTTTTGTCCATACCCCCATACACAACCCCCCTGTAATCTGAAAAACCGCATATTACGGTCATTTGTCCCCCCGTCACTCTGGCATGCAAGTTGCATTATCAAGAGGGTGAAAAGGAGGAACGCCCATGTATCTTGAAGACAAGACAGTTCTTATAACAGGCGGTACCGGTTCACTTGGCAACAAACTCACCGAGATTATTCTTGGCAGATGCAGACCGCGAAAACTTATCATCCTCAGCCGCGACGAGTTGAAGCAGTACGAGATGAACGACAAGTTCAAGAGTCCCCTGCTGCGTTTTTTTCTCGGGGACGTAAGGGACAAGGAGAGGCTTTACAGGGCATTCGAGGGTGTTGATTACGTCATACACGCCGCCGCGCTCAAGCAGGTGCCTGCCGCGGAGTACAACCCCTTCGAGGTAATCAAGACCAATGTCCTCGGCGCAAAGAACATAATAGACGTATCCATGGATACGGGCGTCAAAAAGGTTGTGGCCCTCTCCACGGACAAGGCCGTGAATCCCATCAACCTCTACGGGGCCACAAAACTCTGCTCGGACAAGCTCTTTGTCTCTGGCAACTCATATGCCGGGGGCAAGGACACACGTTTTTCCGTGGTGCGTTACGGCAACGTGGCCGGAAGCCGCGGAAGTGTCATTCCCCTCTTTTTAAAGAAGAAAAAATCAGGCGTAATGCCCATTACGGACAAGCGTATGACCCGCTTCTGGATAACCCTTGAGGACAGCGCAAATTTTGTCATCAAGTCTCTTGAGCGGATGAAGGGCGGGGAAATCTTCGTGCCCAGGATAGCGAGCACTTCTATCGTGGACGTGGCGAGGGCCGTTGCACCGGATTGCGAGTTCGAGGTAATTGGCATCAGGCCCGGCGAAAAGCTCCACGAGGTCCTTATATCAAAGGAAGACGGCAGGCTCACCCTTGAGTACGAAGATTACTTCATGGTACAGCCGCATTTTCCCTGGTGGGGCGGCGATGGGGAGAGTGACACCGAGGGCGTCAGGGTCCCCGAAGGTTTTTCCTATGCCAGCGACAGCAACGATATGAAGCTCGACAGGTTTCAGCTTAACAAGATTATCAAGGAGCATGACCGGGGTGCGAAAAAGACCTATCGCCTACGGAGGCCAGACAATAGACGGGGCAGATACAAGGTCTGTACTTAAGACCCTTGGCTCGGCTCGGCTCACACAGGGGCCTGCTGTTACTGCCTTTGAGGAGGCCCTTGCCGCGTACACCGGTGCAAGGTATGCCGTTGCCTGCGCGAGCGGCACGGCGGCCCTTCATATATCATGCCTCGCGGCCGGTCTTGGGCAGGGGCACAGGGCAATAACAACGCCAAATACCTTTGTGGCCACGGCCAACGCCGTGCTTTACACAGGGGCAATCCCCCTTTTTGCGGATATTGAGGCAGATACGGGTGCAATGGATTTAAGGCGGGTGAGTGAGGCCATGACCAAAGATGTAAAGGCCGTTATTCCCGTTCATTACGGCGGGGCGCCCCTTGATACGGCGGCCCTGCGGGCCTCAGCAGGCGGCGACGATGTTTTCATAATAGAGGACGCCTGCCATGCCCTTGGCGCAAGCCGGCAAGATGCTTCGGGCGTGCGGCAAATGGTCGGCAGTTGTAATAACTCCGATATGACGGTCTTCAGTTTTCACCCCGTAAAGTCCATCACAACAGGCGAGGGCGGGGCCGTTACTACTAACGAGAGGGGGCTGTATGAGAGGCTAATGGAACTTCGCTCCCACGGCATTACGAGAACGCCACCGCCGGGCGAGTCATGGCCGCCCTGGAAATACGAGATGCGCTCCCTTGGCTTTAATTACAGGATATCTGATATTCAATGCTCGCTGGGCATTAGCCAGCTCAAAAAGATAGATTCATTCATGGAGAGGCGCCGTGAGATAGCGGCCCTATACGAGAGGCTTTTCGCCTCTCACGGAGACATTATCAAGACCCCCGCAACGCCCCCTGAATGTGAGAGCGCATGGCACCTCTATCCCATAAGGATAGATTTCAAGGGGCTCGGCGCGGACAAAAAAAAATGGTTTGAGCTCATGCGGCAAGAGGGCGTTGCCCTTCAGGTCCACTACATACCCGTGCACCTTCAACCCTACTATTGCGAACGCTTTGGCTACGGCGAAGGGGATTACCCCGAGGCGGAGCGTTTTTTTAGTGAAGAGGCGAGCCTTCCCATATTCCCCTCCCTTACTGGGAGGGACGTGAATTTTATCGCGGCCACCGTAATATCCACCCTTTCAAGGGCAATGACATCAAAGACAAAGAGGGCTGTATGAAGAAGTCGATAAAGATGGGCAACCGCCTCGTGGGAGGCAAGGCCCCTGCATATATCATCGCCGAGGCCGGTTCCAACCATAACGGCAGTCTGGAGCTTGCCAAAGAGCTTGTAAACGCGGCCTTCCAGTCTAAGGCCTCTGCCGTAAAGTTTCAGTCTTTTACTGCCGAGGGCCTTGTGAATCCATTGAGGCCCGACGGTAAAGGCGGGTGGGAGAGCGACCCGGGCTTTGCCGCGCTCAAGGAGCTGGCCATGCCATGGCCATGGCACCTTGAGCTGAAACGCCACGCCGAGTCCATGGGAATTGATTTTCTCTCCACGCCATTTAGCCCGTCAGCGGCGGACCTCCTTAACCTTACGGGGATGAAGGCCTTTAAAATTGCGTCAGGCGATATAAATAACGAGCCCCTGCTAAAAGTAGTTGCCTCTTATGGAAGGCCCGTAATCCTCTCCACAGGGGCCTCATACCTGAAAGAGGTAGAGGACGCAGTCTCCGTGCTTGAAGAGGCCGGGGTCGGTGAGATAGCCCTGCTGCATTGCTCGTCCCTCTATCCCCCGAAGTTCGCGGATGTGAACCTTCGGGCCATGAGAACGCTGGCAAGACGTTTCAACTGTCCCGTTGGTATCTCGGACCATACGCAGGGCATGGCCGTGGCCCTTGGGGCCGTGGCCACGGGCGCCGCTATTATCGAAAAACACATTACCCTCTCAAGGACCATGACGGGGCCGGACCACGCACATTCCATGGAGCCGGCCGGGTTTGAGCTTATGGTCAGTGAGATAAGAAACCTTGAAGAGGCCCTGGGAAGCCCGGTTAAAGAACCTTCGGCAGATGAGCTTTGCGAGAGGACAGGGGCGAGAAGGGGCATCTACGCCGCAAGGGATATAAAGAAAGATTCGTGCATAACGGGCGAGATGGTGAAGGTAGTCCGCCATGCCCATGGGCTCGCGCCGGGGGCCCTGAAAGATATCCTCGGCAAGAGGGCTGCAAGGGACCTTGTAAAGGACAGGCCCCTTGGCTGGGAGGACCTATGCAATTAAATTCAGGGGAAAGAGGCCCGGTTGTGGCCATTGTGCAGGCGAGGATGAGTTCCACGAGACTTCCCGGCAAGGTGATGAGGGATATTAGCGGCAGGCCAATGCTATGGCACGTCATAAACCGCCTGAGGGCCGCGAGAAGCCTCGATAAGATAGTTGTGGCCACGAGCACGGACGTCTCTGATGATGTAATCGTCCGGTGGTGCGAAGATGAGGGCGTTCTCTCATACAGGGGTCCCCTTGATGATGTGCTCGCACGCTACCATGGCGCCGCCCGTTTGCATGGCGCCGGAATCGTGGTGCGCGTTACGGCGGATTGCCCCATGATAGACCCCCTGCTTGTGGACAGGGCCGTAAAGAGTTTTTTAACCCGCACGGAGCACGGCAAGGGGGCACTTGATTACCTCGGCCTTGACAGGACCTTTCCCGACGGCCTTGATACGGAGGTCTTCACATTCGAGGCCCTGAGCCGCGCCTTTGTTGAGGCGGCTCTGCCTTCGGAGAGGGAGCACGTGACGCCTTATATCTGGAAGAACAAAGGGCTTTTCCGCGTGAGTTCCCTGAAGCATTATAGAGACCTCTCCAGCATGCGCTGGACAGTTGACGATAAGGCGGACCTCTGTTTTGTGAGAAAGGTCTTTAATGCCTTTGCCTGCCCTTTGAGGGTTTTCTATATGGAGGAAGTGCTTCAGCTTATTTATGCAAATATTGAATTACTGAAGATAAATTCGACTACCATAAGGAACGAGGGATATCTTAAATCTCTTGAGGAAGACGCCTTGTCCGTGGGGCTGTACGATAGGGGCGCGCCTCGCGGAGACGTTGGTTCCATTATGAGAAGGGTTAAGGGGTGAGTAAATGGCAGTAATGAAAAAGACGGCTTATCAGGCATCAGAGGCCCTCTGGTCGAGGGCCGTAAATGTCATACCCGCGGGCACGCAGACCTTGAGCAAGGGGCCGGACCAGTTCGTATTCGGAGCTACGCCAAGGTATCTTGAGCGCGGCCTTGGCTCTCATGTATGGGACGCGGACGGCAACGAGTATATTGATTATCCCATGGCCCTTGGCCCGATATTACTCGGTTATGGGTACCCCCCGGTGATTGAGGCCGTTATTGAGAGGCTGAGAAAGGGCACGACCTTTACGCTCATGCATCCCCTTGAGGTGGAGCTTGCCGAACTGCTTACCACGGTAATACCCTCTGCCGAGATGGTGCGTTTTGCGAAAAACGGCTCGGATGTAACGAGTGCGGCAATAAGGGTGGCCCGTGCCTGCACGGGACGCGAGCACATCGCCTACTGCGGTTATCACGGCTGTCAGGACTGGTACGCCGTCACAACTCCGAGAAACAGGGGCATACCGGCATTCACCGCCGGGCTGATACACGCCTTTGAGTATAACAGGCTTGAGACGCTTAGCGCCCTCTTTGACGAGTATGACGGCAAGATTGCCTGCGTCATCATGGAGGTCCCAGGAGCCGACCCGGTGATAAATCTCAACTCAAAGAGGAATTTTCTTCAGGACGTGGCCCGGCTATGCAGAGCCAGGGGCGCGCTTTTCATCCTTGATGAGATGGTAACCGGTTTCCGGTACTCCCTTGGCGGCGCGCAGGAGCTATTCGACGTGGTGCCGGACCTTGCCTGCTTTGGCAAGGGCATGGGCAACGGCATGGCCGTATCGGCCCTTGTGGGCAAACGGGAGTTCATGAAGTCCCTTGACGAGGTCTTTTTTTCCATGACCTTTTCAGGCGAGACCACGGGGCTTGCCGCGGCAAAGGCCACCATAGAGACCATTATGAGAGAGCCTGTTCTGGAGCATATATGGGAAAAGGGCGCCAGACTCCACAGCGGCCTCAAGAGGGCCGCAAGGGAGTGGGGCCTTGATGTGGAGATTTCCGGGAGGCCGCCTCGCGCCGGGCTCACCTTCAGGAACGAATCGGGTGACGCGGACCCGCTCATGAGGAGCCTTTTTCTTCAGGAGACGGTGAAGAGGGGCGTGCTCTTCGGCGGGCCTATTTTTATAAGCTATGCCCATGACGACGCGGACATAAACAGGACTATCGAGGTATCTTACGAGGCCTTCTGCAAGGTGCGAAGCGCCTTTGAGAGCGCCAGCCCCGCCTCTTTTCTTGAGGGTAAGGTAGTGGGCGAGGTCTTCAGGAGCAGGAGATGAACTCATGGCGGATGTAAGAAAGAAGAGGTTTCTCATAGCCGGTTGCGGCTCTATCGGACGGCGGCATCTGGCAAATCTGCGGGCCATGGGGGTCAGTGATTTTATCCTTCTCGATAGAGACTCAGTGCGCCTCAGGGCCGCGGCAGAGGGGCTAAGCGGTCCGGTTCTTACGCAAAATATGGACGAGGCCCTTTCCGCCCGGCCTTTTTGCGCCGTCATAAGCGCGCCGACGAGCCTGCATGTGGAGCTTGCCGAAAAGGCGGCGGTCAGGGGCGCGCATCTCTTTATCGAAAAACCCCTCTCCCACAATATGGACGGGACAGGCGGCCTTGAAAAGATGGTATCCAGGAAGGCTCTTACCGTGATGATGGCCATGTGTTACAGGTTTCACCCCGTGCTCTTGCGCATAAAGGAGCGGCTGGACTCCGGTATTATCGGCCGGGTCTACCATGTGAATTATTTCGGCGGGCACTATCTTCCCTACTGGCACAGGAACGAAGATTACCGGCTCGGCTACGCGGCACGGTCGGAGCTTGGCGGCGGGGTGCTCCTCACGAGCATACACGGCCTTGACACTCTTCGCTGGCTCTTCGGCGAGGTTGAAGAGGTAAAGGCCTTTACGGCAAAGGTAAGCCCTCTGCAGATGGATGTAGAGGACCTGGCGCTGGCCGTAATGAGGTTGTCGTCAGGGGTATACGTAAACTGGCAGACCGATTTTCTTCAGAGGACCGGCCAGCACAGGATGGTCATAGTCGGTGAAAAAGGGACCATGAGGTTCGACGTGGCAAAGGGGGAGGAGGAGATATGCCGGGGGGACGGCGGCGTGTGGAGGAAGCAGAAGATTGCCTTTGATGTAAACACCATGTATGTGAGGGAGCTTGAACATTTTTTATCTGCCCTTGAGGCGGGGAGGCCGGCAGAGCCTGATTTAAACGAGGGGATTAAAACACTGAGGCTCGCCATGATGGTGCGCGATTCCGCCATGGCGGAGACTTTAAGGGAGGAGCTGACGGCATGAGCGAGTATGTAAAGTTTTTGACAAAAGGCGGGGGGCCCACGGGCATGGGCCATGTGATGAGGAGCATAAACGTGGCCCACGCATTAAAAGAGATGGATATGCCCGTGTACTTTCTCTTTGATAACGAAAACTCGGCCACCGAGCTTGTGGAAGAGAACGGGTTTACCTGGTGCAGGTACCGAGAGGGCAGGCCCGCCCTTGCCGAGGGGCCTTCAGGCGTGGTGGTAATGGATACGGGCGAAGATGTATCGGAGTACGTGAAGTCCTTCAAGAAAAAAGGCTCAAGGGTCCTGCTTATAGACAACGAGACAAGGGCCTCTGGCGTGGCGGATCTCTCCATAACGCCTTCCGCCTTCATGGCCAGACAGGGCTCCAAAGACCCCTATGGAGGGAGCAAGTTCGTCATAGTGGGGGAAAATTTTTTCAGGGCCAAAAAGGCCATGAAACCACTAAAACACTCCCTTCCCCTGAAAGTGCTCGTCACCATGGGCTGGTGCGACGCCAATAACATTACTCTCAAGGTACTGGGCGCCCTTTCCGGCATGGAAGATATTCATATTACCGTTGTCCTGGGCCCTGATTACTCTTTCACGAAGACAATGGAGCCATTCAAGGGCAATAAGAATATTACCTTCCGGTATTCTGTCAAGGATATGGCCCCGCTCATGGCATCGTCGCATATCGCCTTTACGGCCCTTGGCACTACGGTATATGAGCTTGCCTTCATGGGCGTGCCGCCCATAATAATTACCAACTACAGGGACGATGAGAAGGACCTGGACTCGCTCCGAAAGCTGAAGGCAGGGGTCTCTCTCGGCCATTACGGGACTGTGGGGGAGGAGCTCATAAGGGGAGCCGCCGTGAGATTTGTCGAGGACCCCTGGTACTGGCGCGAGGTATCAACACAGGCAAAGAGGCTCACCGATGGAAGGGGCGCATGGCGAATAGCCTCAATAATAGCGGAACTCTACGGACGGAGGGCGCGTTTATGAGAGGGAGCAGTAACGCCGCGAGGGTTGCGGGTCATCTTCACAATGGGCCGCAAATAGGTGAAGAACAGGGCTACAAGGTGGTGGATTGCCTTGAGTGCGGGTTCGCGCATATCCTTCCACTGCCGTCGGAGGCGGAGCTGAAGAGGATATACAGGGACGAATACTTCAGCAGGGTGAAATCCGGGTTTATCGAGTCCGTGCGAGCGGACAGTGAGTGGTGGAACGTCGTATATGACGAGAGGCTTGAGTTCATGGAGTCAATGCTCTCCCATGGCTCGAAGAGATTATTGGACGTTGGCTGCGGCCCGGGTTTTTTTCTTAAGAGGGGGGCGCAGAGAAACTGGCGTTGTCTTGGTGTGGAACCATCGAACAAGGCGGCCGCCCATGCCAATGGTCTTGGTCTCAATGTGATAAAGGGCTTTTTTGATGGCAGGACCATGAAAGATGAAGGCCTTGAATTTGACGCCGCGCATATCTCCGAGGTCCTCGAACACGTGGCCAACCCCCTTGCCGTGCTCGAAGGTGTATATGGACTCCTTGACGAAGGCGGTATTGTCTGCGTTGTGGCGCCCAATGATTTCAGCCCGGTGCAGGAAGTCCTCTGCGAGAGGCTCGGTTATGAACCATACTGGATTTCACCCCCGCACCATATAAATTATTTTTCCTTTGATTCCATGAAGGCGCTCCTGAAAAAGGCGGGCTTTTCCATTTTACGCGTCAGCGCAACCTTTCCCATGGATTTTTTTCTCCTAATGGGCAGAAACTACGTAGGGGACGATGTGCTCGGCAGGGAGTGCCATATGAATAGAACAAGGCTTGATATCATGCTCGCCGACCCACGTTTAAAGGGGTTTAAAGATGAGATGTACGCCTTGATGGCAAGGCACAATATAGGCAGGGAGACACTTATCTTTGGAATAAAGGAATAAAGGAGGACCAATGGGAGGCTCGATAGTAATGCTGCCGGAGTCCATGCCCCTTGCGGCTCCCCTTGTTGATCATGTCTTTGCCGTAGAAAAGGCAAAGGGGGCAGGGGCCGTGGATCTCCTCATACTCGAAAAACAGAGAGAGGGGTTCAGGGATATTATAAAGGGATATGGGTTTCGATCCATCCATGTCCTTGATGAAGAGTATTACGGCGGCCTCAGTAGGGCCGCCTCGCTTGCCTTTTTGAGTGATAAATCCGCCTGCCCCTACGATATCGCATACTTCCCCTTTAATACCTTCAGGGCAAATGCCTTTCTGTTCGGCTCCATCATAGCGGAGAGGGCCGTGGCCGTAAACGCTTCGCTTTTCGGAGAGGACCGTCCTCTCCTGGAGACGGGGTTTTCTCTTGAGAGGGACGCTACCGCCGAATACGAACTGCCGTGGGCGAATGAGATCAATACGATTCGCAGTACCCTTGATGACATTACCCGTATGCTTGGCCCCATGGAGGGTAGTCTGAAGGTCTCAGGCGAGAGGCCGAACCTCGGCATACTCACGGGTTTTGGCCACGACCTTGAGATATTCATGAAGTACGCCTATGGCATAAAAGAGGCCCGCGGGCTGAAGGTGCTGGATATAGGGGGAGGGCTTGGCTACGGTTCATATCTTCTCTCAAGGTTCGCCGAAGAGGTGGTTTTTCTGGACCGCTCGGCGGAGACCACGGACTTTGTGCGCCGGACCTGGGCCTCCATTGCCACCAACCTCAAGGCCATCTGCGGCGAGGCCCCGGATTTGAAGGGCAGTGACGGGTATTTTGATACCGTCTTTCTCATGGATGTAATAGAGCACGTTGAGGACCCGCAGAGGCTCCTCTACGACGTAAGTCGGCTCCTGAAACCTGGGGGCAGTCTCGTCCTGAGCACGCCTGAGGAGGATTATTACCCTTACAGGGTATGCCCCGCGAACCGCCGGGGCGAGTCCGCTGACTCGCTCCTCCTTGAGGCCATCTGGCCCTGGCACATACAGGGCCTTGGCGAGAAGGCCATGCTCCCCATGCTGAAGGGCGCGGGTTTTGATGTGATGGAGAAGAGCTACACCACTTACATCAAGGGTTTTGAGCTTCAGAGAAGGCTCGCCTCGGCGAGGTGCGGCCATGACACGGAGGCCCTTATCAAGGCCGCAGGGGATATAACAGAGTGGGACATCGGAGATTTTGCCATTACCTTGCAGAGGGACCCCTGTTTTTCCGCGGCCTCATATAATGTGGTGGCGAGGAAGGGGGCCCAGTGTCAATAAGGACAAGGGCCGCACTGCTCACGGAAAAAGACGCGCCCATACTTATTAGGGAGATAGGGCTTCTGCCTCCGGGTCCCGACGAGGTCCTTGTGAAGATGGAGATGGCGGGGCTATGCAGGAGCGACCTTAACGCCGTTACAGGGCATACGAGATACGCCCTGCCCCTTGTCCTCGGACACGAGGGCGCGGGCACGGTGGTGGATACGGGCGCTGGTGTTGAGGGCATAAAGAGAGGCGAGAGGGTGGCGTTGAGCTGGGCCGCCTACTGCGGCAGGTGCTACTTCTGCGAGCGCGGCGAGACCCATCTATGTTCGTCAGTGGCCTGGCCCCGCGGCAGGGGGCTTCTTCCTGACGGCACCACGAGGTTTCGGGGAGAAAACTCTGAGGAAATCTATCACTTTAACGGCGTATCGTCTTTTAGCGAGTATACCGTTGTCTACAAGACGGGCTGCGTGCCTGTATCAAGAGATGTGCCCCTCCATGTGGCCGCCATGACGGGATGCTCTGTGGTGACGGCCTTTGGGGCCGTATTCAGGAGCGCCGGGGCCTATCTCGGGAAGGACAGCGTGTGCATGGTCGTGGGCGGCGGAAGCGTGGGCTCCGCCGTAGTGGAGGCATTGAGGCTCAAGAGGGCGGGCACGATAATCCTCATAGAACAAGAGCAGGCACGTTGGAAGGGCATTGAAGCCCACCACTACGCCGAGAGCATTGTCCCGGAGGAGATCGCCGCGCTTACTAAAGGCGTGGGCGCGGATATATGTTTTGACTGCGTGGCCTCAGAGGAGACCATAAAAAGGTCCATGGCAAGCGTGCGCAGGGGGGGCACCGTGGTAATGGTGGGCTCGCCCCATCCCCTTATGAAGATTGAACTCTCTGCCGTTGATTTTCATCTTGAGAAGAGGCTCATGGGCTCACTCTACGGGTCCTCAAACCCGGGGAGGGATATACCATGGGTCCTCGACCTCTACGAGAGGGGGCTCATTTCATTGCAGACCTATAACAGCGGCACATACGGCCTCGGGGATATAAACGGGGCCCTTAAGTCTCTTGAGGAAAAGGGCGGTAAATTTACCATAACCTTTGATTGAAAGGCGGAAGGCCGCCATAAGGGGCGGTGGATAAAGATATGCAAAATAGAGGAGGATTGTTATGAAGTTATTTCTGGATACAGCTGATATTAAAGAGATAAATAAGGCAAAGTCATGGGGGGTATTAAGCGGCGTAACGACTAACCCTTCGATAATAGCGAGGCAGAAAAGGGATTTTATGACCCTTGCCAGAGAGATATGCGAGCTTGTCTACCCCCACCCCGTAAGCCTTGAGGTAGTGGAAAGGGAGCCCGGGCCCATGGCGGAGCAGGCGCGGAGGCTCTCCGAGATATCGCGCAATGTTGTGGTGAAACTTCCGGCCAACCCCGCCGGCATGGAGGCCCTCACCCTGCTTCGCGGCGAGTCCATAAAGACTAACCTTACGCTGATTTTTTCGCCCACGCAGGCCCTTCTTGCCGCCATGGGCGGTGCCACGTATATAAGTCCCTTTATCGGGAGGCTTGAGGACAGGGGCTATGACGGCCTCGGCCTTGTGCGTGAGCTCATGGAGGCCTTTTCGCATCATGATTTTGGCACAGAGGTCATAGCCGCGAGCATAAGGGACCCCCATCAGATAGTGGAGATAGCGAGGGCCGGAGTCCATATAGCCACCGTACCCTTTGTAGTGCTTGAGAAGATGCTCCTTAATACCATGACCGATATGGACCTTGAGAAGTTTTTAACAGACTGGGAGGAGGTGCCGGGACGTGAGCATGCCTTTGGAGAAAATATCAGAAAGGCCGCTGGAGCTTAGGGCCGCCGTATTTGACGCCCCCGGAGAGCTCGGCGTAAGGCGCTGCAGTTTTGCGGGGCTAAAAAGGGGCGAGGTCCTCGTATCCGTAAGGGCCTGCGGTATATGCGGGAGCGACCTTAATATATTTCACAGAAACCCGCCTGTGCCCGTGTACTGGGCCGGTCATGAGATAAGCGGAGTTGTGGAGGAGTTGGGGCCGGGCGTAAGGGGCGTTAAAAAAGGCGAGAGGGTCTGCCTCGCTCCCCTTGTGCCGTGCATGAAGTGCGGCCCATGCAGGGGTGGGCGCGAGAACCTCTGCGAGAACTCCACTTTTGTGAGCTTTAACAGGCCCGGAGGTTTCGCCGATATGGTGGCCCTGCCTGCGTCCAATGTATTTGAGATACCCGAAGCGCTGAGTTTTGATGAGGCCGTGCTTGTAGAACCCTTTGCCGACGCACTGCACGCCCTCTACGTGGCGGGTAGGGTTGCCGGAAAAAGGACGCTCGTAATAGGATGCGGCACGCTGGGACTGCTTACCATAAAGGCCCTGAGCCTGGCGGGGGCATCGTATGTGACGGCGCTTGGCAGATACCCTTATCAGAGAGAACAGGCCCTTTCCATGGGGGCGGACCGGGCCATTGACCCGGAGAACTCTGCCGTGGAACTGGCCGATGAGGGGGCCTTTGACATAGTCTTCGAGACGGCCGGAGGCTTTGGCAGCGACTCCATCACGCTTTCCATAAAGGCCCTTGGGCCGGGCGGCGTAATTGTGCTCTCGGGCGTTCATTACAATACGCCGAGGATGAACCTCAAGGACCTTACGGAAAAGGAGATTCAGATACGGGGCGCCCAGCGTTACAGGAAGAAGGACTTTGTAAAGGCCCTCGGCCGCTTTGCCGCAGGCGAGGTAGAGGCCGGGGGACTTATAACACATAAAGTGGCCCTTGAAAATATTATGGAGGGCTTTGATATTGCCTTTCATAAAAAACGTACAAAGGCCGTGAAGGTGGTGGTATGCCCGTGAAAATAACCGGAAAAAAAATACTCATAATATCAGGCGGCATGGAGGCCCTGCCTATTATTCAGAGGGCCCGTGATTTGGGCCTTTATGTGGCCGTATCAGACGGAGACAGGGAGGCCCCGGGCTTTGCCCTTGCGGACGAGGCCATTGTGGCCAGCACCTACGATGCCCGAAAGACCCTGCGGCTTGCCCGTGCCTCAAACTCGGTGAAATGCATAGATGGCGTTATATCGGCGGCCGCGGATGTGCCCCTTACCGTTGCCGCTGTTGCCAGCGCCCTTGGCCTCAAGGGGCCTTCTCTCAAATCGGCCCGTCTTGCAAGCGACAAGTTCCTTATGAAAAAGGCCCTTGAAAAAACGGGTATATCCGTGCCGTGGTTTTCCATGGCGCGAGACCCGGAAGAGTTGAAAAGCCTTGTCGGAGCTTCGGAGAAGACCCTTGTGATAAAACCCATTGACAGCCGGGGCGCGCGCGGCGTAATCCGCCTTACAGAGGGGGTAGACCTTTCGTGGGCCTTTTTTGAGGCGAAAAAGAATTCGCCATCAGGACGTGTCATGGTTGAGGAGTGGGTGGATGGTCTGCAGATCAGCACAGAGTCTGTCGTCTCAAATGGGCTCGTGGCTACGCCGGGGCTCTCTGAGAGAAATTACGAGTATCTTGAGAGGTTTGCCCCCTATGTCATAGAGAACGGAGGCGACCTTCCGGGCCGCCTCGGCCCGTGTGAGCTGAGGGCGGTAAATACGGTAATACTTGGGGTGGCCCGCGCCCTGGGCATTAACGACTGGACCATAAAGGGCGATATCGTCATGACAGACCAAGGCCCTGTTGTCATAGAGGCCGCCCCGAGGCTCAGCGGCGGGTACTTCTGCACTCACACCATTCCCCTATCATCGGGTATCGATATAGTGGAGGCGGCCATATGCCTTGCCCTTGGCCTGAAGGTAAGGACTGCTGACCTGAACCCGCGGTTCAGAAAATTCGTCTCGCAGAGGTTCTGGTTCCCGGAGGCCGGCGTGGTTAAGAAGGTCGTCGTTCCGCCGGAGTTCTCTGAAATGCCGGGACTGCTTGAGATGAATCTCCATGTGAGCGAGGGGCAGGAGCTCGGCGCCGTGGTCTCTCATCCCGGACGCGCAGGCATGGTGATAACCACGGGTATGTCCAGGGAAGAGGCTGAGGCGAGGGCACAAGAGGCCATAGGGAGCGTGGAGATTATAACTGAAAAACCTCTGAGGATGGCGCTCTGATGATAAAGAGGATACTCCTTGTTCAGCCGAACATGAAGATAGCCACATCGGGCCAGCGCATAGTCTACCCGCCCATGGGCATAATGTATCTTGCCTCGGTACTTGAGGCCGGAGGCTACACCGTCGCCATACTGGACTGCCAGACCGAGGGCCTTGACAGAGAGGCCCCGCTTCAAAACGGTTATGTAGACGTTGGTATCCCCATGGAGGAGGTGGGCCGTAGGATCCTGGAGTTTAAACCCCACCTTGTGGGCATAAGCTGTAATTTTTCCGTCATGGTCGGCTCCATGAACGAGACGGCGCGCCTTGTAAAGGAGCTCTTGCCCTCGGCCACGGTGGTGGCGGGCGGTAATCATCCTACGTCCATGGCCGAAGATGTGATGGAAAACCCTGCCATAGATTTTGTCCTGAAGGGCGAGGCGGAGCTGTCTTTTCCAGCCCTTCTTCGCGCCATGGGCAAGGACTGCGAGGGCTGTGATGACTGCGGGTGCGGTAAAGACAATAAAGGCGGTGAGGGCGGCAGGGGCGCGGCATATAAGGCAGTGCCCGGCCTTGTCTGGAGAAATGGCGGCATAATCGTAAGTAACGCGCAGGGTCCATTCATAAAGGACCTCGACACCCTGCCATTTCCCGCGTGGCGCCTCTTTCCATACGAAAAATATTCAAGCCACTACAGGCCCGATAAGGTTACCTGGGGACGGCCGCAGGCCATGCCCACGGTGCTTACCACGCGCGGCTGTGCCGGAACGTGCGTCTTCTGCTCCGTGCACAGGACCATGGGACGCAAATTCAGGGCGCGAAGGCTCGATGAGGTATTTCGTGAGATAAGGTTTCTTGTGGAGAGATACAAGATAAAAAAACTCATGATAATAGACGACAACTTCACCCACGACAGGGCCAGGGCAAAGGAATTCTGCGATAAGTTCAGGGAGCAGGGCTTTGACCTGAAGATACACTTCATGGTCCTGGCCCTATGGTGCATGGACGAGGAGCTTATAGATAAACTCATGGACATAGGGTGCATCTCAATGGGTTTTGCCATCGAGTCCGGTGTGCAGGAGGTGCTTACAAAGGTGGTGAAAAAACCCCTCAAACTCAAGAGGGCAATGGAGGTCCTGCGCTACGCCAAAAAGCGGGGCGTTCACCTGACGGGGACCTTTGTCATAGGGCTTCCTGGAGAGACAAAGCAGGACATCAGGAGGTCGCTATACATGGCGAATTACAGCGGGCTCTTTGATAGCAGGGAAGTTTATATCGCAACGCCGCTTCCGGGCACAGAGCTCTTCAAGATGTGCGAGAGCGAGGGCCTTTTTGCCGAAGGCTTCAGCTACGACAGGCTTGAGGTGGTGAAACCCAACATTACGACAGGGGATTTTACCTCCAAATACATAGAGACCATAGTCGAGGCCGACAGGACCCATCATCTCATAAAGTCTGACCCCCTCCGCGCACCGCGATACATAGCGGACGTATGGCGCAGAAAACGGCCCATATTCATGAAAGTCCTCTATGAGACTTCAGGCATGTTCATAAAGTACGATCTCCTCAAGATGAAGGAGAGCTATCCGTGATAAGGCACATCTCTCATGGTGGAGCATAAAATGTCGAGGTTATATCTATACGCGCTTTTTCACTGCAACCTTGCCTTCTCGCTTATATCGAGGGACGAGTTCAGCGCGGTCATCAAGAGGTGCTATTGGCCGATCCTTGAGCTTGCAGGGGATGGGTTTGCCGTTGGTATTGAGATGAGCGCATGGACCCTGCGTCAGGTTCAGAGACTGGACCCGGCCTTTACCGCACGCTTAAAGGAGCTCTGGGGGTCCAAGAGGCTGAGTTTTATCGGCTCAGGCTACGCCCAATCCATTATGCCGCTAATACCGGCGGGCGTGAACAGGTGGAACCTTGAGCTTGGCAACAGGTATTATGAGGAGATACTGGGCAGGAGGCCGCGCGTTGCGCTTGTGAATGAGCAGACTTTTTCTGCGGGGCTTATCGGCCTCTATAAAGAGGCGGGTTATGAGACCATGATAATGGACTGGAACAATTCAAGCCGCCATAATAATTTTGACCGTGAAAAAATGTACGCTCCCCAGAGGGCCGCCGGAAGGATACCCGGCGAGGATATGCGCGTGCTATGGTCTCACTCAATCGCCTTTCAGAAGTTCAGCCGATGCGTTCACGATGAAATTTCCGAAGATGAATATATGGAGTATCTTCTCTCCCATTATGAGGAGGGTGAGGAAAGGGCCTTTGTGGCCTACTCCAACGATGCCGAGGTATTCGACTTCAGCCCCGGCCGCGGCGAAACCGTGCGCGGCGATTTTGAGAGGGTAAGGGAAGTGCTCAAACGAATAGAGGATGATAAGAGGCTGGCCCTCTTGAGCCCCGAGGATATGCTCGGCAGGTTCAGCCCCGGCGCTTCTACTTCGCCAATGAGGCTTGAGTCAGCCGAGGCCCCTGTTGTCTCGAAAAAACAGGAGAGGTACAACCCACTGAGGTGGGCTGTAACGGGCAGGGACAGCGCCCATATGAACGCCCATTGCCTGAGCGTATACAGGCGGCTCAAGGCCCTGTATGCAAAGGGGCCGGTAAAGGACGGGGGTCTGCTGCGTGAAAAACTCTGCGAGCTATGGGGCTCTGATTTTCGCACAAACGCCTGCGATGACAAGCTCCGGTACTTTAATGACTCAATGGGATGGCTTGACCTTGAGACCGCGCGCCTCTTAAGAGAGGCCGGTTCCGTGGCGGGCATTGAGAGACGTAGAGATGAATTTTCGCGGGATGGGGCAAAGAGGCCCTTGGAAGAGGGGGTTTTATGTGCCACGGGCCTTTATGGCGGGCTTGCGGCCCTATTGCCGGGAGGGGCCTTTAGCGGCGTTGCGGTGGACGAAGACTCAAGGCAGGTGAGGGTAACTACGGGGGACCTTGAGATTGTGTTACTAAAAGACAGGGGCCTTGCCCTATCGTCGGCCCGCTTCCCGGGGGTCTCGGAGCGGCCCCTTATCGGCACGCTGGGGCACGGGTACTTTGATTCCATTGAGCTGGGGGCGGATTTTTTTTCCGGCCACCTTATACATACGGACCGTGAGGGGGTAAAGACTACGGACCTGCGACGCGTCTCTCCAACGGTGAGTGAAGACGAGGCCGGTGTCCACATCCACGCCGCCATTGAGACCCCCATGGGTCTGCTTGAAAAGACTTATCATATTCCCCACGCCGGAGAGGAATTTTCTCTTACCTGCAGGCTGAGGGCAAGGGCTCTGCTCGCCTCAAGCCTTCGTCTTGGCATATTTACCTTCATGCCGGAGGCCTTTGACAATGAGGGCCTCTGGTTTGAGACCATAAACGGCGGCGCGGGCCCTGAGAGGTTTTATCTGAAGGGACACACCCTTGGCCACAATGAGCCCGTAAGCCCGGCCATCTCGGCATCAAGCTGTCTTGGGGCCACTGAGGGCTGGGTAAGCTTTGGCGATGACGAAAAGAGCGTGCGTATATCCTCGGAGAGGCGTTCTGTCCATACCGTGCCGATGATAAATTACAGGGAGTCTGGTGATGACTTTTTTCTGAGGATTTACCATTCCGCCGGAGAGCTTGACGATACATCGTACTGGGTATGGCGGGGGAGTAATGAGGTCACCTTTACCGTAAGGGCGCGGAGGCTGAAAAGCGCCTCTTAAAAGACGGGGAGTATGGATGAATATATTTGAAAAAAACTGCGCTGTCATCGCGAAAAAAGACAGTATCCTCGCCGAGAGGCTACGCGCCTTTGATGGCAAGACTGCCCACATAGAGAGGGCCGCCAATAAGGAGTTTGTCCTTCGGTACGAGGGCCGTCTCTTTAACAGCAAATATGGCCCATGGAAGGAGGCGGCCCTGCAGGCCCATGAGATAGAGGGGAAAAAGCCCGACTGTGTGGCCGTCTTCGGCCTTGGATGCGGCTATCTCCTGCGCACCCTCATGAAGAAGGGCATAAAAAAAATATTCATATTCGAGCCCTCCATGGAGATACTTACGGGCGTATTGCGAAAGATAGACCTTAGCCGTGAGTTCGAGGCGCAGGGCGTTTTCCTCGCCAACTACATAGGGCCTTTTATCTCCTGGATTCAGCGCTTTACCGAGGGTTTCGATAACATCATAGGCTACCATACCATGCCTTACAGGATGACCTTCCCCCGTGAGCTCAGGGATTTTATCATCAAGATAGAGAACGCCCATACCTCGCAGAAGGTGGGAATAAAGACGGAGATAGACTCAAGGGTGGACTGGCTGAAAAATTATTTTTCAAACCTTCACTCCTTTTCCACCTATCCATCGGTAGATGTCCTGACGGATAAACTCAAGGGTCTGCCCATGGTCATCGTGGGCGCCGGGCCTTCGCTCGGCAAGAACGCCGCCCTTCTCGCCGGTATAAAAGACAGGGCCTTCATTGTCTCGGCCATAACGGCATACAAGAGCCTGCTGAAGTTCGGCGTTGTGCCGCACGCCGTGATAGCCGGGGAAAAGGTGGACCTTGACGAGTATTTCGAGGGAGGTGAGGCCGATAGAAAGATTCGCCTTATATTATCGGAGGTCTCACATCCGGCCATGTTCAATAGAGAGGCCCGCGGTAAATTCATTTTTTACAGCCCCTACATAGCCCTCAGCCTTGAGCAGGCCGCCCTCTGGGGGAGTTCGTCATTTGTATCCATTGGGGGCTCCGTCACCACGGCCATGTTTGACATGGGGGTTAAGTTCGGCTGTAACCCCATAATCTTTATTGGCCAGGACCTTGCCTTTGAGAATGGAAAAAGCCACGCTGAAGGCGGTGTCTACGACAGGCAGAGGGCCGTCATAGACAGGGAGAAGGGGCTTGTGGTAGTGAAGGAGCATTATATTTCGGGACATCAGCGCACCATTAACCATAAGCTCCAGTGGCTTAAGGGCCTCGATGGAGAGCCCGTGGCGAGTAAATACGACTGGGTTACCTTTCATCAGTGGTTTGAGCGCTACATGGCCCTCCTGAAAGAAGAATGTCCCCATATCCGTGTCTTTAACGCAACGGAGGGCGGGGCCTTTATAAAGGGCATGGAGCACATGAGCCTTAAAGAGGTCATTACCGGGCATATTTTGGGCGCCGCGCCCGTAGAGGAGATTCTTGAGCGCGCCGAGGCCCTGAGGCCGGAGGTGGATGCCGGAGGCCTTGTAGAGGCCTTCAAGACACTTGAAAAGAACGTAGCCCTCGTATCAAGCCTCTGCTCGCAGATTATACGGGAGGCCGGCAGGATGAAGGCGGCCTTTCATATGAGAGGGCTTTGTACGGAGCTTGGCAATAATCTTGACAGGATAAGGAATAAGGAGAAGAAGCTCTTCAAGGCCGCCCGCAAGGTCTCTTTTCTCTGGGAGGCCCTTGTGGAGTACACCTATGACCTGAAGAGCTATCTTAAAGAGGAAAAAGAGAATTCCACGGACGTCCAGTTCAGAAAGGACATGGAACGTACGATACGCACATACAGGGAGGTGCGGAAAAAATGTGCCCTCTTCCTGCCCATGATACGGGATGGCCTTGAAAGCGTCCGGAGGCTTCAGGATGGGGACTCTTCGGCCGAGCCCCTGGCGGTTAATCATAAAAGATAAAAGATATGGAAGGAGCCTGATATGACCGATGTATACCTTGATGACGCGAGGCTGGAGCTCGGCGGTGTAAACCGGGCCTCCACGGTGGGAGATATTATAACAGCCGTGGAGGCGGACCTGAAACCATACAGGCGCTTTGTGCAGGAGCTATGGGTTGACGGCAGAAACGAGGGCACTGGATGGAAGGATGCCCTGGCCATCAACGAACCTGCCGAGAGGTATGGAGAGCTAAAGCTCTTTACCGCGGATATCGACCCCGTAGTCCTCAAGGGCATATACACGGTAAGCGAGTACATCGCCTTTATATGCGGGCTGATTAACGATACCGCCGCAACCCTCCGGCGCGGCGCCGGAGAGGTAGACAACCTTCTCGGCGCGATTATCGAGAGTACCGGAGAGGTAATCAAAACCATGGATTCTCTCTACCGGTGCGGCCTCTCCTACGGCATGGATATCTTCAGGGAGAACCCCATCGCCTTTTACGAGGCCATCTTGAAGAATATGTCCGGCCTCAAGGATGCCCGCATATCCCGCGATAACGTTCTTCTTGCCGATATATTGGAGTACGAGCTCGCCCCGCTTCTTATAAAAATGGAGGAGACGGTCTTTTACCGAAAAGATATGTGAAGCTTTGCTAAAGGTTCTTACCCATCTGCCGATAAGGTTATTAAGGGTCCGGTGGCGTCTATGGCGGGAAAGGAGGGATTCATATCAGATGCCTTTGCCATACGGACGATTAATCATCTGGCAGGGATGCCGTAATTTACTAAGGAGGGTAAGAACATGTCTTTAACGATTAATACCAACATTGCTTCGCTACTCGCGCAGCAGAACATCAGCACATCGAACGCCCAGCTGAAGATAAGCGTTCAGAGGTTATCTTCAGGGCACAGGGTCAACAGCTCGGCTGATGACGCCGCCGGTCTCGCAAGGGCCGACCAGCTCAGGAGCCAGTCCAGGATGATTCAGGCCGCCCAGCG
>CAZMKZ010000010.1:0-43526 GCA_964567185.1 uncultured Thermodesulfobacteriota bacterium
CGTCGGCCATGGCGCGGAAGGTCTCGTAGATATCCGTGTTATTGGCCTTGCCGCCTATGATAAAGAGGACATTGGACTGACCGAGCCAGTATTTGAAGACAATGCGGGATATATCGTGCATCTTGGCGTATGGCGGGTTTCCGCCGAAATCCGATGAGATGGTGGCCCTGTCGCCAAGAAGCTCGGTAACAAGGGCGTTGGCCCCTCCGCCGAAGGTAGGCGCGGTTATGGTTCCCTTGGGGTTGATGATAAAGACATCGGACTGCCCCTGATAGGTGCGGAGCTGGTTTATCTCCTGCTCAAACTCCGAGTAATCGGAGGCAAACAGGTGGGGCGGCAGACCAAGACGCTTCCATGCCGGGTTGTCTATATCGAAACTGCCCTTGAAGTCGCAGGCAACGGGGACGAGCCTGCCACGTTTTGTGGGCATCATGCGAAGCGGGTTTATCTCCAGCGTGCTCATGCCGTAATTATTAAAGAGGGTCCAGAGTTTCGGCAGGTTCTGCACAAGAGGGCTTATGATCTCGGCAGGCGCGCCAAGGTCCTCCAAGGCGTTAGAGACATGAAAGCTCTTGAGTCCTGTAAGGGGGTCGAAGGGGACCTCGGCTATCTTGTCTTTTGGAAGCTCCTCGATATCCACGCCGCCGTGGTGCGTAATAGTCATGGTGGGGGCGCGGAAGATTGTGGAGTCGCTTATGGAAAAATATACTTCATGCTCGGCCTTTACGGCGCCTTCAAAGGTTACTCCGTCGGCCTTGGCGCATGTGGTGCCGTGAACATGCTCTACAAAGTAGAGGCGCTCCTTCTCGCTAAGGGCGCTCTCAATGTCTGATACCCTGCCGATGAGGCCGGATTTTCCCTTTTTGCCCACACCGCCCTTGAAGATGGGTTTTATAAACACAGAGCCGCATTTTTTAAGAAGGGCCTTTATCTCATCGGCGCTGGCCTCCGGACCAAGGATATCGGAGTGAGGAAACTCCACCCGGTCCAAAAGTTTTGAGCCCCAGAGTAGTCCGGTGAGCTGCATAAACAAGCCTCCATTTTATTAAGGTTGATAGAACGGAACCTTTATATATTCCTGATTATCGTCTCTACTGATTCGAGACGCTTCACCCCGGCGGCCTGCCAATGAGAGGCACAACGTCCTGTGCAGCCGCCTTTTTTATTAATGGAACCTCTGAAAAAGTCAGACCTCCGTTATATTAAAAAAACATCTCTGGAAACCAACATAGGCCCCGGTATCAGAAAAGAAAAAAACCGTCATGGCGCAGTGGTAGTCCCTGCAAAACAGAGCGCCATGCCCAGACGGTCGACTAATATCACGCTTTAACTCCGCTCCCCGGTGGTAACCACCTTAATCCCGTCAGTTACGAAGCTGTTATTTTTGTGAAGGTGCAGTTTATTATAAAGAAAAACCTTTGTCAAGGGTTAGTTTTGTCATTTCAGGAGGCTGGAGGAGATAGGGTTGAAAGAGGGGTTACGGCCTCTGAGGCTATGCTTTAGAGGGGGGTTTTTGTTATGCGGAACAAGGCTTACGGGACCGCAGACGGGACTGCGAGAGTAAGATCATACCTTAAAAAGCGGCTTTAATATCTTATAGGTCTCGTCAAGGTGAGATGAAAGAACCTTTGTCCCGGAGACGACGGGCATGAAGTTCGTATCGCCATTCCACCTGGGCACGACGTGCATATGGAGGTGGTCGGCTATGCCGGCCCCGGCTGAAGAGCCAAGGTTCATGCCTATGTTAAAGCCGTCGGGGCTAAAGGCGGTCTTGAGGACGGCCACGGAGGCCTGGGCGAGGCCGAAGAGGCCACTGGATTCATCGGGGGCAAGGTCTTCGAGCCCTGCTATATGCCTTAGCGGGCTTATGAGCAGATGTCCCCCTGTATAGGGGTATTTATTGAGCATGACAAGGGAAGTTGCATCTGAATAGAGGAGATGAGACTGCACTGCGTTTTCCGGGGCCTGGCAGAAAGGGCAGGTATTTGACTTTGGGGAGCCGATGTACTCACCTCGCCATGGGGCCCAGATTCTGTTCATCTTTACTTGTTGATCCTCTCGCGTATCTCTTTACCCGCCTTGAAGAAGGGGACACGCTTGGCCTCTATGTAGATGTTCTCGCCGGACTTGGGGTTTCTTCCCTGCCTGCCGTCACGGTGCTTGATTTTGAAGCTCCCAAAGCCGCGTATCTCCACTTTTTCGCCTTTTGAGAGGCTCTCGGACATGGATTGAAAAAGTGAGTCCACAATAATCTCCACGTCTTTTTTGGAGAAGCTTTTCACCTCTTGCGAGACCGCCTCAATGAGTTCACTCTTTGTCATAATTTTTAGCCTCCTTGGTTAACTCACTGCCCGGGCATTATGTACATTAAACGCAGACCGGGGAAAAGGCCGGATAACCGGCCTGATATGCTCTGTGAGAATATCCCGCCCCAACTGCCAAATAACTTCTCTTCGGGGTATATAACGTAGGGTTTGCCCTTGATGCCTCCAAGCTTCGCGCTTAACATAATGGCGCTGTTAAGGCCGCCAAGCTCATCGACAAGGCCCTTTTTTTTCGCCTGAGCCCCTGTGAAGATTCTTCCGTCGGCAAGTTTTCTGACCTCGCTCACCTTCATTCCGCGCCCTCTTGCCACGGCCCTTACGAACTGTGAGTTCACATCATTTACAAGGGCTTGAAGAAGGGCCTTTTCTTCGGCATTCATCTTACGCATGGGCGAGCCGGAGTCTTTGAACTTCCCGCTCTTTACCACATATCCCTTGAGACCCAGCTTTTTAAGGAGCTCTTCGGCACTGACGAACTGCACAATAACGCCGATGCTCCCTGTCAGGGTCCCCGGGTTTGCCACAATCCTGCGGGCCGCGGCGGCGGCATAGTAACCGCCTGATGCGGCGACCGAACCCATGGAGGCGACTACGGCCTTTTTGCTGTCAAGCCTCTTTATGGCGTCGTATAACTCCTGAGACGGCCCTACGGCGCCGCCGGGAGAATTTATCCTGAGTACAACGGCCTTTACGTCTGTACGCTCGCCAAGGGCCTCTATGGTCCTTATGAGGTGGGTGGTCTCACCTATAAGGCCGCTTAAGCGGACAACGGCCACCTTGTCTGCGTGAAGACCGCCGCCAAAAAATGCGAATGATATTACTATGGCAAGGAATGCAAAGGCAACGAGCGCGCCTAAAAGGGCAAGCAGATTTTTAATTATTGCCTTCACCCCTGTCTTTACCTGATACCTTTAGATAAAAAGACCAACCATGTCCTTCGGCCCCGGCTGTCCCTATGAAGCCCCCTGCCCTTGTTTATGGCTTGCCGCAGGCGACACCAATTAACCTCCACCCACTTGAGGCTCACTGCCGGCCCTGCCCCCTGCCCCCTTTTACAACCCCCCGGGCCATCTGCGATTACCCCTTGCCAAGACCGGTTTTATTCAGTCTCGGGCTCCGCATCTGCGGGTTCATCCTGAGGCGCCTCGGAGGCTTCATCGGCCTCGGCAATCACTTCATCCGGAGTATCAGCCTCTACCTCGGCGGACTCTTCTTCTTTTTCTTCAGGGGTTTCAGTAGCTTCGCTATCGTCTTCTTCAGCTTCTTCAGCGGTTTCGGGCGCTACGTCCTCTTCGCCCTTGTCTTCAGCGGCCTCCGGTGCTGCCCCGGCATCACCCTCAGAGGGTACATCCGCCTCAACAGCCTCTGCTTCGGCCTCTCCTTCAGCGGGCGCTTCAGGTGCTGACTGCTCCTCCACGGCAGGCTCGGCCTCGGCTCTGCTCTTTATCTCTTTCAGGCTGAGACCAATCTTATTATCTCTGGAATCGACGTTCAGGACCTCTACTACAACGGTATCGCCCACATTGATGCCAGGGCCGTCCTGACCGCCTCTGCTAATCTCCGATACGTGGATAAGGCCCTCAAGGCCCTCTTCAAGGAGAACAAAGGCGCCGAAATCGGCTATCCCCGTAATTTTGCCTTCCACAACAGTGCCGGGCTTGTATCTCTCTTCCACGCCCTCCCAGGGATTTTTCTCAAGGAGTTTGGTTGAGAGTGAAAAACGCCTGTTCACGCTGTCTATATGCAGGACAATGGCCTCGGCCTCCTGACCCTTCCTGAATATTTCGGAGGGGTGCTTTACCTTTCTCCAGGAGAGATCCGATATATGCACAAGGCCGTCTATACCCTCTTCAACTCCAAGGAAAACACCGAAGTCCGTGATGTTCTTAACAAGGCCCTTTACCTTTGTCCCCTTGGGGTAACGCTCGGCCGCGCCGTCCCATGGGTTTGGCTCGACCTGTTTTATGCCAAGAGAAATGCGGCGGCTGGCCTGGTCCACGTTAAGCACCTGAACCGTCACCTCATCATCTACCTTTACCTTCTGTGAGGGGTGCCTTATCTTTGTCCATGACATCTCCGATATATGCACCAGTCCCTCAAGCCCCTGCTCAAGCTCTACAAAGGCGCCGTAGTCCGTGAGGTTTACGACACGTCCCGTGACATTTGAGCCCACGGGGTATTTTTCCATGACCGTCTGCCAGGGGTCGGGCTTTGTCTGCTTTATGCCAAGGGATATCTTGTTATCCTCCTTGTCATAGCGGAGGACCTTTACGGAGATGGTATCGCCGATTTTGAGAAACTGCGAGGGATGGGAGACCTTGCCCCAGGACATATCCGTAAGATGGACAAGCCCGTCGATGCCGCCAAGGTCCACAAAGGCGCCGTAGTCGGTAATGTTCTTTACAAGACCCTGGAGAATGGCCCCTTCCTCGAGCTTTTCGAGGGTAACCTTTCTCATGGCCTCGCGTTCTTTTTCAAGGATAGCGCGTCTTGAGACGATGATGTTGCTCTTGCGCTTGTTGTACTTGAGTATGTTGAAGGAAAAGCTCTGTCCGATGAGAGCATCGGGGTTTCTTACGGGCTTGAGGTCAACCTGCGAGCCGGGGAGAAAGGCGTTTAGACCATCTATGTTGACATAGAAACCGCCCTTTACCCTGTTCGTTATGGTGCCCTCAATGACCTTGTTGTTATCGCAGGCGTCCACTATGGTATCCCAGAGCTTGAGCTGGTCGGCCCTTGTCTTGGAGAGGACCACAAAGCCGTTCTCGTCTTCTCTGCGTTCGATAAAGACCTTTATCTCATCGCCTACGTTTATGGCCGGAGCCCCGTCTATTGAGGCAAACTCCTTTATGGATACAACGCCCTCGGACTTGAAACCTATATCCACAACAACGGCGTCGCCGGATATCTCAACAACCGTACCCGTTACGACATCGCCTTCCTTGAACTCTTTTATCTCCGCGTCGAACATACGTTCGAACTCGGACTCTTCCATTACTTTCTCGTCGTTATCGCTTGAGTCAAGCATTAATTATAGTACCCCCAATGTTTTTTTATCCTAAAAAGATAGCACAGCATGAGACAAAGTGCAAACTAATTTCACACATTTTCCTTCTGTTAGCGGACACTTTCCCCGCCCCTCCCATTGCCCGAACCGGAAGGGAAGAGCCTCTTTTTAATATGGGCCATTATAAGAGAGAGAACCTCCTCCATATCAATGGCAGAGGTATCTACATATATGGCGTCCTCTGCCTTCTCAAGGGGAGAATCCGCCCTCTCTCGGTCCTGCCTGTCTCTTTGGCGCAGGACCCTTTCTGTCTCCCCGGCTCCAATGGATCCGCGGGTCTCGTTGTGTCTTCTTCGGGCGCGCACCTCGGGGTCGGCATCAAGAAAAAACTTTATATCAGCAGAGGGAAAAACTTTGGTCCCGATGTCTCTACCCTCCATGACAAGGATACCCTCGTAACGAAAAGAACGCTGATAGGCCACAAGGGTCCTGCGCACAATACTTTTCGAGGCAACGGCGGAGGCAAGGGCCCCGGCCTTTTCAGAGCGTATCTTATCACTGTAATCAACGTTGTTTATGAAGATACCCGCAGAAATCGGCCTGTAAACAATCTCGGCATCAGAGCAGAACCTTGCCAGCGCGGTCTCATCATCGGCATTGACTTTGGCCTTGGCGAGGGCCATTGCAAAGGCCCTGTACATGGCGCCCGTGTCAACGTATATGCCCCCGAGCTCCTCTGCGACGCGTCTGCTTACAGAGGACTTTCCAACGCCTCCGGGGCCGTCTATGGCTATGATAAAACCCTTATCCGAAATAGCCTCGCCTATAACCTCGTCGTTCATTGAGCCTTACCTCCACAGACCCCATCAAGGGCCTTGAAAAATCCCGGATAAGATACATCAACACAGGCCGCGTCATCTATGATAAGTTCTTCTTGTGCGCCAAGGGCCGCTATGGCGAGGCTCATGGCCACGCGGTGGTCGCCGTGACTCTTGAAGTTGCCTCCGCAAAGCCTCCCGTACTCCATGCCCGTAATGCTCATTCCTTCGGGTTCTTCCTCGCAAGACAGGCCCATGGCCGCAAGCACATGGGCCATGGCCGCTATCCTGTCCGATTCCTTTACCCTCAGCTCCCCTGCCCCGCTTATCTTAGTTCTTCCCTCAGCAAAGGCCGCGGCAATGGTAATGATGGGAAACTCGTCTATGGCAGGCAGGAGCGTGTGGCCGTCTATATTCATACCCTTTAGCTTTGAGGCGCGCACAAGGATGTCCGCCGTGGGCTCCAAATCCTCGCCTCTCATATTTGTCAGCTCTATGTCCCCGCCCATCTCTTTTAGGATATGAACGATACCCGTCCTTGTGGGGTTGATTCCAACGCCCTTTATTAAAAGCTCGGAGCCTGGCACTATTAGGGCGGCCACCATGAAAAAGGCCGCTGATGAGATATCGCCGGGCACGTCTATATGAAGGCCCCTCAGCGTGACGCCGCCTTTTATGGCTGTGGTGAGCCCCTCTGCGGTTATGTCAGCGCCCATGGCCTTCAGCATACGCTCGGTATGGTCACGGCTTTGCGCGGGTTCAGTCACCTTTGTCTCGCCCTCTGCGTAAAGCCCGGCAAGTAGGATGGCTGATTTTAACTGCGCGCTGGCAACCGGCGTATTGTAGCTGATGCCCCTGAGTTTCGCCGGACGTATTACAAGCGGAAGGAGCGTAGAGTCTTTTTCACCGGAGATATCAGCGCCCATGAGCGAGAGCGGCTGTACTACCCTGCCCATGGGACGGCCTCGGAGAGAGGCGTCGCCGGTGATGACGGAACCAAAGGACTGGCCCGATAGAATTCCCGTAAGGAGCCTTGCAGTGGTGCCCGAATTCATGGCGTTGATTACATCAGGGGGTTGGCTTAGCCCCTTGAGGCCCTTACCATGGACGACGAGGGCATCTTCTTTCTCTTCAATATTTATGCCCATGGCCCTGAAGGCCGATATGGTGGCAAGGTTGTCCGCGCCTCGGAGAAAGCCCCTTATGGTGGTATCGCCTTCGGCTATGGAACCCAGCATTACGGCCCTGTGAGAGATGGACTTATCGCCGGGGACTCGAAGTTCGCCTCTTAAAGGCCTGTGGGCAGGGGAGATTGTAATAGGATTTTTCATTTTTTTAATTTGAAGGGATAGGCAGGTTAGATGATAATGCTAACAGGGGCCGGCTATGCCGCGGCGCCTCTTAATCCAGAGAATCCCTGATATTTTTGGCCCTCTCGAACCTCTTCCTCACGGCCTCGTAATCAGAGGAGGCGATGAGCTCTTTAATGGATGCGAGACTGCCCTCAAAAGAGCTTATGGCCTCAAGAAGAAAATCCCTGTTCATGGAGCAGATGTCGCTCCACATCTCCGGCGAGCTTGAGGCGATGCGGGTAAAATCCCTGAACCCCCCGGCTGAATAATCGATGACCTGACGGCCGCCACGGAGCGTCTCGTCGCAGGCCAGGGTATTTACAAGGGTATAGGCTATTACATGGGGCAGATGGCTTACGAGTGAAAAAACCCTGTCGTGCTCAACGGGGTCCATCTCCACAACCCTTGAACCGGCCCCGCTCCAGAGCCTCTTAACCATGCCCAGGGCACGTGAGGACGTATTGGGGCCGGGAGTAATGATTGTAAGCCTGTCTTTAAATAACTCCGCAAAGGCGGCGCCTGCCCCGGATTCTTCAGTTCCCGCAATGGGATGGGCGGGAACAAAGTCCACGCCTTCTGGTAACAGGGCCTCTACCTCTCTTATTACCTGTGCCTTGACACTGCCTGCATCTGTGATAATACAGGGCTTTGTGATGCCCGGAAGGGCCTGTTTAATTACCTCGCTTATCTTCAAGACAGGCACGCATACAACTACGAGGTCTGCGTTGCCCACGCCCTCGGCTACGTCCTGAGTGTATGAATCCACAATGCCCAGGGACCTTGCCGTCTCAAGGTTCTCTTTTGACCTGCCTATGCCGGTAATGCTACCCGCAAGGCCCTTTTCCTTGAGCGCAAGGGCAAGAGAGCCCCCGATGAGGCCGACGCCTATTATGGCGATTTTATCAAAAAGGCGGTCTTCTCCGCTCATATCCTCTTTTCTCGAAAAAAGCAGAAGTTTAATAAAGGCGTTGGGCCTTATATGGTCTTGCCGAGTACCGCGGCGATGGGCCTGAGCTCTTTTATGAGCGCGGCGAATTTGCCCGGTTTTAGTGATTGCGCACCGTCACTGAGCGCGTTCTCCGGCTCGGGGTGCACCTCGATAAGAAGCCCGTCGGCCCCCACGGCAATGGCCGCCCTTGAGACAGGCCCCACATACTGCCATGTGCCCACCGCATGGCTCGGGTCCACTATAACGGGCAGATGAGACTCCGCCTTCAGGACCGGAATTGCGCTAAGGTCAAGGGTGTTGCGGGTTGCCGTCTCAAAGGTCCTTATCCCACGTTCACAGAGAATGATATTGCTGTTGCCGTTGGCGGCAATATACTCGGCGGACATGAGCAGTTCTTTTATGGTGGCCGAAAGCCCGCGTTTCAATAGCACGGGTTTATCTACCCTGCCGAGCTCTTTCAGGAGCCTGAAGTTCTGCATATTTCTCGCGCCTATCTGTATTATGTCCACATACTCGCAGACAACGTCAAGGTCGCGCGGGTCCATGAGCTCGCTTATTACGGGCAGGCCCGTCTCTTCCCTGGCCTCGGCCATGTATTTGAGTCCCTCCACGCCAAGGCCCTGAAAGCTGTAAGGCGATGTGCGCGGCTTGAAGGCACCGCCCCTTAATATGCGCGCGCCCGAGGCGGCCACGTCACGGGCAGACTCAAGTATGGAGTCCCTTGACTCTACACTGCACGGCCCGGCCATTACAACTACCTCACTGCCGCCTATCTTTACGCCCCCGGCGTCTATAATCGTATCATCGCCTTTTAACTCACGTCCTACGAGCTTGTAGGGTTTTAGTATGGGCATAACCTTCTCTACGCCGCCGAGGGCCTTTAGCGGTATGGAGTTCAGCAGGGCCTCGTCGCCTATGGCCCCCACTATGGTCCTTTCCTTGCCCTTTGATACATGCACGGCAAGCCCGGCGTCCTTTATCTTGTCAAGGACATGATTGATTTCATCTTCGGTGGCCGAGTTCTTCATTACTATTATCATCTTGATACTCCCCCTTATCATCTAATTAATCTTCAGGACCGCTTACAGCGAGGTCCGGTAAGACTTCTTTTAATGAGCGTATGAAACGCTCGTTCTCTTCAGGCAGGCCTACGGTGAGGCGTATGTACCGGCCAAGACCGTAGCTGTCCATGGGACGCACTATTACGCCCTTTTGAAGGAGGGCATTATAAACAAAACTGCCCTGCCCCACTTTTATAAGAAAAAAATTGGCCTTTGTGGGGACAAACTCCAACCCCATGGCCCCCAACTCGTTATACAGGTATTCAAGCCCCTCTGCGTTAACGGCCCTGCTCTTTTTAACGTGTTCAGTATCATCTATTGCCGCAAGGGCCGCAATTTGAGCAAGCGAGTTCATATTAAAGGGCTGACGGACCCGGTTAAGGTAGTCTATCATCTTTGCGGGCCCGAGTCCGTAGCCGGCCCTCAGTCCCGAGAGTCCGTATATCTTGGAAAAGGTCCGAAGTATTATAACGGGCCGCCTGCCGTCAAGGTAGCGGAGCGTATCAGGGTACTCATCGTCATCCACATATTCCCTGTATGCCTCGTCAAGGCATATAATCACGTCATCGGGCATGGATTCGATGAAGCTCTCAAGGTCTTTGCCGCCAACCATGGTGCCCGTGGGGTTATTGGGGTTGGCTATGAAGACGATGCGCGTCTTTTCCGTTACGGCCTCTCTCATGGCGGACAGGTCTATGGTCATATTTTTAAGGGGAACCCTTACGGAAATACCGCCCGCCGCCTTTGTTACAAGGGGATATACGGCAAAGGAAGGCTCGCCCATGACGACCTCATCGCCGGGAGAGAGAAAGGTCCTTACGAGAAGCTCTATTATCTCGTTGGAGCCGTTGGCGGTGATTATCTGCTCCATTGGCGCGCCGAGCGTCTGCGAGAGCCTGCGCTTCAGGTAAAAAGACCCGCCGTCGGGGTACCTGTTTATGCCCTTAAGCGCCCCTGAGACAGCCTTTACGGCAAGCGGCGAAGGCCCGATGGGGTTCTCGTTGCTGGCCATCTTCACGATACCCGTAATGCCGAGCTCGCGCTCAAGCTCCTCGATGGGTTTTCCCGGAGGATAAGGTACGAGTTCTTCTATGTCTTTTGATACCTTTAGCCTCATGGTTTCCTTTATTCCTGAACCCCTTAATCTCTCGAAGTTTTATTAATTACCCTGCGGGCCGTGACACATGGGGTAAGAGCCTAATATCTTCATGAATGAGCAGAGTTTTTCAAGCTCGGTTACGGCCTCTCTCACATGAGTCTGGCTGATGTGACCATCAAGGTCTATGAAAAAAAGGTACTCCCATGCCCTGGTCTTTATGGGACGGGACTCTATCTTGGTGAGATTTATACCCCTTCTCGCAAAGGGTTCGAGCATCTTATACAGCGCGCCCGGGGCGTCCTTTATGGCGAATACGATAGAGGTCTTGTCATCGCCCGTCTCCCTGGCCTCCTGTCGCCCCACTACAAGAAAACGCGTAAGGTTGTGCGGCGTATCCTCGATATGATTCTCAAGAACCCGGAGGTTATAGAGGTCCGCGGCGGCGATGCTCGATACGGCGGCAACGCTCTCGTCCTCAAAGGCAAGTTTAGCGGCCATGGCCGTGCTTGACGTATCATTGATAGAGGCCCCCGCCAAATGCCCCTTGAGCCAGCCCCGGCACTGTGCAAGGGCATGGGGGTGAGACGAGACTGTCTTCACGTCCGCTATTTTACCCGTCTTGTTAAGAAGCGCCAGAGAGACCTCAAGCATTATCTCAGCCGATATGGTGAGGTTTGATGATACGAACATATCCAGCGTATGCGTTACAACGCCTTCGGCCGTATTCTCAATAGGGGCCACTCCAAAGTCGGCCCTGCCCTTCTCGACCTCTTCAAAGACATCGGCTATCTCCTTCTGAGGGAGATACTCCACGGAGAGGCCGAAGTGCTGAATGCAGGCCTGATGCGTGAATGTTGCCACGGGACCGAGAAAGACGACCCTCAGGGGTTTTTCAAGGGAGAGCGATGCGCTCATAATCTCACGGTACACCGTCTTCAGGGCGCTGTTTGGAAAGGGGCCCTTGTTCCTCTCAAGGAGCCTCTTGTAGACCTCCTGCTCGCGTTTGGGCACGTAGAATTCGGCGCAGGCCTTTTTCTTGGCCTTGCCTATGGCTATGACCTCATTGGTCCTCCTGTTAAGAAGTTCCATTATCTCAAGGTCTATTTTATCGATTTTTTTTCTGTGAGAATCCAAATCTCTATTATCGCTCTTCATATACAGCCTTCTTGCGGAGTTTGTGGCGCTGTTTGTGTTTAATTTATTAGATTAGTTGATTCAATAAGAAAAATCAACAACTTACTTGCATAGGGAGAAAAAAAACCGGTAAGCGTGGGAGGTATGAAAAATCAGCCTTCTGAAAAGAGACCGAGAGCGCGGAATTTATTGTACCGCTCCTCTACAAGCCTGTCTGCGGGCGTATGCTTTATCTCTTTGAAGACCGCCGCCAGAGAGGACTTCATGTTCCTGAAGGCCCCGGCAGGGTCTCTGTGCGCGCCGCCGACTGGCTCGGTGATGAGGTGGTCCACGACCTTGCTTTTTAGAAGGCTCTGCGCGTCAATTTTCAGGGCGTTGGCCGCGAGGTTGGACTTTGCGCCGTCTTTCCAGAGTATGGCGGCACAGCCCTCCGGGGAGATAACGGAGTAGGTGGCAAACTCCATCATGAGGACCCTGTCGGCAACGCCTATGGCAAGGGCCCCTCCAGAGCCGCCCTCGCCTATGACAGTGGCTATGACCGGGGTGCGGAGCCCCGCCATCTTCATGAGGTTTGCGGCTATGGCCTCGGATTGTCCCCTCTCCTCGGCCCCTATGCCGGGGTATGCGCCGGGTGTATCTATGAAGGTAAAGACGGGTTTGCCGAACCTCTCGGCAAGGTCCATAATCCTCAGTGATTTTCTGAAACCCTCGGGGTGCGGCATGCCGAAGTTGTAGCGCACCTTCTCCTTGATGGTACGGCCCTTCTGCTGGCCTATGACAACAACGGGCTCGCCGCCAAAGCGCGCGAAGCCGCAGAGCATGGCCGGGTCGTCGCTGAAGTGTCTGTCTCCGTGAAGCTCTACAAAATCCTCGAAGACGTTTGTTATGTAGTCCATGGTATATGGACGTTGAGGATGACGGGCTACCTGCGTAATCTGCCAGGGCGTAAGTTTGGCGTAGAGGCCTTTTAGAATCTTGTCGGCCTTGGTCTCAAGTTTTTTTATCTCCTCGGCGGTGCTCGTGTTGTCTTTTCCCGAGCAGGTCTTGAGACGCTCTATCTTTTCCTCAATCTTTTCTACGGAACTCTCGAATTCGAGCCAATGCATATGTAGTATCTCTCCTGCTCTTATAAATAGGCCCTGCTAAATATACCGGAGGCATTACGCGCAGACATCATGGGCCGGATAAATCGCCGTTCAATGGACTTTACAACCTTTTCAGCTATTACGCAAGGCTTGTCTCCACGCCGGTAAAGAGGTCCCTTATCTCCGAGAGGAGACCGTCCGAGGGGTTTATCTTCATGCCGTCCTGCAGGGCTATGATAACCCGTCTGCCGTTTTCATAACGAAGTTTGAGGATAACCTTCGATGCGCCGGGATTTTTTTTCAAGAGGCCCTTCAGGCGGACAAGTCCACCCTCGTCGATGCCTTCGGCCTTGATGGTAATATGCGTATCCCTGCACATGAATTTTTCGGGGTTATCCCTTGCCTCTTGAAGAGAGATTATCTCTTCGGCTATTATCTTGACCTCGTCTTCATCGCGTTCAAGCCTGCCCTTTACCATGATGGGCATATCCTCGGCGATAATCTCGGCGCTATCGGAATATACCCCCGGAAAGAGGATTACCTCCACGCCGTCGGTCTGGTCCTCAAGGCGCATGAAGGCCATACGTTGCCCCTTCTTTGTGGTTATCTCCTTAAGGCCCACGCACATGCCGCCGAGGATAACGGAACTTTTATCCCGCGCCTCTTTCAGGGCCGAGATGGAAGAGGATGTATTGAGCTCCAGCACAGACTTGAAGCCGTCAAGGGGGTTGGCGGTAAAATAAAAACCAAGGGTCTCTTTTTCAGCGGCCAGAAGCTCCTTCTCTGTCCACGGGGAAGCCTCTACAAGATTAACATGAGTCTGCATGGGCGCCCCAGACGAGCCGCCTCCGAGGACATCGAATATGGAGCCCTGCCCTATCTCACGGTCGCGCTGAACGCCCTGTGCCGTCTCTATCATGGAGTCGATGGAGGCGAGCAGAACGGGCCGCGGCGTACCGGTAAAATCAAAGGCCCCGCACTTTATGAGGCTTTCGGTAACCTTTTTATTGACCTTTCGCGTGGAAAGCCTTGAGAGAAAGTCCACCATGGACTCGAAGGGTCCATCGCCGCGCACAGAGAGTATTTCTTCAATGGCCGAGAGACCGACATTTTTTACGGCGCAGAGGCCGAAACGGATTCTGCCCTTTCGAACGGCAAAATCCTTCTGGCTCTCGTTTACATCAGGCGGGTCCACGGGCACGCCAAGGTCTCTGCATTCGTTGATGTATTTCACCACCTGGTCTGTATTTCCCGTCTCGGAACTCATGAGGGCGGCCATGAATTCCACGGTGTAATGGGTCTTCAGGTAGGCGGTCTGGTACGCTATAAGTGCGTAGGCCGCGCTGTGGCTCTTGTTGAAACCGTAGAGGGCGAACTTTGATATATGCTCGAAGAGTTTTTCCGCCTTTTTAGCCGGAATTTTGCGCTCTTTCGCGCCGTCGAGAAACTTTCTCCTGTAAACAATCATCTGGTCCGTGAGCTTCTTGCCCATGACCTTTCTGAGAAGGTCGGCGTCTCCGGGGCTGAACCCGGCGATGACGCGCGCTATCTCCATGACCTGTTCCTGATAGATGATTACGCCGTAGGTATCTTCCAGTATATCCTTGAGCTCGGGTATCTCGTATCTTACGGGCACCTTGCCGTGCCGTCTCTTGATAAAATCGTCAACCATGCCGCTCTGCAGAGGGCCGGGACGAAAGAGGGCAACGGCGGCTATGAGGTCCACAAAGTACTCGGGGTTAAGTTTTTTCAGCATATCCTTCATGCCCGAACTCTCAAGCTGGAATATGCCGTTCGTCTCTCCCGAGGCAATGACCTGGTAGGTATCTTTGTCGGCAAGGTCTATGGAGTCCATATCAAGGGTCTCGCCCCTGTTTTCCCTAACCATGGTTATGGTCTTGTCTATTACCGTAAGTGTCTTGAGACCGAGAAAATCAAACTTCACAAGGCCCACCTTCTCGGCGTACTTCATGGCAAACTGCGTTGTAATTACTTCGTCTTTCTGACCCTTGTAAAGGGGTAGATACTCTACAAGGGGCTCCTTGGAGATGACCACGCCGGCGGCATGGGTGGAGGCGTGCCTCGGCAGGCCCTCAAGGGCCCGTGAGTACTCGATAAGCTCGGCCACGCGGCTGTCGCCATCTACGAGTTTTTTAAGTTTAGGCTCCATCTTCAGGGCCTTTTCTATGGTAATATTCTGCTCTTTTGGTATGAGCTTGGCAATCCTGTCCACCTCGCTGTAAGGCATATCAAGGACCCTGCCCACGTCCCTTATGACGGCGCGGGCCTTCATCTGGCCGAAGGTGATTATCTGCGTCACATTGTCAACGCCGTATTTTTCCGTTACGTATTTTATTATCTCATCACGTTTTTCAAAGCAGAAGTCTATATCTATATCAGGCAGGGATATTCTGTCCGGGTTCAGGAATCTCTCGAAGAGCAGGTTATACTCAATGGGGTCTATGCTCGTAATGCCCAGGGAATATGCCACAAGACTGCCTGCCGCAGACCCCCTGCCCGGCCCCACGGGGATATTTTTCGATTTGGCGTAGTTGATGAAATCCGAGACCACAAGAAAATATCCGGGAAAACCCATGCCCTTTATGACATCAAGCTCACGGGTAAGCCTCTCAAGATAGCGCAGTCTCAAGGGCTCAACGTCAATGCCCTTTTCGCTCATGGTGCGGAATCTGCGCTCAAGGCCCTCGCGGGCCTGCTCTTCTATTACTTTGTCAAGGGATTGGCCGGGAGGCAGGGGAAAATCCGGCAGGTAGGACTTTCCAAGGGTCATCTCGAAGTTGCACCGCTCGGCTATCTCAATGGTGTTTGATATGGCCTCTGGCACGTCTTTAAAGGCCTCCATCATCTCTTCCGGGCTCTTCATGTAGTACTCGTCCGCCGGAAAACGCATCCTTTTTTCGGCGTTCACCGTGGTGCCCGTCTGTATGCAGAGAAGGACATCGTGGATTTTAGCGTCTTTTTTCTCAAGATAGTGGCAGTCATTGGTGGCCACCACGGGGATATCCAGTTTTTTTCCTATCTCTATAAGCAGGGAATTCACCTTAACCTGCTCGGGGATGCCGCTTGGCTGAATTTCAAGGAAGTAGCGCCTGTTATCGAATATCTCTTTATACTCCTCTGCCGCTTTCAGGGCCTTGTCCATCTGGTCGCGCAGGGCGTAAAAGGCCACCTCTCCCTGAAGGCAGGCCCCAAGGGCGATAAGCCCCTCGTTGTGCTCACGGAGAAACGCCTTGTCGATGCGGGGTTTGTAGTAAAAACCATCGGTATAGGCCTTTGTGAGAATCTTGCAGAGGTTCTTGTATCCAATGGCGTTTTTTACAAGGAGTATGAGGTGAAAGGCCTTTGTAGGCGCGCCGCTCCTTGAAGGAGGGGTCTTATCGAGCATGGATATGGGGGCGATATAGGTCTCGCACCCTATGATGGGCTTAATGCCGGCCTTCATGGCCTTCTCGTAGAACTCCACGGCCCCGAAGATGTTGCCGTGGTCAGTGACGGCAACGGCGGGCATCTTGAATTTACGGGCCTGCTCCACAAGGGCGTCGGGACGTATGGCGCCGTCAAGAAGGCTGTACTGCGTATGGAGATGGAGGTGTACGAATTTGCTATGGTGCATTTATTAAAAATAACATATCAGCGTAATATTTTACACCCAAATTTCACGTTTTTTTGACTTGCTCTCTTTCGGTAGGGTGGACACTGCCCACCATTTAGCGGGCCGCAAAGATTTTTTTTGGTGGGCTGTGCCCACCCTACAAGACTGGAATGTAACCCTTTTGGCTTGACAGCAAGACAGTATCTACAAAACTTTGCCCGCCATTTACAGGGCCGTGTGGTGGCATATTTTGGTGAGCGAAGCGAAACCCGGCAAATTAATCCATTGAAAGATGTTGGGTTTCGTACCTCTACCCAACCTACCAGGCTATAATTAACGGAAATTGCGGCCCTAAAAAAATGGTAATCCCCCCCTTTACTTCACCACCCTCACGTAAATCTCCCTTGCGATATCCTTGTCAATGGCGATGGTGGTCTCGCCAAGCTCAAGGACAAAGGCCGGGCTCTTCTGGTGAACCCTTATGACACTGCCGGGAAATAGCCCGATGGCCGAGAGTTTATCAAGCCTTGAATGAGCCGATGGAATGATGAAGACTATCCTGGCCCTCTCCCCTCCCTTGATATCTATAAGGGGTTTTACCAGCGGTTTTAGCTCCATGCGTGTCTTCAGGCAGCACTCTCCCCGTGGTATGGGATGGCCGTGGGGGCAGGCCGGAGGATGGCCCAGAAGGGTGCATATGCTGTCCGTAACGCCCTTTGAGAGAATATGCTCGAAGTTGCAGGCCTCGTCCTCAAGGCTTGCCTCCTTGACGGCAAGGACCTCGGTAAGAAGCCTCTCGGCGAGGCGGTGCCGTCTTATGGCCAGCCTGCCCAGTTCCTCGCCTTTATCGGAGAGGGCTACGTCGTCGCCTCTTATGTATATGAGCCCCTGCTTGCCCATCTTATTGATGACCGACATATCCACACCGGCCTCGCGTATCTCCTTAATCTCAAGGAGCTGAGCTATGGAAGAGCGCCCCACCTCTCTTTCCGCCCAGATAAACTCAAGGGTCTCTTCGATTATGGCCTTCTGCTGATCCATTCGACCTCCTTACAAAACGGTTCCGAGTATCTTCAGAACGTAATTGAGCCCCCCGCCCACGAGAACGGCAAAAGGAAAGATAAAAAGCGTTATCCAGATGGCCGTCTTCAGCCCCCGTTCTTTTACTATCATCAGAAGATTAGCTATACAGGGTACAAAGAGCGTCATGGTGACGAGGCTCACCACCACCTGCCTGTGGTTGAGGAGTCCGGACCGCTGAAGGTCCAGTAGCCCCGCGGCCCCGTAATCGCGCCGTAAAAAACCTATTATAAAGGCCTGTGTGGCGTCAACGGGCAGGCCCAGAAAATGCACGATAACCGGCGAGGCAATCTTCTGCAAAAACACAATGCCCCCGCTCCTGTCGAGGACAAAGAGGATAAATGTGCCGAGGACAAAGAGCGGCACGGCCTCTTTCAGGTACCACTGCACGCGCACAAGGGTCTTAAGGGCTACGTTGGACGCCATGGGCAGTCTTATGGGAGGTATCTCTATGATGAAGTCCGAGGTCTCTCCCTTTATTATTCGTGCGGCCAGAAAGCCCACAAGGGCCATTACGCCAAGGAGCATGCCCGCCCAGATAAGCGTCGCCGCCAGCGATACAGAGGCCAGCATACCCAGAATTACGCCAAGCTGCGCCGAGCAGGGCACGCCCAGTGCGAGGAGAAGCGTTACGATGACGCGCTCTTTTTTCGTCTCCAGTATCCTTGTGGTCATGGTGGCCATGGTGTCGCACCCGAGGCCCAGGACCATGGGCAGGACGGCCTTGCCGTTAAGACCGAGGAGTTTGAAGAGCTTGTCGGCCATGAGGGCGAGCCTTGGCAGATATCCGGAGTCTTCAAGGATGCTGAAGAAGAAAAAGAAGAGCCCCACAATGGGCAGGACTATGGCTATGGCATAGGTAAGGGCCATGGTGACAAGGCCGTAAGGTCCCACGATAAGGTCGTGTATGAGGCCGGAGGGCAGGACGTACTCCACAACCCTTGTGGCCCAGGGGTTCAGGTACACGCCGAATATAATCCTCTCCACGAAGTCAACGAGTATGCCCGCGCCAAGGACGCCCACGAACTCGTAGAGGATAAAGAGCACGAAGACGAGGACAGGTATGCCCCAGAGTGGGTGCATGGAATACCGGCCTATGAAGGTGGATATGCGGCCGCCCCTTGCGCTCTCTCTGGAAAGGACCTTTGAGGCGATGCGGTCGACTACCCTTTTACGCGCCCTGTTTATGATATAGCCTGGGGGCTCCTGATACACGCTTTTGAGGGCAAGACATATGCCGTAGATTTTCTTGACGGTCTCTGCATTAAGCTTTTCGTTAAGCCATGAGTCAAGGGATTCATCCTCCGAGAGGAGCATGATGCTGATGGACCTTGCTGAAATGGGGGCAGATGGCAAGAGCGCGCTTATCTCTTTAATGGCCTTTTCCACGGGGGCCGGGTAGGTGACGCCGCAGGGCCTCAGGCGGACGAGTTCGGGCAGGGCATTGAGTTTATCGAGGTTCCACCTCTGCGTGGCGATGGTGGGTATGACCTCTAAGCCGAGCGCCTCTTTCAAGGCCTTGAGGTCGATTTTGATTCCCCTCTGCCCGGCCTCGTCGTACATGTTAAGGGCAAGGGCAATGGGCAGGCCCATCTCCATGAGCTGAAGGGTTATGAGAAGCCCCCTCGCGAGGTTCTTGGCGTCAAGGACATGAAGGACCGAGGCACTGTCCCTTTTAAGGAGTATGTTCCTTGTTACGCACTCATCCTCGCTTACGGGCACAAGGCTGTTAACGCCGGGACTGTCTATTATCTCCCTCTCAATACCGGCAAGGCGCGCCCTTCCCCTTGAGACGCCTACGGTGGTGCCGGGGTAATTGGAGACCGTGGCATACCTGCCGGTAAGGGCGCCGAAGATGACGGATTTGCCCACGTTGGGGTTGCCTACAAGTACAAGAGGCCCCCGGGTTTTCCCATTTTTATTCAATTCTGAATTGGTCATCAATAAATGATAATAACTTTCAATTTCATTTGCAAGTTAAAAAAAATCAGGAGCAGTCCGCGCAGTATCCGTAAAGTTCGAGCTTATGGCTGATTACTGTAAAACCGTAGTGAGAGGCTGTCTTGACCTGAAGGTCCTCTATGCTCTGGTTCTGAAACTCTACTATCTTTGAGCACTTCAAACAGATAAGGTGGTCGTGGTGACCGCTTTCGAGGAGGTTCTCATACCTTGTCTGGCCGTCTCCGAACTGCCTTGTTACGGCGAGCCCCGAGTCGGTAAGGAGCTTCATCGTCCTGTATACCGTGGCGTATCCTATGCCGGGCTGTTTCTTCCTTACCTTTCTGTAAAGCTCATCAAGGCTTATATGCGTGCGAATCCTGAAAAAAGAAAGAGCGATAAAATCGCGCTGGTTTGTTGATTTAAGCCCTTTATTCGCAATATAGGACTTGAAAAGCCCCATCTTGTCCTGCAACTTCATCAGATAGACCTCTTGTGAGAGGTGGGAGGGCTAAAAAGTTGTATTATGGAAGACTTTAATTGCGGCTTTTTATGGAGCGGGAGACGGGTCTCGAACCCGCGACCTCAACCTTGGCAAGGTTGCGCTCTACCAACTGAGCTACTCCCGCGCAGATTCACAAGTTTTGGATTCTATCATACCTGTAAAAAGAGTCAAGAATTTAATGAAACCGTGGTAGGGCAAAAAAAACAGGCCCCTGCCCCTCTGAATATGGGCAGTGCCGCACTCCTTTTAGAGAAAGATTTTTAGTATTACATATTGAGACGTTACAGGTATTTATTTATACCTGAAATTAAGTATTCATGCGTCAGGAATCCGGGCGGATTTGTATTTTCAGGTAAGCGAGTATTTTTCTATCTTTCTTATAAGGGCCCGCCTGCTTATGCCCAGAAGGCGGGAGGCCCTGGTCCTGTTGCCGCCGCATGTCTCAAGGGCCTTTCCGATGTGCTCCTTTATCACACTGTTAAGCGTCGCTACCCTTGTTGAGAGGGCACACTTTGGGCCGCTATCGCTTGTAAAGAGGTCCGCCGGACGGATAAAGTCATCATCCGTGAGCATTGCCGCCCGCTCCACGGCGTTTTTCAGCTCCCGCACGTTGCCCGGCCAATCATGTGATAGAAGAAGCTCCTGTGCCTCCCGTGAGATGCCTTTTACCCCCCTGTCCGTCCTTTTGTTAAACTCGTCAAGAAAATGACGGAAGAGCAGCGGAATATCGTCTTTTCTCTCTCTAAGGGGCGGTATCTTGAGCGAGATTGCCGAAAGCCTGTAGTAGAGGTCCTCTCTGAACCTGCCCTTTTTTACCTCCGTGCCAAGGTCCCTGTTGGAGGCGGCCACTATCCTGCAGTACGCCTTTCTCGGCCTGTTACTGCCAAGACGACGGTACTCGCCGCTCTCAAGGACCCGTAGCAGGTGCGGCTGAACCTTCAAGGGCATATCGGCCACCTCATCAAGAAAGAGTGTCCCCTCACCTGCTGTCTCGAAGAGGCCGGCCTTATCCGTCACGGCCCCTGTAAAGGCCCCTTTTTTGTGTCCGAAAAGCTCGGACTCCACAAGGTCCTCCACAAGACCGCCGCAGTTAAAGGCGATAAAGGGCTTGCCAGAGACAGGGCTTGATGAATGTATGGCGCGGGCCACTAGCTCTTTACCGGTGCCGGTCTCGCCGGCAATGGTTATGGTCTTGTAATAGGGGCCAATCCTGCGGACAAAGTTGAAGATATCGAGTATGCGGATATTTCTGCCCACAATGCCGTCTAATCTGTACTTTTCCCTGAGGTTTTTCTCAAGCTCGCCTGTCTCCCTGCGGTCCATGTTGAGCTTGTCAATCTTCAGGACCATCTCCTTTAGAGAATTTACGGGGAGCGGATATGTGAAAAAAGCCGAGGCCCCCTCGCGCATGGCGTCAAGAGCGATGGAAGGCGCCTTGCCCACAAGAATTACCTCAACCCTGGGGTCACGTCTCTTGAGGGTGTTGAGGTCTTCAAGGCCGCCCTCTATGATGGCTACGTCGCAGGTCTCCCTTGTGAGGGCCGCGGCCGCGTCCTGATTATTCGCAAGGGTGCGTACCCTGTGCCCATGCAGGGCCCTCGCAAGGCCCCGTTCCGGTTCTCTCACGGCAAGCAGTATGTCAAGCATATGGCTCGGCCACTCCTTCACACATTAAAAAAAAAGCTCAATATCATACTCAGGGATTGAACATCGGAATCCTCCCTCACCAGATAATTTCAATGCAATTATCCTGCCATGGGCCTGCTCATCACAGACCCGCCAAAGCGCCTTAAAACAATATTATGGCATATGCTATAAAACATTGACCTAAGGTCATATAAACTGATATAATCAGACACTATGGAATTCTCCAGAGCGTACGCACAGGTGCAATCACTAAGAAATAACCTCGAGAAGGTGCTCCTCGGAAAGGGCGATATTATAAATATAGCCCTTACGGCCCTGCTCTCAAGGGGGGACCTCCTCATCGAGGACGTACCCGGCGTTGGAAAGACCACCCTCGCACATGGGCTTGCCAGGAGCATTAACTGCGCCTTTCAGAGGATACAGTTCACCAGCGATCTCCTTCCATCGGACGTAGTGGGCGTAACCATATTCAATCAGGCGGAGCAGAGGTTCGAGTTCCGAAAGGGACCTCTTTTCGCCAACTTCGTACTCGCCGACGAAATCAACAGGGCAACCCCCAAGACGCAGAGCGCCCTGCTTGAGGGCATGAGCGAGCGTCAGGTCTCCGTGGATGGTGTGACGCATATGCTGCCCGAGCCTTTCATGCTTCTGGCGACGCAGAACCCGGTGGATTTTTCCGGCACATTTCCCCTTCCAGAATCACAGCTTGACAGGTTCACCCTCTCGGTAAAGATAGGCTACCCGGACGCGGAGTTCGAGAGGCAGATAATCATCTCAGCCGGCGCACCGGAGGCCCTGAAGGCCATTTCCCCGGTTGTGGACGCCGAGGACATCATCGGCATGCAGGAGGCCGCCTCCCGCGTTCGCGTGGACGACGACCTTGTAAGCTACATACTCACCATCGCGCGCTCTACACGAGAGCGCAAGGATGTCCGTCTCGGTGTAAGCCCACGCGGGGCAAAGACCCTTTACAGGTGCGCCCAGGCCCACGCCATTGTATCCGGCAGGGATTACGCCACCCCCGACGACATCAAGACCCTCGCCGTAAACGTATTCTCCCACCGCATAGTCAGCAACCATGGCACCCGCGGCGAAGAGCTCGCTGAAAACGCGGCCATTATCCACGAAATAATTGAAAAAGCCATAGTACCCGTATAACAATGAGTATCTCAAAAGGCATATCCGCGCGGCAAAGGCGGTTGCATTTCAAGGGCGGCTCTTTCATACCCCGGGGTTTGAGGCGCTTTGTGAGATTGCCGCGCACCGTCATACTCACGCGTGAGGGCAAATGGTATATCGCCGCCGTCCTCATAACAGGTGCCATTGCCATTAACACGGGCAATAATCTCCTCTATCTCGTCCTCGCCACCCTGCTCTCCCTTATCATCATCTCCGGCCTCATGTCGGAGTTCACCATGAAGGGGCTGAAGATAACAAGAACTCAACCGAGGACCTTCTTCAAGGGTACCCCTTTTTCTACATCCCTTAATATTACCAACAGTAAAAAAATAATACCTTCGCTCTGCTTCAGGGTCTACGAACTCCCCTGCGAGGGCCTCCCCGACACCCACTCATATGTGGTAAAGGTAGGAGCCGGGGCCACATACTCCTCTACCCTTACCAACACCTTTACCGCGCGCGGTCTGATTGAGCTCAAGGGCTTTAAAATTACCACCACCTTTCCCTTCGGTCTCTTCCTGAAATCAAAAAAACTTATCCACCCGGAGACAATCCTCGTATACCCCTCCATTAAACCCCCGGGGGATGTAAATATACTTAACGGCATTCTCTCAAAAAGGGGCGCTTCCACCTCAACGCGCGGCTCAGGCACGGAGTTATACAATATACGCGAGTACACACAGCACGACGACGCCCGCCACATACACTGGAAGTCCGCCGCCCGGTCAGATAACCTCATGGTCAAGGAATTCGAGCAAGAGGCCGAGAGGAGTCTTGTCATTTCTCTTCAGAACATATCTGAAGAAGGCGCAGAGAATCTTTTCGAGCTCAAGATAGACGAGGCGGCGGGCATGGTGAACTTCTTCATTGAACAGGGCTGGTCCGTGGGGCTTGAGACCCTTTCAGGGGCCATTGCGGAGTCCAGGGGAAGCGCCCATCTACACAAAATGCTTGAATTTCTCGCATTGATAAAACCCGCAGGCCGGGGCAGACCCTCCATAACGGTGCGCCACTCATGAAACTCTCTCAGTACATGATAATCATCACACACCTTATGGCCCTGCTCGGGCTTTATGCCGTTACCCTCGTAGGAGGGGTAAGCCCTGTTTTCATCGTCTTCATGGGCGGAGGAATTGTCCTCAGCCTTGTCATAAGGTCATGGCAGAACCATATCATACCGCGGGGTATGTGGAATGTCATAGCCGTTGTCATCTTCATTGTCTTTCTGGCCGACTTCTTCTGGGGTGGACGCAACCTCACGGCAAGCGCCGCGCGTTTTCTCAGCCTGCTCCTGACGGCCAAGCTCTATGACCTGCACAGCAACAGGGACTATGTAATAATATACGGAACCGTCTTTTTTCAGATACTCGCCGCCGCGGCCTCCACAGTGAGCTTTTTGTTTCTCCCCGTCCTGCTCTTCTTTATCATAGGCAGTATCTTCGCCATGATATCCATCACCATACAGAAGGAGTTCGAGATAGGTAAAAACGCCGGCGCCGAGCCGCCGCGAGGCCTCTTCGATCTTTCATTCATCGTATACGCCATTGTGCTTTCAAGCGTCACCATCACCATGACCTTCATGCTCTTCATGATACTTCCGAGGATGGAGGCTGGTTTTTTTCAGCATAAGAACACGGACGCGGTAAAGGTCGTCGGTTTTTCCGATTCCGTTGACCTCGGCGCGCTTGGTCCCGTGAAGAAGGACCCCACCGTGATTATGCGCGTTGATTTTCCGGGAAAAAACAAAAGGCCCCACGGCCCCCTTTATTTCCGCGGCACCACGCTCTCGGCCTATGACGGCAAGGCCTGGCACAGGGGCAAGACAAAAGAAAGACTGGTAAAAAAAAGGGCGGAAGACTTTGTTCTGGACGTGAGGCCGCGGGGCAAGGTCATGGAAGAGAGGATACTGCTTGAGCCGCTAAATACCAATGTGCTCTTCACCATGCCCCGCGCCGTGCGGGTATCAGGCAGATTCAAGAACCTCTGGACAGACCCTTCAGGCACGATCTACCTTCCATCCCCGGCGCTGTCAAGGATGGAGTACAGGGTCTGGTCATCGCCTGCGGCCAGAAGACCTGCCGAGGGTAGGGATATGACGGCCTTTACAGACCTCTCATACATGGATACATCGCTCCGTAAACGCATCAGGGCCCTTGCCACGAAGATTACGGCAAAGGGCACGGGAGTCGTCGAGAAGTCCGCCATGATAAAGAGATACCTTAAAAGCAATTACACATACTCGCTTGACCCGAAGACCAGCCCCGGCCATAGCCCCATAGAGGATTTTCTCTTCTACTCGAAGCAGGGATACTGCGAACACTTCTCAACGGCCTTTGTCCTGCTATCAAGGTCCATAGGCATACCGGCACGCATAGTCACGGGTTTTCTCGAAGGCGAGTGGAACAGCAGCGGCAAATACTTTATAGTGCGCCAGAGCGACGCGCACAGCTGGGCCGAGATATACGCCGGAGGTTCGGCGGGCTGGGTACGGGCCGACGCCACGCCTGCCGAGGGGCTCTCGCCCCTTATGCGCGGCACCGGTTTTTCCAATTATATAGATTACCTGCACCTGCAATGGAACAGATATGTGGTTAACTACACTGCCACGGACCAGAGGAGGCTTGCCTTTACCTTCCATGAGAGCGGAAGGCATCTCATAGAAGGGCTGAGAGAGGGGCTCCACGGCGTATTGGCTTACAGGACCGCAAGGCAGCAATTCCTGCTCGCCCTGCTCCTTGCCGCTTTTACGGCCCTGTTCATCGTAAGGAGCAGAGAGCACAGAAGCAGGCCGTCTCTTTCAAAGATACCCTCCTTTTATCTTGAGATGCTTAAAATCCTCAAGAAGAAGGGTCTGGAAAAAGAGATCTCCGAGACGGCCATGGAATTTGCCAACAGGGTCAGCCGCCCCGGCGTAAGAGAGGTCACGGAGATATATCAGAAAGTACGTTTCGGAAGGGGCCGATGCGAAACAGGGGAATACAGGAAGATAAAAGATATCATCAGAGACCTTAAGACGAGAAAAAGGGCCTCTTAAGACCTTTTTTCCCCTGATGTAAAAGACCTTATCTCATTAAGAAGAAGCTCCTTTTGTATGGGTTTTACCACGCACCCGTCAAAACCCCTCGCAAGCACCTCTTCCCTATCTGTCCTTGAGGCCGCCGCCGTCAAGGCGAGAATGGGTATACTTTTGTAGCGCTCATCGGCCTTCAGTATCCTTGTTGCCGTCATGCCGTCCATTCCCGGCAGGTGCAGGTCCATCAATACGATATCGGGTTTTTCCACGGCCACGAGCCTTATGGCCTCGGCCCCTGCGCCTGCGCCAATGGTCTCATAACCGTTAAGGCTGAGTATATCCTTGACAAGCTGCATGTTCATGCGGTTGTCCTCAACGATAAGTACCTTTATTCCCATGGGCTCCACTCTTGCGCTCCCCCTCCTTTAAAGCCTGATAAATGATGGATTCATGTGGATTGAAGACTCTCTATGGACCTTAATATGGTCTCGCAAAGGGTCTTCTGCTCCCCGTAGGTTACGACGCGTGTCCCCGAGGCCTTGAGCTCCTTTTCTATCTTGTCCGGTAAGTTCTGCGGTGTCAGTAAGATAAAAGGCGCTCCCTTTAGTTCCGCAAGAGCGCGCAACCTGCTTATAAACTCAATGACCTCTTCATCCTCCCCGGCGCCTGCCCTGATGACCAGACAGTCCGGGCCGGTCTCTGATACAAGGTCAAGGGCCCGTGCCCCGGCGCTGGCCGTAAAGACGGCATAGCCCCTGCTCTCAAGCCCTTCAACGGCATCTTTAATATCCGCGGGAGAGTTGTCAACAAGCAGTATCTTCTTTAGCGGTCTTTGGGCGCCATGGGCGCTCCCTATGCCGTCAAGGGCCGTGAGCAGGCTGGACCTGTCAATGGACCTGCCGATATGGGCCTCGGCTCCAAGGGCAAGGCTGAGTTCACTGTCCTCGGACGAGGAGACTACTATAACGGGGATATGGGCCGTACGCTCATATGACTTCAGCTCCCTCAATACCTCCCAGCCGTCCTTGCCGGGCAGGCTGATGCCCATGATGATGGCAAAGGGCTGCCTGTCAATAGCCATGTTCAGCAACTCAAGGCTGTCGGTTACGGCAAACGTATCATAAGCGCCGTCGGAGAGATATATCTCAATAAGATGGTTTATATCAGGGCTCTCGCTGGCCAGGAGGACAAGGGGCTTGCCCTCGATTTTCTTGTCGTTCTGCAAGAAATCAGAAAAGTCCGGCAGTTCTATCTCGTCCGTTCCCTGAGGGAGCTTTATGTAGAAGGTAGTCCCCCTGCCCTCTTCAGACTCAAACCATATCCGGCCGTCATGCAACTCGGTGAGCCTTTTGGTAAGCACAAGGCCGAGGCCGCTGCCTTCGTACTCCCTGTTAAAGGAGGAATCAACCTGCTCAAATGTCCTGAACAGTTTATCCTTATCCTTATCGTTTATGCCGATACCCGTATCCTTGACGCTGAAGGTTACAAAGCGCTTGAACTCCCTGCCCATTGTCTCCTCGGAGACGGTCCAGCCTATCTCAACACGTCCTCCGTCCTTATTGAATTTTACGGCGTTACTGAGGACATTTAGCATAATCTTCTTGAACTTGGATTTGTCGGCGCGTATCTTCGGGGAAGCCGGAACGCTCATGGTCTCTATTGTTATATTCCTCTCATGTGCAAGGGGCCTTATAATGCTAAGCACCTCTCCAAGAGCCTCGGTAATGGGAAAGAGCTCCATCATTACCTCCATCTTGTCAACATCTATCTTGGATAGATCGATGATATTATTTATAAGCCTCAGGAGGTGCTCTCCGCTCGAATGTATGTACTCAACATACTGGGACTGCTTCTCGTTCAGATTCCCGAAGGCCTTCTCGCAAAGAAGCTCCGAGAAGCCCAGGATGGAGTTGAGCGGTGTGCGGAGCTCGTGGCTTACATTGGCCAAAAACTGGCTCTTCATCCTGTTGGCCTCGCTTAACCCCATGTTAGCCAGCTCAAGCTCCTTCTGCTTGCCGTGCAGTTCTTCATTGGCGCTACGGAGCTCATCGGTTCTCTCTCTCACCCTGCTCTCAAGGGTGCTGTAATAGTCCTGCAGGCTCTTTGACATGCGGTTGAACTCCACGGCAAGCGAACCTATCTCGTCGTCGCTCATTACAGGGGCGCGCCCGCTGAGGTCCCCGGAGGCAATGGACCTTGCCGTACTCTCAATGGCCAGTATGGGCGTTACTATGGAGCGCCTGAGGGCGAGCCAGAGCCCGATGGCAAGGGCGATGGCCGAGAGGGTAAAGGCCAGGGTTACCGCTATGATGATACGGGAAAAATAACCGCTGCGCTCATAGGATGAGAGGGCCTCGCTCCTGGACCTCTCCTCAAGGGTCTTCAGGGTGTTCATGGCCGCGGCAAAGGTCTTGTTCCCCTCCATCTGTGTGATGGCTATGGCCTTGTCGCGGTCTTCGGCATTAGATATGGATAGAACCCTGGAATGAACCCACCAGAATTTATCAAGGTCGCTCAGCAGAGTCTCATAAAGGACTTTATCATCTGAGGTAAGCACCATGGCGCGGTAGGAGCTCAATATGGAACCTATCGTCTTCCTGCGCTCAAAGACACGAATCTTGAGAAAGTCCCTTGATGCGGGGTCCCTCACCATGGCGTAAAGGAATATCTCCTGCCGCGCAGAGAGCAGCTCGCCCTCTACTCCGGCCAAAAACTCAACCCTCCTGAAAGAATCAAGATAGAGCCTTTTAGTCACCTTGAAAATCTGCGTGGCGTTAAAAAGCCCCACAGCGCCGCCTATGCCCATCATGAAGAGCATTACAAGAAAAACAATGGCAAGTTTTCGAGATATGTTTATATCCCTGAAAAACCAGCTCATAGACGCTTGTTATCCTCACCTTTATCCGGCTCGTCTGTTACGGTAATATCCTCGTATATGAGGGCTATCTTCGCAATCTTACCGCCGGGCTCATATAGTGGAACGGAATTTACACGGAGGTCTCTCACCGCGCCCTTGAAACCATAACGCCTGACAAGGTTAGGGTCGTAGTTAATGATAAACTCCGTCACAAAACCATCGTATGCCTTGCTGATTGTGGTAACGAGCTCCTGGGCGGTAAGGACATCGTCCTCTGTGAACCTGTAATCCCTGACAAAATCAAAGTCCTGAGCGGCCCCGAGAAACCTCTTGATTATAAGGTTTGCCAGGACACAGGAGCCGTCCTTCTCAAAGACCGCTATGCCCAGGGGAAGCTGGTTTATAAGGGTAAAACAGTCTTCCCTTGAATCATGCTCCTCCCGGAGCCTCTCTATAAAGGCGATGGAGGTCCCCATGGCCGAGGCAAGGGCCTTTATGAAGCCGTCCTTATCCTCATCGGGAGGATCGCTGAAGAGCATGATAAGGCGGCCATAATCGCCGGTCTCCCCGGGGCTTATGGCAAAAGACCTCATCCACTTTGAGCCCTTTGCGCGAAGGGCCTGAGCCCCCGCGCCGTTGATTTTCACGGGAACGCCCGTTCCGTCATCAATGGAATCAGCCGGTATGACGGGGGGCGGAACGCAATTTTTTCCGCCTCCCCAGACCGAGGCCTTTAACTGGAGTTGGTTGTCCTCAAATATGTAAACAAGGACACCATCGGCCCCTGTCATGGAGAGAATCTTCTGAAGGGCTTCATTTAAGAGAATCGTACTGTCAAAAGACCTGCCCGACTCCATAAAAAAGGCGCCGAGCGCGCCAATGGCCCTTTCCTTACCCATTATCGTCCCCTTAAGCCCCTCAATCTCATCTTCCAGCACCCTCTCCCTCTGGTCCGCCTCTTCAAGGATGGTGTTCAGCTCTTTGGCAACCCTGCCGAAAACACCGCCCATCTTATTATTGAACCTGTTCTCGCCTCGCCCCGAGGCCATGGCTATGGCGGCGAGTTCAAGTTTTTTCATGGGAGATATAAATCTCAGATACAGGAATATGGCGGCCACCGTGAGCATGGAGACAAATGCCGTGAGACTAACCAGCAGGAGTATCTTTATCTCAGTGAATACCTCTTTCAGCCCCGAGGTTATGCCCGCGGATATCTTGTCGAGTTTTTCATCGAGAAGAAGCACGTCCACATCTATGTCGTTATGGATGAGCATGACCTCGTCGCTACTCATGTTAGCGCGGAATTTTTTCATGTCCTTGTATACTTCCCGCCATTCTTTCGGCAGGCCCTTCAGCTCATCGGACAATATCTTGTTGGCTACTATGACTCTGTTCCCCGTGTACTTCTTGAGCATCTTGTTTATCTCTCCATCTATACGGTCAACGTCGTTACGGAGGATATTTATGGTAATCTGCTCAAAACGCTGTCCAACAACAACAATATCAAGGGTGTTTCCAAGCCTCGCCACAACCCTGCTGATGTGATTCATCCTGTTGTGAAGGACCTCCAGGGTCTCTACCGTGGTAAATTTTTCGTAGAAGAGTACGGATTCAAGGGCAGAGATTACCATAATGGCCAACAAAAAGAAGAGAACTACGAGGGCGATACCGAAACGGACTTTGGGGTTTTTTTTCATGATTATATAAGAAAAAGGGGGAATGAGTTGAGCTCAGAGGATTACCCCAGGAGCTTTCTTACACTTTGCAGCAGTTCTTTCATGGTCAAGGGTTTGGCAAGACAGACATTAGCTCCGCAGTTTTTTATCTTCTCCATCTCGTCACGGCCGTATGCGGTTACGGCGAGGATACTGATATCCTTGGTGCTCTCCTCGGCCCTGATGCGGCGGCAGACCTCGAAGCCGTCAAGACGGGGCATCATTATATCGAGTATGAGGAGCCGGGGACTGAAACTGCCTATCTTGATAAGGGCCTCGTAGCCGTCGCGCGCCGTATCTATGACGTAGTCCCTGCCGGAGGCCTCAAGCACCCCCTTGATGAACTCAACGACAGGCTCCTCATCATCGACAATGAGTATCTTTTTCTGACCCTTGAATATCCTGTCCTTTATATGGAGCTTATACTTTTCAACAAAGGCCTTGAAATCATGCCTCTCAATCCTGTAATGACCGCCCGGTGTCCTGAAGGCAAGGAGCTTGCCGGCGATAATCCATTTTTTAACGGCATTTATAGTGACATCGCAGAAGCTCGCTATTTCACCTGTGGTATATGGTCTGTCTGACTCCGGCATTCTCTATGATAACCCGCTTTTAATGAAATTCAAGAGGCACTTAAGACAAGGACAATAACTTCGGCTTCGAAAGGATGGATAAAGTTATAATTTTTATATTTGTGACGTTTTATTTTATCTCCACAGGATGGACAGGTCAAGCCTTTATTAAGGCGCGCCATAGCGCCTGCCGGAAGAGGCATCAGAGGGGCATGGCCTCATTCCAGTTTTTTCCGTGCTTAAGGTTTACGAGTACGGGTACGGCAAGCTCTACCACGCCCTCCATCTCCGCCTTTACGAGTTTGCTCAGGGCCTCCAACTCATCGAGGCTGGTCTCAAAGAGGAGCTCGTCGTGTATCTGAAGTATCATTCGCGAGGCATAACCGTTCTTTTCAATGGCCCTGTGCAGGCGTACCATGGCGGCCTTTATGATATCCGCGCTTGAGCCCTGAACAGGGGTATTGATGGCTATGCGCCTGCCGGCGTTTCTTACCTGCTCCACGGGGCTTGCAAGCTCGGGGACAAACCTTCTCCTTCCAAAAAGCGTGAGGGTGTAGCCGCGCTCAGAGGCTTCATCTATGGTATCGTCGATGAATTTCTTGACGAGTGAATAATGAGAGAAGTAATTCTCAATATAATCACGGGCCTCCTCAATGGAGATTCCAAGCTCTGTTGAGAGCCCGTATGAACCCATGCCGTAGATGATGCCGAAGTTTATGGCCTTTGCCCGTCTTCTCATTTCCGTGGGGACTTCACCTGCAGAGGCGTATCCGAATAGCTCGCAGGCCGTTGTGCTATGCACGTCCTCACCCTCGGCAAAGGCGCGTATAAGCGCCGGGTCTCCGGAGAGGTGGGCCACAAGGCGGAGCTCTATCTGTGAATAATCGCTTGAGAGGAGCGTAAAACCCTCTTTTGCCACAAAGGTCTCGCGTATGCGGCCGGCAAGCGCACCCCTCTGGGGGATGTTTTGAAGGTTGGGACGCGAGCTCGATAGCCGTCCCGTGGCCGTGACGGTCTGGTTAAAGGTGGTGTGCACTCTCCCGGTCCGGGGGTTTATGAGCTCAAGAAGACCGTCTACATAGGTGGATTTCAGTTTTGAGAGCTCACGGAAGCTCAATACCAGCGCCGGGACCTCATGGCTTGCGGAGAGCTTTCTCAATACACCCTCGTTAGTCGAAAAACCCGTCTTCGTCTTCTTGACGGGTTTCAGCCCAAGCCTTTTAAAGAGCACCTCGGAGAGCTGTTTTGGGGAGTTGATATTAAACTCCGTGCCAGCGGAGGCGAATATGGAGCCCTGAATATGGGCGAGCTTTATCTCAAGCTCACTGGAAAACTCCCGGAGCATCCCTGCGTCCACGACAATGCCCTCAAGCTCCATGGCGGAGAGTGTCTCTGAGAGGGGAAGTTCCATGTCAAAGTAAAGCCCATAGAGACCGAGTTCCTTAAGCGCCTCATTAAGTTTTTCTGATAATTGTAGTATATTACAGGACTTTTTTGACAGGTCAGTGCTATTGAAATCCTTCTCGTCAACGCCCTTTACCATCTGGCCGAAAAACTCGAAGACAAGGCTTTCAACACGGTGGTCGGCCTTTGACGGGTTCAGCAGGTATGACGCTATGGTCGTGTCCGTCACAAGACCAAGCAGACGGCGCCCCCGGGACAAGGCGTATCTGAATAACTCTTTGGAGGAGTCCGTATGCTTTAGTATATCCTTATCCTCAAGGATCTGGTCCATGAGTCTTACTGCCCACTCCACCTCGGCCCCAAGGGCGTCACGCATGGGCATAAACCAGGCGCGAGCAGGGCTCACGGCCATGGATATGGCGGCAATGCCCCTGTTCCCGTCCATGAGCAGGGCAATGGCAACACTGCCGGCGGCCTTCAGGGCGGCGAGGACCAATGCCGCGTCTTTTTCATCATTTATAACGGCATAATCGCCGGACTCTTCTTCTTCCGCAGAGCCGGGGGCCTCGGAGAGCAGGGTCTTTAGCATATTACCGAACTCCAGCTCCCTGAGGACAGCGGCAAGTCTCTCGTAATCAGGCCCATCGTACTTAAGGTCCTCTATCTCAACGTCAATATCAACATCTCTCTCAAGGGTGGCAAGGGAGCGTGAGAGAAAGGCCATGTCACGGTCCCTGAGGAGTTTTTCCCTTAGTTTTACGGCGCTTATCGCGTCGATATTCCTGTAGATTTCATCAAGGTCCCCGTATTGGCTAATGAGTTTCACCGCTGTTTTGACGCCAACGCCCTTTACGCCGGGGATATTGTCGGAGCTGTCGCCCACAAGGGCAAGCATGTCTCTTATGAGGGACGGAGAGACGCCGAACTTCTTAACCACGTCTTCTGTCTCATATTCTCTGCCCGTGAGATAATCAAGGATAACGGCGCCCTCGCGCACGAGCTGATAGAGGTCCTTGTCACCTGAGATGACGCAGGTTTTTACATCTTTGGCTTCCCTTGCCGCCTTGTGGGCCAGCGTGGCGATAAGGTCGTCGGCCTCAAAGGAGGCGCGCTCAAGGGTTTTTACCTGAAAGGCCGAGAGCACCTTTTTTATATAAGGCAGCTGTGAGGAGAGGATATCCGGCATAGAGGGTCTTGTGGCCTTGTACCCCTCAAAGGCCTCGTGCCTGAAGGTAGGGCCGCGCATATCAAAACAAACGGCGATATACTCGGGCGAGTAGTCTTTTAGAATCTTGGCGATGGATTGGGTAAAGCCGTATATGGCGTTGGTATGAAGCCCTGCCGAGGTCTGGAAGGTAGCGGGTATGGCGTGAAAGGCCCTGTAAACAAGGGCCGTACCGTCAATTATGAAGAGTCTCCTGTTTTTAGTGGGCATGGTCTTTTTTATCATACATGGAGGGCCATGACAATCAATGAATGGCCGGGGCTTCCTTTATATTGACACTTTTCCTGAGCTCTTATATACTTGGTACATGAAAAAAAACCTGCTTGTCGCACTCATAATTCTCATGGCCTCGCCTGCTCTCGCGCAGATGGGAAGCGTTAAGAGCGCCATGTTTTTAGTGGACGGTTTCTTTGATGAGACACTCTACCTCACTCGTGAGCTCAAGCGTGACGACGCGCTTTCGAAGACCCTCACTGAGATGCGCCGGAGAAAGGACGACACCATAACCGCGCTGAAGACGCTCCGCTGGATAGAGACGCCCGGTAAGGAGAGATACGACAAGATTTACAGCATAGTGGAAACCTACAGCGATGCCCAGATAGCATCCATCAATAAGCTGAAGGAGAGCCACGACGCCAGAGGCATAGAACTCATGGTAAGAGAGATGAAGGCGCTTAAAAACAGGAAGTTAAAAGAGCTGAAAGAGACCTTGAAGTACGAGACCTACCGCGGCAAGACCCTTCGCCCCGTGCCCATCATAGATAAATCTCCCTTTGATAGCGGAGGTAAAACCGGCACCGGCGGTGAAATCTGGTTCAGGTAAGTTCCGCCCCGGACGCGCGCGCCTGCCCGTTTTTCACGCACAACCTTCGCGGATAAGATACTCCACCGCAAATCTTATATGAATTTGCCTTGCCCTGTGCCCTTCCCATGGCATAAATCCATGAAATACGGAGCCGCACGCCTTTTACAGGGAGCGGCTCCGGCTATTCCCTTTCATACCTTGCATAGAGGCCTGAACCTCATGTTTTTTACTCCCTGGCCTACCTGTTATAGGGGTTGGACTCGGGTTTGCCCCTCAAGCCCTCTGCGGCGCCCTCAGAGGCGGAGTTGGGCACGCGAAGGACCTTTCCCACGCCCTCGCCCCCCTTTTCCGCGCCCTTGTTCACGGTCTCGCATCCGTACATGGAGCCAAGGCCAAGGATAAACACTGACACAACAAGTATTCTAATCATCTAAGCCTCCGGTAATCTTGATAAAATAGCGTCCCGCAATCATTGGGCGCGTATTATGTTTCCCTTTTCCACTCCCTCAAGGGTCCCAACGGGCCGTGCCTTGGAGAATTTCTCCTTTACGCTGTATATCTTCACCTTGCCGAGCTTCTCCTCTTCAGAGCCAAGCATCTCGCCTGTGTCCGGGTCTACGAGCTCTTCGCCAAGGGAATAAACGGTGAATACATCGCCCACAGAGGCCCCGGTGCGCGCTCCGGCGCTCAGGTATACGCTACCGCCTTTTACGAGTATGACCCTGCCCTGATAGGGGATGTCTCTCAGCCCTTCGGCTATGGCCTCGACTGCGCTGTCAATGGCCATCTGCGTGGCCTTGCCAAGTGGGGTTTTTTTAAAGCCCTTGGTGCCGAAGCCAACGCCCTTGACGTTGAGGCCGAGGCTAAAGCCACCGGCCTTTGCCTTACCCTCGACACGTTTTGAGACGAGGACCTCGCTTGTAGTGGTGTCAATAAGGCGGATGATAAGGCCTACATGGGCCTCGCTCCTCTTGCCGCCCACGTGCACGCCCATGACGGATACGCCGGTGTCGCTGCCGCTGCTCGAACGCGCGTACTCCGTAACCGCGCCCTTTATGAGTATCTGCGCGCTCGTAATCTTGCCTGTGCGTGCGCTCTTAGACTTCATGGTTCTGCCGCTTGCGGCGAGGTCCTGCTCGCCGATGACATCGCCGAGGGTCTGCCTCTCAAGAACCGTAAACTGGCCGCTCTGCGTAAGGGCGTCGGTAAGCTGGTCTGCCATGCCGTTGCCGATGTCCCAGGCCCCGCCCGTGCCGTAAGAGGTCTTGTTCTCAAAACGGGAGACCGCCACTACCTTCTTTAGCCCCGTTGCACCGGCCTGCGGGACAAAAAGCGCGCAGGTGAGAAATGAGACGGCAATAGCAATCAGTAAAAACCTCGCTGTAAACCTTTTTTTCATATTACGAGTACCTCCTGTTTTTTATGAAATCAATAAAACCTTGTCTCCGTGACCGTACTTTTTGAGATTTTAACATAAATCCTGGAATTTAAAAGGGATAAAAGTGCTCAAGATTTATGATTTGTGGGGCGGGCACACTCACCTTATAGTTGAGGGGCGGGCAGAAGAGCGAAACCCGTCAAATTTAATGACCTCAAAAAAAATACCGGATTTCATGCCCTTACGCGGCCTGCCATGTCTCTTGACACCCGGCACTATTTAGCATTATAATAAAAAAGCCGATGATTGACTAATGGCTTAAATACCTGAAGCCACGCTATTGAATCACTGTTACCATCTCCTCAACGGCACGTCATGATTTTCAAGTATTTGATAAGAGTCCGCGCCTATTCCGAGTCGATGCATAAGCTTTTTATCCTGACCTATTAATATGGCAATCCACACCAGGCCGTTGAATTTCCCTGGTAACTCCCATGAGGGCAACACGTTCTCGAGCCTCCTTTAGATGCGCGCGCAAGAGGCCCCGACAGGCTCATATGTAAGCCCGTTGGAGGTACCGGACAATTAAAGAGACTTCATGCCGTTGCCGTAGTCCTGATATCTAAAGCTACCCTTATAACAACGTAAGCCGCATACAAGCCCATGAAAGTAGAGACGCTTAACACAGCCGAAGAATTCGAAAATCTCAAAGACGAGTGGAATATCCTCCTTGAAAACAGCCCCAGCAATAATCTATGCCTGACATGGGAGTGGATGTACACGTGGTGGAAGCACTACAACAAGGGAAAGAAGCTTTTTATCGTAAAGGTTAGCGATGATGAAGGAAGGCTTCTTGGACTTGCGCCACTTTGCATAAAAGAGGATAACTTATACCATTTTGCCTCGCTAAAGGTATTGACCTACCTGGGCACCGAAGAGGTTTGTTCGGATTATGTGGACTTCATTGTCTGCAAGTCTCAGTATGAAGAGGTCTTAAAAATTATACTTGATTACATCGAAAAGCAGTCGCATCGCTGGCACTATGCCCTTCTCAGTGACATATCAGAATCCTCGACGAGCTTCAAGCGGATTATAGAGGTCTTGAAGGCTCAGAAGGCGGATTATATAATCTACGACGCCTCGACCTGCCCTTATATTGCACTGCCCGAGAGTTACGAAGCCTATACTCATGGACTGAGCAAGAACATGAGATATAACCTTCGAAGAAAGACAAGGGATATTGAAAAAAAATACAACGCCACGTTCTCAGTATTTGAGACCTCGGATGATCTCGAAAAGGCCATGGAAAATCTCCTGGAACTCCACCAGAAAAGGAGACAGATGATAGGGGACAAGGGTGACTTTATCCAGGATAGGATGATCGCTTTTCATAAGGAGATCTCGCGGATATTCAATGAAAAAGGTATCTTGAAAATATATAGTCTGGATATCGATGCAAAGCCTGTTGCCATGATTTACGGCTTCAGGTACGGCAACAAATTTTTTGATTATCAGACTGGAATGGACCCGGAATTTGAGAGAGAAAGTGTGGGCACTGTATTGCTGGGCCATTGCATCAGAGACTCCATAGAGGCCGGGCTTAAGGAATTTGATTTCCTGAGAGGCGCGGAGCCCTATAAGTTCAGGTGGACAAAAACGAGCGTAAAAACCATCAACATCATACTGACAGCCGAAAGTCGCAGGGGCAAGTCCTATATAGCCGTAAAATCTCTTTTGCGCCGCGCGAAATACATGGCAAAGAAAGACATTACCCTGCATGGATTAACGGGGAAGGACGATTAAAGGGAAGCTTTTTTTAAGATGCTAACGTCCGCATATGCCGATGCCATTTCCCTGAGAGTATGAATCTATCTTTTTCCGCCTTGGCGGACATCTACCGTTAAGCCCCGGATGATTTTCATTCTTTTCCCCATTTCTTTCTCCAATACTATAAATGCAGGGTATAGACTCGCTGGCTGTGTAGAGCGAAGTTCCATGCAACGCATTTGAAGAAAAAGGCGGGCAGATTCCACCCCCGCATGGTTGGATGTGATTATTTGGGTTTCTTCTTCGAGCGTAACGCCGCCTCATATCCCTTTATCGACCAATAATACAGCTCATCCCTATCCTCAAGGGCCTCTTCAGGGGCCATGTAATAGGACATGAAGCAGTCCTTACCCATTCTTTTGTATGAAAAACGGGGCAGCGCCTTATCTTCGAATAATTTCCGGTTTTTATCATCGGCCTTGATATACAGTGTTCCATCAACGACAATGGCAAAAAAGATGTCGCCGCGATAGATGCCGTACCCGCCGAACATGGCTTTAGCCCGTACAGGGCCGAAGTCGTCTAACATATCGAGCAGATATGAGATGAAGGAATCTTCTCCGGACATGTCATTTACCTTTATTTCAGCAAGTCTTTGCATGGGTTGGTTAGAGCGCAAGCGAAACCCAACAAAAAAAAGAGCCGGCAGCCTGTGGGATTGGTGGAGCGAAGCATAACGCATCACATTGTCTTTCCCTGCCAGCCTGTTTCAATGTGCCGCCATCTTGCAGAATAAATTTACGGGTGACTTTTTACTCCACCCATCCTGCTCGGCTGGTGTAGCATTTGTGGTATCATTATAGAAAATCGAAAGGATAAAAGAAATCTTTTAAAGGTGCAAGGGACTATGACGAAAAGTCGAGGCCTAATATGATTGAGAGAGCTGTAAGCGTTATCACCCTTTTGGGAACCTGGGGCTACCTGATAGTATTCCTTGCCGCCTTTCTCGAGAGCTCGGCCTTTCTCGGGCTCCTTGTTCCGGGCGAGAGCATCGTTGTTATCGCGGGTGTTCTCGCTTCACAGGGTTACCTTGAACTCGGGGATTGTATAACAGTCATCAGTTTAGGAGCCGTCTTGGGCGACACAGCAGGTTATGGTCTCGGAAGGGTCTTCGGAAGGGATTATTTTAAAAGGCACGGAAGATTTCTCTTCATTAAGGCGAAACATCTCGACAAGGCCGTCAGCTACTTTCAGAGACATGGCGGTAAAACGATATTTTTCGGAAGGTTCATCGGGTTTTTTCGCGCAATGGCCCCCTTTGCCGCCGGCGTCTCCAAAATGCCTTACGGAAGATTCCTGGTATTTAACGTAACTGGCGGAGTTCTCTGGGCAACAAGTTTTACGCTGCTCGGGTATTTTTTCGCTCTTAGCTGGAAGGCTGCTGAGAAGTGGGTTGGAAGGACGGGTATCTTTGCTTTTTTTCTTCTGCTCGTGATTATTGGGTTCGCCTATCTCTACAAAGCCCTTCTTAAGAGGCAAATCGCGTTTAACTCATGGTTCCGAGATAAATACAGCCGCGTTGTTTCATCACAGCGTTTCAAGGCATTTACCCGGAACCATCCATCCATGGTTACGTTCCTGACAGAAAGACTTTCACCGAAAAAATACCTTGGTCTTCACCTGACCTTCGGACTTATCCTGAGCGCAATTTTTATTATAATATTAGGTAAAATAATCGAAGACATACTCACCGGTGATCCGCTTGTTCTGGTTGACCGATGGGTAATTGAGCATGTTCTTTATTTCAGGACGCCTTCAGTAACAAAAGCTGTAAACGTTTTCACTCAATTGGGCGGAGCTATAATTATTCTTTCAGGTAGTATCATGATTTCGATTTATTTTTTTATAAAAAAGAAATTTGACTGCCTTATAGCTCTTCTTGCCGCTGTGCTTGGAGGCAACATTCTGGTGCTTATGCTGAAAATCTTCGTCCACAGGCCCAGACCGGAAAGTCCGCTTGTCGAATCGGCTGGATACAGCTTTCCAAGCGGCCATGTCATGATCTCGGTGATATTCTATGGAATGATCGCTTACTTTCTTATCAGAAACATGAAGTCATGGAAACTCCAGGTTTTCATTATACTTGCGGCGCTTTTCATAGTTTTTTTAATTGGATTTACAAGGATATATTTTCAAACTCATTATCTGAGCGATATTCTTGCGGGATATGCGGGAGGGCTTTTCTGGCTCACGGTATGCGTTACAGGGCTTGAGATATACAAGAAGAGGGTTTACTCTAAAAAAATGGATTGTTAATTGACATGCTGGATGGTATCGCAGGCTAAAGCATCAATGTTTTAATGACATCAAAGCCGTTATTATCCAAAATACGGCACAGTTCTAAACCTCTTTAATTAAAACCAGAGTACAAACAGGGCACAGCTTTGCAGTGCGGGCGCGGCCCACCGTAATATAATAATTCATTCCGCCCATACACACCTTTGTCCAAAACCCAATAACCTCTCTACACTACCCACTCAGCCTCTTCACAACAAAGGGCAGTGCCATGAAAACCCCGCCGAGGACAAACATGAAAACAAGGTTTGAGACAAAGTAGGAAAAACCGCTAAGGAGCACGCCGCTAAGTAAGGGAATTCCCTTTCTCTGCTTAATGCCATATGTGAGATATCCGAAGCCAATGACGCCGAAGATAAAACCCCAAAAAAATATATTGCTGTTATTCATCATCAGGCTACTCTTTCACTTACCATAGGACCGTTTTTGCCCCCCACTCCGTCCACCCTATTCTACGGCATCAAAGGCGTTTCGCAGGAGCTCTATCTTCGCATCCCCGCCCTCGCCGAGTATGCCCACCACATCGAACCTCACGGGACTATCCTCAATGCGGCGCTCCTCCATATAAATATTAGCGGCAAGTGTGAGGTGAGACTGCTTGCGCGCGCCAACGGCCGCCATGGGCGAGCCAAACCCCTGCCCGCTTCTCGCTTTCACCTCTACAAAGACAAGGGTTCCACGGTCCAGTGCGATAATGTCTACCTCGCCGAAGCGCGTCCTGAAGTTTCTCTCAAGTATCTTGTACCCCTTTTTCTTGAGAAACCTTTCAGCGAGGGCCTCGCCTTTTTTGCCCTTTTTTATGTTCTCAGAACCCATGTCCAGTCCCTGGAAATTGAATGGTTGGCGGTGCCCGTCCCACTTTAAGTCTCGTGGGGCGCAAAAGGAATATTCAATGTTTTGAGTTCATCCCCAGTTGGTTTTCTTTGACTCACTTTTCTTTTTGTCATGTGCCGGAGGGCGCGGGGCGCAAGTTCGAAGGTATTACGCCTCAACCCATATTGGTTTTCTTTGTCTCACTTTCTTTTTTCCAATAGAAAGTGGGAGGGTTACGCTACCGCAAGACCCCCCTGAATGTGCGCCTGTGCACGGGGCATGGGCCAAGGCCCAGGAGGGCATCGAGATGTTTCTTTGTGCCGTAGCCCTTGTGGCGGGCAAAACCATAGCCCGGGTAGAGCCGGTCATAAGAAACCATTATCCTGTCCCGCGTGGTCTTTGCCACTATGGAGGCTGCGGCTATGGAGAGGCAGATGCTGTCGCCGCGCACCACGGCCCTCTGCGAGACCATGCTCTTCAGGGGAAATTTTCCGTCTATGAGGAGAAAATCAGGAGATACGTCAAGCCTGGCAACGGCCCTTTCCATGGCCTTGAGGGAGGCGCGGTGTATATTAATGCTATCCACTTCATCGTGCCACGAGATACCGAGGCCAATGGAAACAGAATGATTGAAGATTTTAAGGACAAGACGTTCGCGCCGCGCGGGGCTGAGTGTCTTGGAGTCGGCTATGCCGCAGTCTAATGGAAGGGGGGTTTTAAGGATTACGGCGGCCGCCACCACGGGGCCGGCAAGGGGGCCGCGCCCGGCCTCGTCAAGACCGGCTATGCGGGTAAAACCATCAAGGGATAATTGAGACTCCAGGCTATCCACTGGCAGTGCGCCCCTTTCTCAATAAGAAAAAATAACAGGCAAAAGGTAGAAAGGCCCGCTTGCAAAAACAGGCGGGCCGACTCGAATACTTGTAACAGATAAAAGGACTGCGAAAAAACGCCGCCTTATCTGCGCTCTTTTAACCTTGCCGCCTTGCCCTTAAGGTCACGAAGGTAATAAAGCCTGGCCCTTCTTACCTTTGCCCTTCTAAGGACCTTGATGGAGTGTATGGTTGGCGAATTGGTAGGAAAGATTCTCTCAACGCCGATGCCGTAGGAGACCTTTCTCACGGTAAAGGTACCCTTTACGCCGGAGGCGCGTTTTCTTATGACCACGCCCTCAAAGGGCTGAAGCCTCTCTTTTGCGCCTTCTTTAATCTTCACCTTGATACGCACAGTGTCTCCGGGGCCGAACTCCGGAAGGTCCGTGCGGATATGGTCTTTTTCTATTTCCTGCATAATGCCCATTTATACTACCTCCTCGTATTTTAAGCCTTTTCTTCGCTCTTTAATTCCGCAAGCAACTCGCGGTCAAGGGCCGTCAAGTGCGCCCCTTCTATCAACTCAGGCCTCTTTTCAAGCGTGCGTCTGAGGCTCTCTTTTCTCCTGTATCTCTCTATTGCGGCATGGTTGCCGGAAAGCAAAACCTCGGGTACGGATTTTCCGTCAAACTCCGGGGGCCGCGTATACTGCGGATACTCAAGCAGACCCCTTGAGAAGGAATCATCTTCCTTTGAGGCCCCGGAGCCGAGCACGCCGGGTATGAGCCTGCTCACGGCGTCTATGAAGACAAGGGCGGGGTACTCGCCGCCCGTCAGTATATAATCACCGATGGAGACCTCCATGTCAACAAGGTCCCGTATCCTCTCGTCCACTCCCTCGTATCTGCCGCAGATGATAACTATGCGGTCAAGGCGCGAAAATTCGCCGGCAAGGCGCTGTGTTAAAGGCTCTCCCTGCGGCGTAGTGAGGATGACCTTTGTCCGGTCCCGGTCTTTGCCGCCATTTGCATCATCAGAACCGCCCCTTATGGCCTCAAGGGCCCTTGCCACGGGCTCCACCTTCATTACCATGCCGCATCCGCCGCCATAGGGGGCATCGTCGGTGGTGCGGCGGGCATCGGTTGTGTAGGCCCGAAGATCATGGGCCTCAATTTTTATTATGCCCTTTTCAATGGCCCTGCCTGTAACTCCGTAACTCAGCGGCAGAGGAAAAAAATCAGGAAAAATGGTTATAATATCAAATCTCATGAGAGATTATTCTTCACCGAGCAAACCCTCAAGGAGATGAACAATAACCAGTTTCTCCTCCATGTTCACCTCTTTTATCGTCTCCGCGATTACGGGGACAAGGACCTCGCCAAGGGGGCCTTGTATCTCGAAGACATCGTTTCCGTGTCCCGCGGAAAAGACCCTGGTTATGCGGCCAAGGTCTTGTCCGTCATCGGTGCGGACGGCAAGGCCGACAAGGTCTTTATAATAATACTCGCCTTCCGGAGGTTCAGGCAGTTCTGTCTCAGGGACGGATACCTCGATTCCGGCAAGCGTGGCGGCCTCTTCGCGCTGGGTAACACCCTCGAGGGTAAGGAGAAAATAACCCGTCTGCCCCCTCACCTTCTCTACCTCAAGACGCCTCAGGCTCTTATTAATAACTACGAAAACTTCGCCCCAGATAAAATCTTCAATGCCCTCGTAGGGCCTGAACTTTATCTCTCCCCTTACCCCGTGTGGAGTTGAAAAGCGCCCTATGGGGACCATCTTTTCAGAGGTTCCCTTATTCAATTATCTCAAGCATACAGCGCTTGTGGAGCTTTGTAGAGGCGGCGGTGAGTATGGTCCTCATGGCCTTGGCGGTTCGGCCCTGTTTTCCGATGACCTTGCCAAGGTCTTCCTTTGCCACGGAAAGCTCTATGACAGAGGTCTTCTCACCCTCTACTTCGGCGACTCGAACCTCGTCGGGGTTATCAACAAGCGCCTTTGCCATCTGCTCTACAAGTGCCT
>CAZMKZ010000011.1:0-4938 GCA_964567185.1 uncultured Thermodesulfobacteriota bacterium
TTTGGCTTTGGGTTTGGCTTTGGCTCTGGGCGTGGCCTTTGCTTTCTTTGTCTCTTTTTTCTTTGCGTTGGAGAGGAACTCACCGGGGTTGGCGGCAAACTTTTCCTTACAGTTCATGCTACAGAAGTAGTACTTTTTTTTCCTGTAGGAGATATCTCCAGCGGCCTTGCTTATATCAACGGTCATCCCGCATACAGGGTCCTTTGCCATATCAGCTCCCTCTTGAAGTCCGGACATTTAATCGCCTGCGAAGGGAGGTCTTGCTCACCCCCCATGGTTATGGCTATGCCGGTGGTTATGGCTATGGTGATGATGATGGCCGCTCTCGCTCTCCTCGCTCATGACATCTTCATCATGAGAAGGCCCGGCGTCGTTGTCGCTTGCTCTCTCAATCCTTACGGCCTGCCCGCCCACGCCGTATTTGTAGACCATGAGACCGCCAAGGTCCGCGCCGAGGGCGACAATAACGGCAAGCACAAAGGCCATCACAAGATGAACGATCTGCGCCTTTGGAGAGAACCTTCTCCTTACAAAAAGCCTCCACAGGGAGAGAAGAACGGCAATTATGAGGACGGTTACGCCAAAGCCCTCATGGTTCTCCATGATGGCGTGCACCGCTTCAGAATGCTCCACCGTGGCCGCCGCGTAGTAGCCGGCGAGTACCGTAAAAAGGGCGGCGATGGTGCCGAGGTACAGGGTAAAGGAAGCCGCGCACCTGAAGTGTTCCTTCTTGAAAACAACGCCAAGAAACTCGGCGATAAAAAAAGCAGTGAAAAGGGCTATGGGATAATGGACAAAAAGCGGGTGTATGTTGTCCATGGCCCCCATGCCGGGCAGGACGGAAAGTAACGCTAACATCATGAATGTGGCCTCCTTGGGATCAACTCCTCATTTCTTTAAGGAATCGATGAATTTACTGGCCGTCAGAGCGGACTCGAAGTAAATAGCCTCGCCATCGGGGCCCTCTAATATAAATGCGCTGGATTTATCCACCATCTTACCGGAAAAGGGATCCTTCGCAGCGCGTATGGAGGGATCCCCCTTCAGGGTTCCCACACAGTTTTTGCAGCACCCGTAATAGGTCTTTCCCTCAACCTCTATGGGTATCTGCGGCTTGCCCATAACATTATCCGTTACCATACAAACTATGCTGGGGTCAACTTTATATCTATCGGCCGAGCCCTCGGCCTTCGCCGTCCCTGAGAGGCCCATCACAAAGACCAGTCCCATAACAAGCGTTAATATACCGATGTATGCTCCGGACCTTTTCCCTGCTGATCCCGCCTTACGCATATTTCCTGCCTCCTGAAATTAAGAGATTATTCCCCTTGGCCTTCATCAGATGATTTAAGGGCACAATCTCCCTTTTCACCTGTCCTTATCCTTACGGCCCCTGAGATGGGTGCGCTAAATATCATGCCGTCGCCCCTGTGACCCGTCCATGCCTTTGCCCTGATAATCTCCACAATGGAGGCCTCATCTTTATTATGGCAGACAATCTCAAGTTTTGTTACGGACGAGTACTTCTTGCAGTACTCTATGGACCACTTTTTTTTCTCAGTTGCCGCGGCCCCCATACCGCATACGTCAGTGAGCGTAAAGCCCGCCACACCGGCGCTCATTACGGCGTCAATGACATCCTCTATCTTATCTCTTCTTATATACGCCTTTATCTCTCTCATTTTTTGCCCCCGTCTTTATTAAACTCCCTCTCTCTCCAGAAGGTATATATGGCCGGTATTACAAGCAGAGTCAGCACGGTAGCCGATATCATGCCTCCCACCATGGGGGCGGCTATCCTCTTCATAACGGCAGAACCAGTCCCCGAGCCCCACATGATGGGCAGCAGTCCTCCTATGATGGCAAAGACCGTCATCATAATGGGCCTTATGCGCCTCGAGGCCCCTTCCATAACCGCATTATTCAGGTCAGCGCGTGAGTTGAATGCCCCCCTGAGGTACCTCTCCTTGCAGGACATATCAAGGTATATGATCATGATAACGCCTATCTCGGCCGAGACCCCTGCAAGGGCGATAAAGCCAACGCCCACGGCAACGCTCATGTTGTAACCAAGGAGATAAAGCGTCCATACGCCCCCTACAAGGGCAAAGGGCAGTGAGAGCATGACTATTATACTCTCGCCCACCTTCTTGAAGTTGAGGTACAGGAGAAGAAATATGATGACAAGCGTAAGGGGCACGACGACCTTGAGCCTCGCCTTGGCCCTCTGCATGTACTCGTATTGGCCGCTCCATGTGAGGGTATAACCGGGGGGCAGTTTAATGGAGTCGTTTACTATCTTCTGCGCCCTCTGAACATATGTGCCCACGTCCACGCCCTTCAAGTCCACATATATCCACGCGTTAAGCCTGGCGTTCTCGCTCTTAATGGCGGGCGGGCCTTTCTTTATCTCTATGTCTGCTACCTGCGCTATTGGTATGTGCGCGCCCGTAGGTGTGGAGATAAGTACTCGTTTTAGCGACGGGATATCATTTCTGAGTTCCCTGCCGTAGCGCAGGTTAACGGGGTATCTTTCGAGGCCCTCAACGGTGGTGGTGATGTTCATGCCGCCGATGGCCGATTGAATCACGTCCTGCACATCGCCCACGGTAAGTCCGTACCGCGCGGCCCTGCCTCTGTCAATATTGAAGTCCAGGTAATTGCCTCCCACAACGCGCTCCGAGTAGACAGAAAGCGTACCGGGCACGTTCCTCAGCACTGCCTCTATCTCTTTACCAATCTTCTCAAGGACGTTAAGGTCATCTCCGGCGACTTTTAGCCCCACAGGGGTCTTTATGCCCGTGGAAAGCATATCCACACGCGTCTTTATGGGCATGGTCCATGCGTTTGTGACGCCGGGAATCTTAATGGCGCGGTTCATCTCGTCCATGAGCTTGTATATGGTCATGCCCGGCCGCCACTGCTCAGTGGGTTTCAGGGTAATAGTCGTCTCCATCATGGATAGCGGCGCCGGGTCTGTGGCCGTCTCTGCCCTGCCCACCTTTCCGAAGACCTTGTCTACCTCTGGAAAGGTCTTGAGTATCCTGTCCGTCTGTTGCATGAGCTCCTTGGCCTTTGTAATGGAGATACCCGGAAGCGTCGTAGGCATATAGAGTATGTCGCCCTCGTTAAGGGGCGGCATGAACTCCCCGCCGAGCCTGTTCAAGGGTATGACGGTGACGACAAGGGCCACCAGCGCCACGAGCATGAAGGTCTTTTTGAACCGCAGGACATAACTCACCACAGGCTTGTAGATAAATAGGAGCACTCGGTTAACCGGGTTCTTATGCTCCGGTATGATCTTGCCCCTTATGAAGTACCCCATGAGTATGGGTACTATGGTGACGGCGAGTATGGCCGAGGCGGCCATGGAATATGTCTTTGTAAAGGCAAGGGGGCTGAATAGCCTGCCCTCCTGCGCCTCAAGGGTAAAGACAGGCACAAAGGAGAAGGTAATGATAAGGAGAGAGAAGAATAGGGCCGGCCCCACCTCCTTTGCCGAGTCCATGATGGCATGCCAGTGGTCCTTGTCAGGACCGGCGTCCTCAAGGTGCTTATGGGCGTTCTCTATCATTACGATGGCGCCGTCTATCATGGCGCCGATGGCAATGGCAATACCCCCCAGGCTCATGATGTTGGCGTTTATCCCCTGATAGTACATGACGATAAAGGCCATGAGTATGCCCACGGGCAGGGTGAATATGGCAACAAGGGCGCTCCTTACATGCAGAAGGAATATGACGCAGATAAGGGCCACTACAATGCTCTCTTCCACGAGCTTGCCCTTCAACGTCTCAACGGCGCGCTCGATAAGCCCGGAGCGGTCGTATACCGGCACTATCTCAACGCCCTTTGGAAGGCCCGCCTTTAGCGTCTCTATCTTCTTTTTTACGTTATTTATCACCTCAAGGGCGTTGCCGCCGTAGCGCATGATGACAACGCCTCCGGCCACCTCGCCGTCACCGTTAAGGTCGGCGGCCCCACGGCGGAGCTCCGGCCCGAGGTGCACAGAGGCCACGTCACGCACGGTGATGGGAGTGCCTCTCGAATCCACGCCTATGGCGACGTTCTTTATATCCTCAATGGACTTTATATAGCCAAGCCCACGCACCATGAACTCACGCTCCGCCATCTCAAGGAGTTTTCCGCCCACGTCGTTATTGCTCCTCATTATGGCGTGCTTTACCTTTTCCAGAGGTATATTAAAGGCAGTGAGCTTATTGGGGTCCACGTCCACCTGATACTGCTTTACATAACCGCCGATGCTCGCCACCTCGGATACGCCGGAGACGGTCTGCAGTTCGTAACGCATATACCAGTCCTGAAGGCTCCGAAGCTCGGCAAGGTCGTGTTTACCGCTCTTATCCACAAGGGCGTACTCATATACCCAGCCGACTCCCGTTGCGTCTGGGCCAAGCGATGGGTTTACACCGCTGGGCAACCTGCCGGAGACAAAGTTCAGGTACTCAAGCACACGGCTCCGCGCCCAGTACATATCCGTTCCGTCTTCAAAAATAACGTAGACAAAAGAAAACCCGAAGAAGGAGTACCCGCGCACCACCTTGGCGTGAGGCACCGAAAGCATGGCCGTGGTAAGGGGATATGTAACCTGCTCTTCCACTACCTGCGGAGCCTGGCCCTGAAATGGCGTGTAGATAATGACCTGCACGTCCGAGAGGTCAGGTATGGCGTCAAGGGGCGTCCGGCTCATGGTGTAGAGGCCGAAGGCTATGACAAAGAGGGTGGCGAGGATGACGAGGAACCTGTTATTGATGGAAAATTCTATTATTTTTTTCAGCATTTATTTTTTTCCAAAGGGTATTTGAAGGGTTGCGTTACACTCCACCCAACCACAAGACTACAAGACCTTCTCTTTTCCAAAAGAACGTAAGGCCACCTAATTCATATTGCCCATCTTCATGCCCTTCATGGGGGCGG